>JAUHXR010000178.1 GCA_030426845.1 Polyangia bacterium | reverse complement strand
TCGTCGTCACCAAGAACGCGGGCCCTCAGTGCAAGAGCATGGACGACAGCAGCATCACGCTGAGCATCCCGAACGACGCCGCGGCCGACGCGATCGACTCGAGCGGCGTGCGCTCGGGCGCGCCCGCGGTCTTCTGAGCGCCCCCGCGTGGGGTGACGGGCACGCCCGACCTTCGGGGCGGGCGGGCGCCGTGCCAGACTGAGGCGATGATCCGTCTCGGCGCACCCCTCGCGCTCGGCCTCGCCCTCGCGGTCGGCGTCTCGCTCGGCGCGGGGAGCGCCGCCGCCCAGGACGTCCTCGTGGTCACGAGCGCGGTGGGCGGCCCGCACCCCGCCCTCGGCGAGGCGAGCGCGGCCCTCGACGAGCTCGCGGTCGCCGCCGGCTGGTCGCTCCGCGTCGCCGACGACCCCGCGGCGCTCCACGCGCTCGACGACGTCGACGCGGTGGTCTTCCTGTTGACCGACGGGGTCATCCTGGACGCCGCGGCGCGCGACTCGCTCGAGGCCTTCGTGCGCGGCGGCGGCGGCTTCGTCGGCGTCCACTCGGCCGCCTCGACCGAGCCGAGCTGGCCGTTCTACGAGGAGCTCGTCGGGGCCCGGCCCTCGCGCCTCGTCTCCGACGTGGAGGGCACGGTCCTCGCGATCGACCGCGCGCACCCGGCGACGGCCGAGGTCCCGCTCCAGTGGTCGCGCGCCGACAGCTTCTACGACTTCGACCCCTCGCCGCGCGACCGCGCCCACGTGGTCGCCACCGTCGACGAGCGCACCTACCCCGGCGGCGCGATGGGCTTCGACCACCCGGTCGCGTGGTGCCGCGAGGTCGACGCGGGGCGGAGCTTCTACACCGCGCTCGGCGCCGGCGGCTGGGCCTCGCCCGAGCTGCGCGCGCACGTCGCGGGCGCGGTCGCGTGGGCCGCCGGCCAGGTGGAGGGCGACTGCGCGGCGACCCTCGACGCGGCCTTCGCGCGCGTGGTCCTCGAGGCCGACGTCCGACAGCCCATGGGGATGGACGTCGCCGCCGACGGTCGCGTGGTCTTCGTCGAGCGGCTCGGACGCGTCCGGGTCTACGACCCGGCGCGAGGCTTCGCGATCACTGCGGGCAACCTCGACGTCTTCGGCGCCTACGAGATGGGCCTCCTCGGGGTCGCGCTCGACCCTGGGTTCGTCGACAACGGCTGGGTCTACCTGATGTACTCGCCGAGCGGCGAGAGCGTGCACCGGATCTCGCGCTTCACCCTGACCGACGACGCCCTCGATCTCGGGAGCGAGCAGGTTCTCTTGCGTATCCCCACCCAACGCGAGCGCTGCTGCCACTCGGCCGGCGGGATGGAGCTCGACGACGCGGGCAACCTCTACGTCTCGATCGGCAACAACACCAACCCCTTCGAGAGCCAGGGGTTCGCCGAGGCCGACGAGCGCCCCGGCCGCGCCCACTGGGACGCGCAGCGCACGAGCGGCAACACCGACGACCTGCGCGGCAAGGTCCTCCGGATCCACCCGGAGCCCGACGGCACCTACACGATCCCCGACGGCAACCTGTTCCCCGGCGGAGTCGGCGGGCGGCCCGAGATCTACGTGATGGGCCTCAAGAACGCGCTCCGGATCGCCTTCGACCCGGAGACCGGCTGGCTCTACGTCGGCGACGTCGGCCCCGATTCGCACGTGGACCTGCCCCAGCGCGGGCCCCGCGGCTACGACGAGATCAACCAGGTGCGCGCCGCCGCGAACCTCGGCTGGCCGTACTGCCTCGGCCCGAACCTCCCGTACGTCGACTTCGACTTCGAGTCGAGCTCGAGCGGCGCGACGCACGACTGCGCGCGCCTGATCAACGACTCGCCGAACAACACCGGCGCGCGCGAGCTGCCGCCCGCGATCGGCGCCTGGATCTACTACCCCTACGCGCGCTCGGACGAGTTCCCCGAGCTGCACACCGACGAGACGCACTACCGCACCGCGATGGCCGGCCCGACCTACCACTGGGACTCGGGCCCGCGCGCGCCCGGCGCCCTGCCCCGCTTCTACGACGACTCGGTCTTCGTCTACGACTGGAGCCGGCACAGCGTCCACGCGGTGCGCACCGGAGCCGACGGCGAGGTCGTCCAGATCCAGCGCTTCCTCGCATCCCATCCGATCCGCCGGCCCATGCAGCTCCGCTTCGGCCCGGGTGGCCGGCTGTTCATGCTGGAGTACGGCAGCGGCTGGGAGGACAACCCGGACGCCCAGCTCGTGCGGGTGGACTACGTGCGCCGCGTCGTGACGCCCCGCGCGGTGGCGCGCGCCGACCGGACGAGCGGGGCCGTCCCCCTCACGGTGCAGCTCAGCGCCGCGGACAGCGCCGATCCGAACGGCGACCCGCTGAGCTTCGCGTGGGACTTCGACGGCGACGGGGTCGCGGACTCCACCGACGTCGAGACGCGCGTGACGTTCGACGAGCCGGGCCCCAGGGTGGTCACGCTGCGGGTGCGGGACCCCGACGGCAACGAGGGGCTCGCGGTCGTCCGGGTCGTGGCCGGCAACCACGCCCCGACGATCCGCTTCGTGACCCCCGTCAATGAGGGAACCTACGTAGACGACGAGTTCGTCTACTTCCGGGTCGAGGTCGACGACGTCGAGGACGGGTCGAGCGACAACTGCGATGTCTGCGAGGCGATCGAGGTCGAGAGCGCGCTCGGCCACGACACGCACGCCCACCCGCTCGCGACGACCCGAGGCTGCGAGGGCGCGATCCGCGTCACCGCGGAGCACGGCGACGGCGAGAACCTCTTCTTCGTGCTGACCGCCCGCTACACCGATCGCGGCGCCGACCGCGCGCCGGCCCTGAGCGCCCAGGCCACGATCGCGCTACGCCCCCAGCACCTCGAGGCGGAGCTCGCCCCGATCCGCGAGGGCCTCGAGGCCGCGCCGACGACCGACGGCGGGCCCGGCTTTCGGCTCACCGGCGGCACCGACGGCAGCCACTTCGGGTTCGAGGCGCTCAACCTCACGAACGTCTTCCGAGGCCGCGTCCGCGTGAGCAGCGACGGGGTCGCCGGCCGCTTCGAGGTCCGACAGGGGGCGGTCGACGGGCGGCTCATCGGCGAGGCCGCGATCGACGCCGGCGGCGGCTGGGACGACTGGCGCACCGTCGCCTTCGATCTGAGCCCGAGCGACGCGACCGAGCCGCTCTTCTTCGTGCTCCGCGGCGAGGGCCCTCGCCTGTTCGACGTCGGGTGGATCGAGCTCGAGGGCGCGGGCGTCTCCGAGCCGCGCCCGATCCAGCTCCCCCGCCACGGGACGTGCGACGTCGAGGGAGAGACGTTCGAGCCGCGCGGCGGGGGCTGCGGCTGCCGGGTGGCGGGGAGCTCACCGGGCGGCGGGGGGCTCTTGCTGATCGTCGCGCTGGGCCTCCTCGGCCGGCGTCGACGTCAGTAGCTCTCCTTGGTCAGCCGGACCTTGCCCCGGAACACCCAGTAGACGATCCCGGTGTAGGTCATCACGAGCGGCGCGCCGATCGCCGCGATGTAGGCCATCAGCTTCAGCGTCGTCTCGCTCGACGCGGCCGACGCCACCGTGAGGCTCGGGGCGTCCGTGCTCGAGACGACGAGGTTCGGGAAGAGCGCCATCCCGAACAGGAAGACGAGCGCGGCGATGGTGCAGCAGGAGGACACGAACGCGTAGGTCGGCCGCCCGTGGTGGATCGCGCGGGGGATGTTGGCGACCGCGAGGACGTTGAGCGCGACGACGATCCAGGCCGCGGGCCAATGCTCGAAGTTGTCGAACGCGTGGGGCGCGTAGACGGGCGTCAGGCCCGTGGTCAGCGCGTAGAGCGCGAGGAAGACGAAGAAGCTGCGCCACATCCAGCCGCGGACGCGCGCCTGCAGCTCGCCCTCGGTCTTGAGGTAGAGGAAGATCGCGCCGTGCATCGCGGCGGTCGCGACCGCGAAGGCGCCGACCGTCAGCGGGTAGACCCCGAACAGGTCGAGGAGCCCGCCCGCGTACTCGGCGTCGGCGTCGAGCGGGATGCCCGCGATCGCGTTGCCCGCGGCGACGCCGAAGACCAGCACCACGACCGCGCTCGAGAGGCTGAAGCTGACGTCCCAGTAGGTGCGCCACGCCCGCGACGGGCGCTTGCTGCGGAACTCGATCGAGATCGCGCGGCCGATGAGGCTGAACAGCAGCACGATCACCGGCAGGTACATCGCCGAGAGGATCGTCGCGTAGGCCTCGGGGAACGCGGCGAAGAGCGCGCCGCCGAAGGTCACGAGCCACACCTCGTTGCCGTCCCAGAGCGGGCCGATGCTGTTGATGGTGAGGCGCCGCTCGCGGTCGCCGCGCGCGAAGAGGTGGAGCACTCCGACGCCGAGGTCGAAGCCGTCGAGGATCGCGTAGCCGGCCAGGAGGACGCCCAGGATCACGAACCAGAGGATCTGCAGCCCGCTCACGGCTCGTCCTCCGACATGAGGCCGCGCGAGGGCTCCGCGAGGCCCGAGGCCGCGTCGAGGAGCGAGCCGCGCTCGCCCTTCGGGCCGGCCTCCTCCGCCGGCGGCTCGTCGGGCCCGTGCTTGATCTTCTCGTTCATGACGAACACCCAGAGCGCCATCAGCGCGAGGTAGATGAACGAGAAGAGCGCGATCGAGCCGAGGACCTGCTCGCCAGGCACCGAGCGCGACACCGCGTCCGAGGTGCGCAGGAGCCCGTAGACGATCCACGGCTGGCGCCCGACCTCGGTGGCGACCCAGCCGGCCTGGTTGGCCACGTAGGGGAGGATCACCGCGCCGACGAACACCCAGAGCAGCCAGCGCCGCTCGAAGAGCTGGCCGCGCCACCAGAGGAACAGCCCGAGCAGGGTGAGGCCGATGAAGCCCATCCCGAGGCCCACCATCACGTGGTACGTGACGAACGGCACGAGCACCGGCGGGCGGTCCTCGGGCGGCGTCTGGTCGAGGCCCGCGACCGGGGTGTCGTCGCCGTAGACGAGGAACGAGAGCATGCCGGGCATCGCCACCCCGAAGCTCACCGTCTCGGACGCCTCGTCGGGCCAGCCCATGACGTAGAGGTCGGTCGCGCCCTCGCCGGTGTGGAAGTGGCCCTCGAACGCGGCGAGCTTGGCGGGCTGGTTGTGCGCGAGCGCGACCGCCTGCGAGTGACCGCTCACGAGCATCAACAGCGAGCTGACGGCCGCGAAGGCGAGGCCGAGCTTGAAGCCGCGCCGCGCGAGCTCCTGGTGCCGATCGCGCAGCACGTAGAACGCGCAGATCGACATGGTGAAGAACGCGCCGAGGATGAACGCGCCGAGGAGCACGTGACCGAGCCGGTGCATGCTCGACGGGTTGAAGACCATCGCCCAGAAGTCGACGATCTCCGCCCTCGGGCCGCCGCCTCGCTCGACGATGTGGAAGCCGGTCGGGGTGTGCATCCACGAGTTGGCGATGACGATCCAGACGCTCGAGAAGACCGAGCCGAGGAACACCATCAGCGTGGCGAAGAAGTGCATCCGCTTGCCCACGCGATCCCAGCCGAAGACGAGGACCGCGAGGAAGCCGCTCTCGAGGAAGAACGCGAAGATGCCCTCGGAGGCCAGCGCGGAGCCGAAGACGTCGCCGACGAAGCGCGAGTAGGTCGCCCAGTTGGTGCCGAACTCGAACTCCATCACGATCCCGGTCGCCACGCCGACCGCGAAGTTCACCGCGAAGAGCCGGGTCCAGAAGCGCGCGAGCGACTCCCAGCGGCGGTCGCCCGTGCGCAGGTAGATCGCCTCGGTCATCACCATCTGCGCCCCGAGCCCGATCGAGAGCGGGGGGAACAGGTAGTGGACCATCACGGTCAACGCGAATTGCAGACGCGAGAGTAGGACGACGTCGAGCTCCACGGGGGTCTCCAGCGCGGAGCGTAGGGTCGGGCAGCGCGCGCGAGAAGTCCACTCGCGCGCTCAGCGAGCGGCCGCCGCCTCGACGAGCGCGCTCACCACCGCCTCGGTCCGACCGTCGGGAGCGAGCGAGGGGCGGTGGACCGCGTAGAGACCGCACGGCTCGATCCCGGGCACCGGCAGCCGGACGAGCCCCGCCCGCTCGGCCACCGGCCAGGGGAGCACCGCGAGGTAGCCGCCGGACGCGCAGGCGTCGAGGCCGACCTGGAGCTGCGAGACGGTGAGCCCGATCCGCCGGGGCCGATCCGCCGGCCACCGGTCCGGGACGTGCCCGTCCTCGGCCGGGCTCGGCGCGACGAAGGGGTGCGCCTCCAGGTCCGCGTCCAGGATCGATTCGCGCCCCGCGAGCGGGTGAGACGGCGCGCAGGACAGCGCGTGCGGGACGAGGCAGAGCTCGACGAAGGTGAGGTCGTCGGTCGCGCTGGGGGCGTCGGTCACCGCGACGTCGATCGAGCCCTGCCGGAGCG
Organism: Polyangia bacterium; assembly: GCA_030426845.1. Lineage (GTDB taxonomy): Bacteria > Myxococcota_A > Polyangia > Polyangiales > Sandaracinaceae > JAUHXR01. The sequence goes on along the minus strand of JAUHXR010000178.1, from coordinate 12,971 downwards.
CCTCGTTGATGCGCGGGGTCGCGATGCTCGTCACGTGCGGCTCGAGGTGCGGCTGCGCCTCGCGAAGCGAGAGCAGCGCCGGCAGGACGTAGATCGGCGCGTAGGGGGCGGGGCAGACGATCTCGATCGGCCCGAACATCACCCCCGGGCCGAGGCGCACGAGCGACTCGTCGACCCCGCGCATCGCGCGGCGCACCGCGCTGAGCAGCTCGTGGCCGGCGGCGTTGAGCACCAGGTTGCGCCCGACGCGGTCGAAGAGCGGCTGGCCCACGTCGTCCTCGAGCAGCCGGATCGTCCGCGAGAGGCTCGACGCGCTGACGTGCAGCGTCTCGGACGCGGTGGGCAGGTGCTCGGTCTCCGCGACCACGCGGAACGCGGGGAGCCAGCTCCAGAGGCTGCGGAGGCGGACGGCCCGGTCCATTCGGGCACCATCCTCATGATCCGATCGCGTCGCAACCCGTTTCTCCGGCGCGTCAGGCCGATGGTCTATTCTTGTTCATCGCGCCGGGTGTAAGCGAGCGGGCGAGCGCGCGTTGGAGGCAGGATGAACGAATCACTTCGCACCTTGATGCGCCGCATCGCGCTCGGCCTCCCCTTCGCGGTCCCGGTCGCGCTCGCCCCCTTCAACATGGGCTTCGGCTGCAACCCCTGCAGGCCCATCGAGCGGGTGGATCGCGTCGCCATCCAGGCGCCGCCCGACGGGGGGGTGGTGGACTGCCTCGCGGTCTGCCGGCCCGAGCCTGGCGAGCACGCGGCCTGTCAGGTCTCGCCGTCCGACCCGACCGAGGTCGAGTGCTACTACGACGCGGTGGTGTGCGTGAGCGGCGGGCGGCCATCCCCCGATCCGACCCGCCTCTTCTCGACCGCGACCGATGACCCGACCGCGCGGTGGCTCGCCGACGCGGCGCTCCTGGAGGCCGCGAGCGTGGTCGCGTTCGACGACTTCGCGTGGCGACTCGGCGAGCTCGGGGCCCCCGCCTCCCTCGTGGCCCGAGCCCGCGGCGCGCGCGAGGACGAGCGCCGCCACGCGGTGGCGATGGCGCGGCTCGCGGCCCGGCGCACCGGCGGCGCGTTCCGGGCCCGCGTGGAGGTGCGCCGCGGGCCGCTCGGGGACCTGGCCGCGCTCGCCGAGGACAACGTCGTCCACGGCTGCCTCGGCGAGGGCTGGGCCGCCCTCGAGGCGACGGTGCAGGCGGCCCGCGCCCCCGATCCCGAGCTGCGCGCGGCGATGTCGACCATCGCGCGCGAGGAGGCGGAGCACGCGCAGCTCGCGGACGACGTACAGCGCTGGGTCGCCCCCCGGCTCTCGCGGGCGGAGCGCGATCGCGTCGAGGCCGCCGCCGAGGAGGCGCGGCGAGCGCACCGCCGAACCCTGCAGGAGCGCGCGCACCCGCCCGACCTCGGCCTCATGCCCGCGCACGAGGCGACCCGCCGCTTCGACGCGATCTTCGCCTGAGCCCGCGCCGGATGTGTGCGACCCTTCGCGCTGAGATCCGCGGCACGAGGCGACGGTGAGCAAGCGAGACGGTTCGGTAGCCCAGGTGTTCGAGCTCCTCTTCTCCTTCGCGGAGTCGCTGGGGCTCACCGGAGACAGGGAGATCGCCCAGCTGGTCGGGGTGAGCCCCGAGACCATCCAGAACTGGCGCACCGGCGCGGTGGGCGAGCTCAAGCCGACCAAGCTCGATCAGGTCAAGCGCGCGCTCGGCAGCCGGGTGGCGGCGCTGCGCGAGGGGACGGTCGCGAGCCCGCTCGATCTCGAGAGCGGGATGACCCACGTCGACATCTCGCCCGACGCGAGCCCGTCTCAGCTCCAGCGACAGCTCCGCGACCGGATGCACTACGACTACCTCGGCCACCGCTTCCTCTACTTCGAGCCGCAGGGCGCGCTCGCGTGGGAGAACCTGATCAGCGGCGGCTACGAGCAGGCGAGCTGGATCCAGGGCGTACGCGCCTGCGCGCGCGAGTGGCTCGAGCCGGGGCGCCGAAAGGACGGCTCCGCCAAGGGCCCGATCGCGACCGCGCTGGGGCTCGGTCGGAGGACCCGCACGCGCGGCCTCGACATCATCAGCCTGGGGCCGGGCGAGGGCAGCAAGGAGGTCGCGGTCCTCGAGGAGCTCGAGGCGGCCGAGGCGCGCGGCGACGGCGTGCCATGGCGCGCGATGACCCTGGTCGACGTCTCGATCTCGCTCCTCATCCGCGCCGCGCTCGCAGCCCGCCGGTCCGTAGCCTCACTGCCGATGGAGCGCGCGATGGTGCGCGCGGTCTGCGCGGACTTCGAGGAGGGCCCGCTCGACTTCGCGCGCCGGCTGACGTCCGGACACCACGACGACGACGAGAGCCGGCGGCTGGTGCTGGTCCTCGGCAACGTCTTTGGCAACGTGCGCCACGAGGACACCTTCGTGCGGCAGAAGCTCAGCTTCCTCGTGCGCCCGGGGGACCTCGTCTGGATCGAGGTCGGGATCCGCGCAGAGACGCCGGAGCTCGATCCCGTGTATCGCCTGACGCAGCGCTCGGAGACGGAGACCGCGCACGAGGCGAACCGCCGGCTGCTCCTCGAGGGACCCTACCGGCGCTGGGAGGCAGCGCGCGGGCGGACCCCGGTCGGAATGGACCTGCGGGTCTGGGTGCGCGAGGACGACGACTCGACGACCATCCCGGGCTCGTACAACTTCTGCCACGACCTCGTGCTCGAGTCCGAGCGCCGCGCGATCACGATGCTCTACAGCCGACGCTACGACGTCGAGAGCCTCGGGCGCTGGCTCGAGCAGCGCGGCTACGTGATCGAGCGAATCGCGAAGGTCGCCGACTCTCGCCGGATCGACCGCGTCGTGCACATCTTGTTGCGGCGCACCTGACGGGCGCCCCGCAGTCGTCCGGGCGCTGGGTTTGCCGGGCGCTGGCGTTCGTCGGCGCTGGGGTTCGTCGGCGCTGGGGTTCGCCGGGTTGGGGTTCAGCCGAGCTCAGCCGTCCGCCGCGTCCGCGTCGGTGACCACCGGCACATCGTGGCCCTCGATGCCGTCGACAGAGACGATGCGCTCGTAGCGACCCTGGCGGACCACCGTCAGCCCGTGCATCTGCAGCACCGCGAGGAACCCCTGATAGAGCCCGGCCGGGCTGACCGGGCGCTCGCTGATGACGTTGACGCGGACGTCGGAGAGTGAGCTGGGCACGATGAAGCGACGGTCGCAGTGGCGCGCGACGAGGCGCACCAGCTGCGGCAGCGGCGCGTCGTGGAACGAGACGTCGACGCGGGGCGTGGCGCCGGGGGTGGCCGCGACGGTCGAATCGCCGGGGGCGTCCTGCGCGTCGGCCGCGGCCGGGACGAGGATCAGCGCGCCCAGGAGGCACAGAGACGCAAAGCGGGACAGAGAGACGGAGCGGGAGAGGCACTGCGGAGCGGTTCGTCGGTTCACGGCCCGGAGCGCAGCAACCATCGTGCCCCCGAACGCGCCGGTGTGATCGGCGGTCGATCGCGGGCCAACGGACACACGCGCGCGGACAGGATGTCCTCGCTGGGCCACGTGATTGACAGTCTGTCGAGGCTCGCGGGCCGGCTCGGCTCAGAAGCAGATGCGCCGAGGCCGAGTCACGAAGGCGTCCGGGAGCGGCCCGAGCCCGAGGAGCCCGGGCACGCCGGGGGCGCCGGGGACGCCCGCGAGGTCGTTGCCCCAACAGCGCAGCCCGCCGTCGGCGTCGAGCGCGCAGGTCGAGGCGCGGTCGAGCGAGAGCTCGGCGTAGCGCTCGTCCTCGGTGACCGCGACGCGGACGAATTCGTCCCGTCGTGCGGTGTCCCCGACCCCGAGCTGCCCGGCCGCGTTCTCACCGAGGCACCACAGCTCGCCGCCGCGGCGGAGCCCGCAGACGAAGCCCGAGCCCACGTCGACGTCTTCCCAGTCGGCCCAGTCCCCGACCCGCGTCGGGAGGCGCGGTGTCGGCGAGCCCTCGAAGTCGAGGCCCCAGCACCAGAGCTCGCCGCCCGCGCGCACCGCGCAGGTGCGGTCGTTCCACACGCCGACGTCGGTCACGTCGTCGAAGGGGACCCCGTCCGCGCCGGCCACGAGCTGGGCGTCAGTGCTCAACGGATCGCTGCGGCCGAGCTGCTGGCTCGCGTTCTGACCCCAGCAGAGCAGGCGGCCGTCCTGATGCACCGCGCAGCCGTTCTGCCAGTCCACGTCGAGCCCGACCCAGTCCGCGTCCGGGTGCATCTCGGTCGGCGTGGTGAAGGGGCCGACGCCGGAGTTGCTGTCTCCACCCCAGCAGAGGAGCCGGCCGTCGAGCGACAGGCCGCAGAAGAAGGAGAGCCCGGCCTCGATGACCCGGAAGTCGGGGTCGCTGGGCGGCGCGTCGGTGGGGTCGATCACCGAATCGGTCGCGCCGACCGCCAGGCGGCCGTCGAGGTTCCAGCCCCAGCAGGTGCGCACGTAGGTCGGGCCCCCGACGATCCGCTCGACGCAGGTCGCCGAGTCGTCGGCCGCGACGATCGCGGGCCGGTTCACGCCCTCGACCCGCCGCGGGACGTCGCTGTTGGCCGGCACCCGCCGCGCGTGGCTCTGCCCCCAGCACCAGAGCTCGTCGCGCGAGATCAGGCACGCGTGCCCGCGCGACATGTCGAACGCCTCGGCCCGCCGACCGGCCACGCAGCGACCCGCGCGGCAGGTGTCGCCCGCGCACCCGCAGGGGTCGGCGTCGGGGAGCGGGACCGGCTCGTTCCGCTCGCAGCGCACGCACTCGCCGTAGAGGGGCCGCGCCTCGTCCGGCGCGGCGTCGGGGAGCTCGGCCGCGAAGCACGACGCGACGCAGGCCCCGCGCGCGCAGGTGCGCCCCGGCCCGCAGTCGGCCTGGCCCTCGCACTCCGGGTGGAACCAGGCGTGGATCTCGCGGCGCTCCTGCTCGACGAAGCCCCCGGCGACGCGGAGGGTGAGCGCGGGCTGTCCCGCGTCGAGCAGCTCGGCGAGGACCTCGAAGCTGCGGGTCGGATCGGATCCCTCGGGCGTCATCACGAGGCGCGCGAGGAGCGCGCCGCCCCGGCTCACCGGCTCGACCCGCGGCTCGCCGACGACCTCGCCCTCGTGGGAGAGCACGGTGACCCGGAGCTCGTCGGCGCCCGGCGCGGTGGTGGGGCTCGCGTGGAGGAACACGAGCGTCTCGGAGGCCGGATAGGTGTTGCAGGCCAGGAGCAGGCCCGCCGCGAGCACGACCGCCGCACGGAGACAGAGCGTCACGCGGTGATCGTATCAGCGTCCGGCGCGCGCGTCGCAGCCCAGCCGGCCGCGCAGCTCCTCAGCGGATCGCGGCGTAGAGCGTCAGCAGGAAGATCGCGCCGATGAAGAGCAGGCCGCCGCCGCCGATCAGCACCCAGACCAGCGCCCCGTCGTCGAGGCCTCCCTGACGTCGGGCGGGCGGGGTGCCCGCGGCCGGCGCGTCGCCGGAGGGCGGCGGCGGCGGGCGCTGCGAGAGTCCGTCGCTCAGCCGCTTCTCGACCCAGTCGACGAACCCCTCGACCGAGGCGGGCGGGCCGTGCTCGCCGAACAGCTTGCGCGCGGCCGACTGCACCGCGCCGCGCTCCTCGGCGGGGGCGCGCTCGCTCGCCTCGACCACGAGCTCGAGGATCTCCTCGTCGTCCGGCCGGTACGCGAGCGCGCGGTCGAGCGCCCGGAGCGCGCCGAAGCTGTCGCCGGCCTGGATCTGCGCCCGGGCGGCCGCCTTGAGCCGCCCGACCTGCAGCTCGGCGAACGGCGCGGGGTAGCCGAGCGGATCGGTGATCACCGCGGCCCGCTGCGCCCGCAGACCCTCGGCGCCGCACCAGTCCACGCACCCGAGGAGCGCGTCGCGGGCCTCGCGCGCGGAGGCGAAGCGCGCGGCCGGGTCGCGCTCGAGGCAGCGCGCGAGGAACGCCTCGAGGCTCGGCGAGACGCGGCGGTCGGAGGCGCCGAGCGGCTCGAAGGTGTCGGCGAGGATCGCGGCGAGCTCCTCGCGCGGCCGCTCCCTACCGAACGGCCGACGCCCCGCGACGAGCTCGTAGAGCGTGACCGCGAGCGACCACACGTCGCTCCCCGGGCCGATGCCCTCCCCCGTGATCTGCTCGGGCGACATGTACGGCACCGAGCCGGTGACCGTCCCCGACCGGGTGAGGCGCGAGTGAGTCTCGGCGAGGGCGAGCCCGAGGTCGACCACCATGACGTCGCCGCTCGGGGTGACCATCACGTTCTCCGGCTTGAGGTCGCGGTGGACGAGGCCGGCCGCGTGCATCGCGCCCACCGCCGAGAACACCGGCTCGAGGAGCAGGAGCGCGGACTCGGGAGGCAGCGGGCGCCCCGCCGCGAGGTCCCGGAGCGTCATCCCGACGATCAGCGGGGTGATGAGGTAGGGGCCGTGCACCGGGTCGACGCCGGAGTCGACGAGCTCCAGCAGGTTCGGGTGCGCGATCGCGCCGAGGACGTCGATCTCGCGCTCGAAGCGGGCGATCGCGGCCGGCTCGGGGCGGGCGGTGTCGAGGCTCAGGATCTTGGCCGCGTAGTCACGCCCGTCGCGCCGGACCCGGTGCACGCGCGCGAAGCCGCCCTGGCCGATCTCCTCGAGGAGCTCGTAGGGGCCGAGGCGGCTGGCGGTCTGGGGCTGCACGGGCCGATCGTAGCAGCGTCCGCGGCGGATGCCTGCGCGCCCGACCTCAGCCGTCGGGGTACGCGACGAGGATCGCGTTGATGGTGGCGCGGGCCGCGATCACCGAGAGCGCGCGCGCGTCCGACTTCACGACGAGCGAGGTGGAGAAGCCGCCGTCGAGCCCGAGCGCGTCCCGCGCGCCCAGCCCGCCCTCGGCTGGGTCGGCGCGGAGCAGGGCCGCCCACTGAGCGAGGGTCGGACCGGTCTGGGCCGAGCCGGGGCCGAGGGTGATCACCGCGGCGTCCTCCGCGACGACCGCGCGCTCGTCGAACGCCACCGCGAGGTGGACGGCCCCGTCCTCCCCGAGCGCGATCGCGCTGCGCGCGGCCCGTCGGTCCGAGGCGCCGGCGCCTACCACGCTCTCGCCGCGCACCACCAGCCGGTCGATGCTCTGCAGCGCGTCCGTCACGCCGGCTCCCTCGAAGCCCGTCGCCGGTTCGACCCGCGCGCCGCCTCCCGTGATCGCGAGCACGCCCGAGCCGCCTCGCTCGCCGAGCGCGTGGTGCTCGACCCCGCCGGCCCGGACGAGCCCCATCGGCGCGCCGGAGGGATCGTAGAAGCCCCCGCAGATCGCGGCGAAGGGCTGGCGCGGGCTCACGCCGGCCACGATCTCCGAGAGCGGAGTCGGCCGCGGGCTCGGGAGCACCCGGAGCGCGCGCCCCTCGGCCGCGAGCGTCGCCACGACGAGCCGCCCCGACCAGCCGTCCTGCGCGACGTTTCGCACCGAGAGCGTCAGCGGACCTTGCGACGCAGAGACGACCTCCTCGACCGTGGCGCCGGTCGGCGGCGCGGGTTCGGGCGCGGTCGGCGCGGGGTCCGGCTCGCAGCCCAACGCGCAGGAGGCCAGCGCGCAGGAAGCCAGCGCCCAGGAGGCCAGCGCGCTCGCCAGCGCGTGGACGGTCCGCGTGCGGACGCCGGCGGTGCTTCGCGGGCGGGTCGTCATGGCGCGGCGCCTCGCTCCGCGACCAGGGGCGCGACCGGCATGGCGAGGCCCGCGCTGAGGTAGCGACGCGCGAGGAGCGCGCCGGCGATCGAGACCGCGACCACGACCACGAAGGCGATCGCGAAGAGCGCGAGGCCCGGCCGCCGAGGGGTGAGAGGCGGCGCCACGGCGACGCGCGCCGGCGGCTCGGGCATCGACGGCGGCAGGGTGAAGCGCGCGGGCTCGTAGGTCGGCGGGGCGTCCGGCTCGTTCAGGTCGACGGGGAGCGTCCCCTTCGAGGTGTCCTCGGCGTCCGCGAAGAGGTCCACCGCCTCGTCCATCGCGAGCTGGCTCCGGCCCGTGGTCCGACCGAGGGCGTCGGCGAAGGCCTCCGCGAAGGCGCCGATCGTGGCGAAGCGGTCCCGCGGCTCGCGCGCCATCGCGCGCCGCACGACCTCGGCGAGGCGCGCCGGGACCTGCGGCTGCTCGTCCTCGAGCCGGAGCACGCGCCCCTCCATCACGCAGCCGAGGAGCTGCCCCGGATCGCCCGCGGGGAACGGCGAGGCGCCGGCGAGCGCCTCGTGGGTGATGACCCCGAGCGCGTAGATGTCGGTGCGCGCGTCCGCGTCGCGCGCCGAGCGGATCTGCTCGGGCGCCATGTAGCGCGGCGTCCCCAGCATCACGCCGGTCTTCGTCATCCGGTCGAGCGTGGTCACCCGGCTCAGGCCGAAGTCGACCACCTTCACCGTCCAGCCCTCCGCGCCCTCGGCGAGGAAGATGTTCTCCGGCTTCAGGTCGCGGTGCACCACGTCCTGGGTGTGGGCCGCGCCGAGCGCGTCGCAGATCTGCACGAGGACCGGGAGCAGCGCCTCGGGCGTCAGCGGCCCCTGCCGCTGGATGCGGCGCTTGAGGTCGACGCCCTCGAGGAGCTCCATCGTGAGGTAGTCGATCCCGTCGGCCTCGCCCGAGTCGAGGATCCGCACGATCCCGGGGTGCCCGAGCTCTCGGAGCACCCTCGCCTCCTGACGGAAGCGGGCGAGGACGGATGCCTTCTTGGCCTGCTCGGGGTGGAGCACCTTGAGCGCGACGCGGCGCCCGCTCTCGGTGTCGAGCGCGCGAAACACCTTGCCCATGGCGCCCGCCCCGAGCAGCTCCTCGAGGCGGTAACGCTCCGCGAAGACCGCGCCCGACTTGAAGCCGCTCAGGAGCAGCGTGTCGGGGTCCAGCTCCCGGCTCTCGAGCGACGAATCACCGCCCTCGAGATCACTGCCCCCGAACCGCGGCTCGTCCGGCTCCACGCCGTGCAATCTACCATCGCCGACCGGCGGATGCGGCGGCCTCGACGCGGCTCGGCCCCGCGAGGTCGCGCCTCGCGGGGCCGGTCGCTCTCCCTCGTCGCGACGCGCGATCACTCGGCTTCGACGCAGCCCTCGACGCTGTGGTCGCTCCGGGCCGGCGCCGGGTCGAGGATGAAGAACTCGACCCGGCGGTTCTCCTGACGCCGTGAGGCCGTGTCGTTGGCCACCCGCGGGTGGAGCTCGCCGCAGCCGAAGGCCGCGAGCCGACCCACCGCGAGGCCGCGCGACGTGAGCCACGCGCGCACCGCGGCCGCGCGGCGACGGGAGAGGTCCATGTTGTGGTCGTCGTCGCCCCGATCGTCCGTGTGGCCCTCGATCCGCACGCGGCGGATCTGCCGGTTGCTCGAGAGGATCGAGAGCACGTCCTCGAGGACCGGGTTGGAGCGCTCGAGGATCTCGTCGCTGTCGGTCGCGAACTCGACCCGATCGAGGATCCGGATCTCGCCCTCGGCGCTGACGCAGGCGCGCGCGGGGCAGCCGCTGCACTCCGGGTTGTCCGGGTTGGCCACCCCAGGGGTCATCGGGCAGTGGTCGTCGGGGTCGAGCACCGAGTCGGAGTCCGCGTCCTCCTCGGGGCAGCCGTCGTCGTCCGCGATCTCGTCGCGGTCCTCCGCCTCGGTCGGGCAGCGGTCGCTCGTGTCCGGAACTCCGTCACGGTCGTTGTCGGGATCCGGGACTCCGTCCTCGTCCTCGAAGCCGTCGGCGTCCTCGGGGTCGTTCGGCGCGCCGTCGTCGCCGTCGAGGACCCCGTCCTCGTCGTTGTCGACATCGGGGCAGCCGTCGTCGTCCGCGAAGCCGTCGCGATCCTCGGGCTCGCTCGGGCACTCGTCGGCGCCGTCGCGCACGCCGTCGCCGTCGCGGTCGTCGGGGCCCGGCCGGCTCGCCGACTCGGCGAGGGGCTGCACCCAGCCGACGGTCAGCACGCCGCGCAGATCGGGCGAGCCGTAGCCGCGGGTGAAGCCGGTGCCCAGCGCGAGGCCGAGGCGGAGCTGCTCGATCGGGCGCACGCGCACCCCGAGGATCCCCTCGATGGGCGACTCGGCGCGCTCCCCGAAGCGCTCGAAGGTGCTCGCGCCGTAGACCTCGGCGTGCGCGGTCAGCGAGTCGTAGTCGGCCTCGCGCAGGATCGGCACGCTCACGCCGAGGCCCCAGGTCAGCTCGTGGCTGACGTCCAGCTGCTGGGCGCTGAACCGCGCGCGGTCGGTGGCGCGGAACCGCGCGCCGAGGTTGGCCTGGACGCGGAGCCAGTCGATGGGGCGCAGCTCGGCGAGGAGCTCCGGGTGGATCGCGACGCCGTCCTCGCCGGTCCACCGCATCGACTCGTTGGCCGCCTGGGCGAGCGGGAAGGTCGCCGTCGCCTGCGCTGCGAGCGCGAAGACGTCCTCGCGCTCGCCGAAGAGGCGCACGCGGGCGCCGAGCCAGGGGTCGCCCACGCCGGCGCCGTCCGGCCCGAACCCGCCGGCCGGCTGCTCGCCCTCCATCACCAGGCTGACCGGCAGGCCGGCGTAGATCACGAGGCGATCGAAGAGCCCGAACGACAGGCCGAGCTGCGCGGCGAGCTGGTGCTCGACCGCCGACGCGGTCTCGGTCCCCGAGTCGCCCTGGTTCGTCTCGTAGACGAGCGGGTTGAGCGCGTAGTCGAGGTGGAGCTGCGCGCCGAGCTGGAGGTGCCCGAGGTCATCGGGGCGGCTCATCGCGAAGCCGTCGTCCGGCGTCTCGGCCGAGCGGTACTGGTCGAGGTGCACCGCCTGGGCGTCCGCCGCGGAGGGCGCCACGAGCGCGCCCGCGCCGAGGAGGAGCGCGGCCGCCGCTCCGCGACGACGGCGCAGCACGAGGCCGCCGAGCGCGAGCGCGAAGAGGATCCACGCGAGCGGCGCGCCGCTCGAGCCGGGGCTGGCCGAGCACACCGCGCCGCCCGAGTAGCCGGGCACCGCGGGGCCCGAGTCGACCGGAGGGCCGGCGTCCCCGCCCGCGCCTCCCGCGTCGGCCGCGGGGCCGGCGTCCACGCGCGGTGTGGCGTCGTCGGGATCGAGGTAGTTGGGCACGCCGTCGCCGTCCGCGTCGCCCTGGCCCTCGTCGGCGTCGAGGTCTCCGTCGCCGTCCGCGTCCGTGTCGAGGTAGGCGGGCACGCCATCGTCGTCCTCGCCGTAGCTCATCGCGTCGGCGCGCTCGGTGGCCGTGGGGATCCCGTCGCCGTCGTCGTCCGCGTCGAGGTAGTCGGGGTCACCGTCCGTGTCGGTGTCGACGTCCATGTCCATCGGGCGCTCGTCGCGCGTGGGCACGCCGTCACCGTCGTCGTCCGCGTCGCGGTAGTCCGGGGTGCCGTCCATGTCCGTGTCCGTGTCCACTCCGCTCGCGATCTCGACGCGCGTCGGCACGCCGTCGCCGTCGTCGTCCGCGTCCTGGTGGTCCGGCGTCCCGTCCATGTCGGTGTCGCGGTCCACGCCGCCCGGGCGCTCGATCTCGTCGCTCACGCCGTCGCCGTCCGAGTCGACCGCGCCGGGCCCGTTGACCGTGAAGCTCACCGAGGCGTTGGCGGTGTTGGAGTCGGGGTCGGTGGCGTTGACCTCGATGGTGTGCGAGCCGTCCGCGAGGGGCGCGGTGAGCGTGTGGGACCACGAGCCGTCGGCGGCGGCGGTCACCGTCGCGACGAGCGCGCCGTCCACCCGGATCTCGACCGTGCTGCCCGGGTCGGCGACGCCGGAGACGGTCGGCGTGCGGTCGGCGATCGTCGAGCCGGCCATCGGCTGATCGATCGAGACGTACGCGCCGAGGATGACCGGGTAGATCGGGATGTAGGGGAGCGACGGCGCGCTGAGGTTGCGGTTGTGGCACGCGAGGTCGAGGTCGATGACCTGGCCGTCGCTCGAGGAGCCGGCCCAGATCACGAGGTCGCCGGTCGGCACGCCGGCGGCGCTGAGCTCGCTGAACGGCACCGCGACGACCGCGTACCAAGCGCTGCCGACCTGCTGGACCCGCGCGTGGGTGGACGCGGGGAAGGTCGCGCGGACCATCTCGGCCGGGTTCGCCGGGTCGTCCAGCGGCACGCGCATCGTGTTGCGGGCGATGCGCACCTCGCCGGCGCGAGCCGCGGCCGTCCCGTCGAGCATGACGAGCACCTCGTAGTCGCGGAGGTTGCCGTCGGCGTCGATCTCGAAGCCCCACCCGCGCGGCAGCCAACGCAAGGGGGCGGCGCTCTCCCGCGGGTCGTCGCCGACGCGCAGGCGCAGGTACAGGTGGGTCGCATCGGCCGCGTAGCCGAAGCACGGGGTGGCCGGCGTGCCCACGACGTCGAGCGCGCCGAGCGCGCCCGCGGTGTCGCCGGCCGGGTCGGACGCGGGCGCGCCGTCGCAGACGCCGTCCACGAACTCGCTGGCGGGCGGGAACGACTGCGCCTGCGCGACGGGGGCCACGACGGCGGCGAGGAGGGCGACCGGGGCGCCGAGCGCGAGAGACCTCAGGTATGTCATGGCGCCCGGCCCCGCAAGGCGCGTGCCCTCGCCCCGCGGCGCGCTGAGCGCCGGGCGAGGCGAGGGCTGATGGAGGGCCGACCCGACGCTTGTGGGGGCGAGCCGTCAGGCCGCGAGCCGGGACGCGGCGCGGGTGGCGCCCATCGCCCTCGCGAGGTCGGCGGCGCCCTGACCGCCCGCGTCGCGGGCCTCGGGATCGGCGCCCGCCCGCCAGAGCGCGTCGAGCACCTCGACCCGATCGAACATCGCGGCGTACATGAGCGGCGTCCGGCCCGCCGGGTCGGCCTGATCCGGGTCCGCGCCGGCGGCGAGGAGCGCCTCGACGACGCCGAGCTCGCCCTTGAACGCGGCGCCGGCGAGCGGCGTCTGCCCGCGGTCGTTGGCGCGGGCCGGGTCCGCGCCGCGGGCGAGCAGAGCCCGGCTCGTCCCCTCGTGCCCGTGGTAGGCGGCGAGCATCAGCAGGGTGTCGCCTCGGTCGTTGGTGAGGTCGACCGCGACCCCCGCGTCGAGGAGCGCGACGAGCGCCTCGGTCTCGCCGGCCCGCGCGTGGGCGAACGCCCG
>JAUHXR010000177.1 GCA_030426845.1 Polyangia bacterium | reverse complement strand
CCGCGCAATCCCTGCGCGCCCGTTGGGGTGGGGCGCAGAAACCGGCCAGGCTCAGGCGGCGGCCGGGGGGAGCTCTTTGACGTGGAGATCGGTCTGGGGGAACGGGATCTCGATCTCGGCCTTCGCGAGGGCCTTGTAGATCCGCAGGTGCAGCTCGTGGCGGACCTCCTCGAAGTGGGCCGGCGCGATCCAGACCTTCACCTCGAAGTCGAGGCTCGAGGCGCCGAAGGCGGTGAAGAAGACCTCCGGCGGCCGCCCCTCGACGAGGTGCGGCGTGTCTGCGACGCAGGCGCGCAGCAGCGCGATCACCTCGTCGACGTCGCTCCCGTAGGCGACGCCGACCTCCACCGTCACCCGCTCCTCGAGCGCGGGCCCGCCGCTCCGGTTCTCGATCTTCATCGTGCCGAGGATGGAGTTCGGCACGTTGATCTCGACCCCGTCGCGGGTGTGGATGCGGGTCGAGCGCAGGCCGATGTCGATGACCTTGCCGCGGGTGCCGTCGTCGAGGGTGATGACATCACCGAGCTTGTAGGGCGCGTCGGCGATGATGAAGACGCCGGCAAAGTAGTTGGCGAGCGAGTCCTGGGCGGCGAGGCCGACCGCGACGCCGACGATCCCCGCGGAGGCGAGCCAGGCGCCGACGTCGATGTGCCAGGCGATCATCGCGAGGTAGATCGCGGCCGCGAGGATCGCGCTCTTCGCGAGCATGTCGAACAGCGGCAGGGTGCGCGCCTGCATGACCGAGCCGGGCGTGCCGCGCGTCGCGAAGGCCTTGAGCACGAGCCCGCTGACCTTCACCAGCGCGAAGCTCCACAGCACGACACCGACGCTGACGAACGCGGATCGCGCGAGCGGCTCGATCGTGCTCCCGCGCGGGTCGTAGAGCCGCACCGCCCAGTCGAGGCCCGCGAGGAGCACCGTGAAGTAGAGCGGCCGCTTGAGCAGCGCGAGGACCGCGTCGTCGAGGTCCGTCTCGGTGCGCTTGGCGGCGCGACGCAGGACGCCGAGGACCACCCGCTCGAAGACCCACGCGGCGACGAGCGAGCCGACCGCGACGACCAGCGCGGCCGCCCAGGGATAGCTCCAGAGGGCGCGCATCCACTCCACGGCGGCGCCGAGCATACCGAGTCGAGCCGGCCGATCCCAGCCCGCCCCAACCTCACCCCCCCAACGCTCCCCCATTGTAGAGTGGGCGGGAAGTGACCGAGCGACACACCACCTTCTGTCGGATCTGCGAGGCGCTCTGCGGTCTCGAGGTCGAGGTCGAGGGCGGGCGGATCACGCGGATCCGCCCCGACGCCGAGCACGTGGCGACGGACGGCTTCTCCTGCGTCAAGGGGCTCAAGCAGTACCGGCTCTACGACTCGGAGGATCGGCTGCGGCGGCCGCGGATCCGCGAGAACGGCGCGCTCCGCGACGCGACCTGGGACGAGGCCCTCGCGCGGATCGGCGCGGACGTGCGCCGGATCAGGGGCGCCCACGGCCCGGACTCGCTCGCGATGTACGTGGGCACCGCGGCCGGGTTCAGCCTGCTCCACCCGATCTTCGCCCAGGGCTTCATGCAGGGCCTCGGCAGCCGGAGCATGTACGCCACCGCGACCCAGGACTGCTCCAACAAGTTCGCGGTCGCCCGGCACGTCTACGGCTTCCCGTTCACGCAGCCGTTCCCCGACGTCGATCGCGTGCGGTGCCTGATCGTGGTCGGCGCCAACCCTGTCGTGAGCAAGTGGAGCTTCCTCCAAGTGCCCAACCCGGCCAAGCGCCTCAAGGCGATCGAGGCGCGCGGGGGCCGGCTCTTCTTCGTCGACCCGCGGCGGACGGAGAGCGCGAAGGTCGCCGGCGAGCACGTGTTCATCCGGCCGGGGACCGACGTCTTCTTCTACGCGAGCTTCCTCGAGGCCCTCATCGCCCGCGGCGGCGTCGACACCGCGACGGTGCGCGCCCACACCCGCGGCTACGAGGCGCTCCGGGCCTTCGCCGAGGCGTGGCCGGCCGAGCGGACCGCGCGGGCCACCGGCATCGAGCCGGCGCGCCTGCGCGAGATGGTCGACGCCTACGCCACCGCCGACGGGGCCGCGCTCTACTGCAGCACCGGGGTCAACATGGGCGGCCACGGCGCGCTCGCGTTCTGGCTGCAGGAGGCGATCAACGCGATCAGCGGCAACCTCGATCGGCGCGGCGGCACGCTCGTAGGCAAGGGCATCTTCGACTTCCCCAAGCTCGCCAAGCGCAGCGGCACGCTGATGAGCGACGCGCGCTCGCGCGTGGGCGGCTTCGGGCAGGTCAACGACGCGTTCCCCGGCGGCGTCCTCGCGGACGAGATCCTCACGCCTGGCGACGGCCAGGTCCGCGCGCTCTTCGTGACCGGCGGCAACCCGCTCCTCACGATGGCCGGCGCCGACAAGCTCCGTCGCGCGCTCGAGTCGCTCGACCTCCTCGTCTGCCTCGACATCCTCCCGAACGAGACGGCGGAGCTGGCCGACGTCGTGCTGCCGTGCACCTCGCCGCTCCAGCGCCCGGACCTGCCCTTCGTGTTTCCGCTGTGGCTCGGCATGCAGGCGCGCCCGTACCTGCAGGCGACCCGCGCGGTGGTCCCGCCCGAAGGCGAGCAGCTCGACGAGGCCACCATCTACACGCTCCTGTCGCGCGCGTGCGGGGCGCCGCAGTTCGGCTCGCGCGTCGTCCAGAAGACGCTCGAGCTGGCGCTCAAGGACGACGCGCGCGGCCTGCCGCGCCTGCCGCTCGAGTCGATGCTGTCGCTGATGCTGCGCCTCAGCGGGGAGGGCGGCTTCGACGCCCTCGCGGACACCGCGCACGGGCGGCTGCGCCCCGATCACCCGGGCGGCGACTACCTCGGCGAGCGCGTCCTGACGGCCGACGGCTTGATCGATCTCGCGCCGGCCCCCCTGCTCGAGGCGGCGCGCGGCCTCGACTCCGCGCTCGAGGAGGAGACGCGGAGCGCCAAGCGGCTGCGGCTGATCACGCGGCGGGCGGTGACGACCCACAACAGCTGGACCCACAACCTCGCCGACTTCGTCGAGGGCGAGCGCGGCTCCAACTACCTCTACATGCACGCCGACGACCTCGCGCGCCTCGGGCTCACCGACGGCGACCTCGCGGACGTCCGCTCCGACGCGGGCGCGGTGCGCGTGCCGGTGCGTCGCCTCAACGACCTGATGCCGGGCACTGTCGCGCTCCCCCACGGCTGGGGCCACCAGCGCGCGCGCGGCCTGAGCGTCGCGAGCCAGACCCGCGGGGTGAACGTGAACCTGCTCGCCCCGAGCGGTGAGGCGCACGTCGACCCGCTCAGCGGGATGAGCAAGCTGACCGCGATCGAGGTCGAGGTGGCCAAGGCCTCCGGCGCGCAGGACGCGGCGGACTGGTCGGGCCTGCCGGCGTGAGCGGCGCCGCGCGGCGCTACGCGTTTCTTGACTCCGCGGCCCCTTTACGCCGGGCCGAGCCGCAGTAGAAAGAGCCGATGTCCGGTCGACCCCGACGCCTCCTCCGCCGGATCGCGCTCGGCGCCCTCGTCGCGGGCGCGCTGATCGTCGCCGGCCTCACCGCCGAGGCCTGGACCGCGATGGGCGCGACCCCGTCGGGCGCGCGGCTGACCCGGATGCAGCGCTCGCCGCAGTACGGCGAGGACGAGTTCGTGAACTACCTGCCGATGGAGATGGCGGGACCCGCAGAGATGCTCGCCGGCCTCTGGGACGCGAGCCCCGACGGGTCGCCGCCTTCGGCGCTCGACGTGCTGACCCCGGACCTCACCGCGCCGCCCGCGAGCGGGCTCCGCATCACGTGGCTCGGCCACAGCACCATGCTGATCGAGATCGACGGCCGCCGCGTGCTGACCGACCCGGTCTTCTCCGAGCGCAGCGGGCCGTCGTCGTACGTCGGGCCGCGGCGCTTCCACCCGCCCCCGATCCCGCTCGCGTCGCTGCCCCCGCTCGACGCGGTCCTCATCTCGCACGACCACTACGACCACCTCGACGACGAGACGATCACCGCCCTCGCCGAGACGGTCCCGCGCTTCCTCGTGCCCCTCGGGGTCGGCGCGCACCTCGCCTACTGGGGCGTCCCGGAGGACCGCATCGTCGAGCTGGACTGGTGGGACGAGGAGGTGGTCGAGGGGCTCCGCCTCGTCGCGACCCCGGCGCGCCACTTCTCGGGGCGCGGCCTGCTCGATCGCGACGCGACGCTCTGGGCGAGCTGGGCGATCGTCGGGCCGGAGCACCGCGTCTTCTTCAGCGGCGACACGGGGATGCACCCGGCGTTCGAGGAGATCGGCCAGCGGCTCGGCCCGTTCGACGCGACGATGCTCGAGGTCGGCGCCTACAACGCGCTCTGGCGTGACGTGCACCTCGGGCCGGAGCAAGCGGTGCGCGCCCACCAGCTCCTCGGCGGCGGGTTCTTCCTGCCGATCCACTGGGGCACGTTCAACCTCGCCTACCACAGCTGGGTCGAGCCGGGGGAGCGCCTCCTCGTCGCGCTGCGCGCCGAGGGCGTCGCGGGCGCGATCCCGCGGCAGGGCCAGAGCGTCGAGCCCGCCTCGCCGCCGCCGCTCGAGCGGTGGTGGCCCGAGGGGATCGCCTGGCAGTCGGCGGAGGAGGCGCCCGTGACGGCGACCCACCTGCCGGCGTCGCTGCGCTGACCACGATCGGCTGACCACGATCGGCGGACTCCCCTCGGCGGACCGCGATCGGCGGACCGCGATCGGCGGGCCGCGATCGGCGGACTGCCCTCGGCTGACCAAGACCAGCTAAGTCCCCTCGGCTGGGCTCCTTCGGCCGAAGGCGGTCGGCGGCGGGCCGTCAGCTCGATTTGCGGGCGACGCGGGCGCGCAGGCGCCAGACGAGCGAGAAGAAGCTCGGTACCACGAAGAGCGTCAGGACGGTCGAGAGGGCGAGCCCGCCGAGGACCACCGCGCCGACCCCGCGGTAGAGCTCCGAGCCGGAGCCCGGCAACAGGACCATCGGGAGCAGGCCCGCGAGCGAGGTGAGGGTCGTCATCAGGATCGGCCGGACGCGCTCCTCGACCGCCCACTGGACGGCCGCGTCGAGGTCGTCGCCCTCCGCGAGCCGCGCGAGCGCGCCGTCGACCACGAGGATCGCGTTGTTCACCACGACGCCGATCAGGATGAGGAAGCCGAGCGCGGTCATCAGGTCGAGCGGCTGAGGCGCGAGCAGCCAGTCCACGAGGCGCAGGCACGCGAGGCCGCCCGCGGCGGCGAGCGGCAGCGTGACGAGGACGACCACCGGGGCGAGGAAGTCCTCGAAGAGCGCGCTCATCAGCAGGTAGCTGATGATCAGCGCGAGGAGGAGCACCACGCCGAACTGATCGCGCGCGATCTCGAGGTCGCCGGCCGCGCCGCTGAACGAGACCTCCACGTCGGCCCCGAACGCGCCCTCGGCGCGGAGCGGCGCGATCACCTCGGACTCCACCCGCGCGAGCGCGACCTCGAGCGGCAGGTCCTCCGGCGGCGAGACCTCGAGCGTGAGCGCGCGGCGCCGCTCGATGCGCCGGATGACCGTCGGGCCGAGCTCCTCGCGCAGCTCCGCGAGGACGCCGAAGGGGACGATCTCGCCGCCCGCGACCACCACCGGCGCCGCCTCGAGCGCGGCCGGGGTGTCGAAGCGCCCCCCGCCCTCGCGCGCGCCGCGCAGCATCACCTCGAGCTGGGGCTCGCCGTCCGGGCCGAGCTCGCCGACCACCGCTCCGTCCACCAGCGCGTCGAGGATCAGGCCGACCTCGTCGGTCGTCACCCCGAGCGGGGCCGCCTCGGCGCGCCGCGGGTACGCCCGCAGCTCCGGCGCCCCCGCGTCGAGGGAGGGCACCGGCCGGACCTGCGCGCCCGGCAGGGCCTCGCGCAGCGCGCCGAACATCCGGCCGCCGACCTGGCCGAGGCGCGTCAGATCGGAGCCCACGAGGTTGACCTCGATCGAGCGGCCGCCCCCGCGCCTCCCGAAGAGCGAGGCCTGGGTCGCGAAGGAGATGAAGCCGGGGATCCGGCCGTGCACCGTCTGGAGCCACGCGAGCATGTCGCGCACCCGCTCCGGGTCCTCGGCCACCGCGCCGGCGAAGATGCGCTCCGGGCTGCCGACGAAGAAGCTGCGGTGCACCGACGGCACGCCGTCGACCTCGCGTCCGGTGTGGGCCGCCACCTCGGTCTGCACGGTCCGCGCTACGTCTTCGAGCTCCGCGACCGACGTGCCGGGCGGCGGGACGAGGATGCCGAACACGAGGTTGCGGTTGCCCCGCGGGAGGTACTCGACCGGCGGCATCAGGACCCAGGCGAGCGCGACGCAGCCGGTGACCGCGCCGACCACGGTGGCCGCGCTGAGAGCGGGCCGGCGGATCAGCCGCCCCACCGTGGCCCCCACCGCGCGCCGCGCGCGCCCCGCGATCGTCGCCTCACCGTCGGTCTTGGGCTTGGCCTTGAGGACGCGGCCCGCGAGGCCCGGGATCACCCAGACCGACACCACGAGCGAGGTGACCACCGCGAAGGAGATCGCGACCGCGACGTCGCGCAGGAGCTGGCCGATCTCGCCCTCCCAGGCGATGACCGGGATGAACACCGCGGCGGTGGTCGCGGTCGACGCGAGGAGCGCGCCCCACACCTCGCGGATGCCGCGGTAGGCCGCCTCTTGCATGTCGGTGACCCGCCCGCGCCACTTGTCGATGCTCTCGAGGGAGACGATCGAGTTGTCGAGCACCATCCCGATCGCGAAGGTGATCCCGGCGAGCGAGACGACGTTCACCGAGCGCCCGAGGAGCGACATCCCGAGCGCGGTCCCGAAGACGCAGATCGGGATCGCGAGGCTCACGATCGCGCTCGCGCCGCCGCTCCGCAGGAAGAGGAAGAGGACCACGATCGCGAGGAGCGCGCCGACGAGCAGGTTCTGCTGCACCAGGTCGAGCGCCCCGGTGATGTAGCCGACCTGATCGCTGAGCACCTCGAGCTCGAGGCCCTCGGGCCCGAAGCGCTCCTCGTCCAGCTCGCTCACCCGCGCGCGGACCTGCTCGGTCACCTCGAGGACGTTGGTCCCCGCCTCGCGCCGCACGAGCATGACGAGCGAGGGTCGGTCGTCGCTCATCGCGAGCCCGCTCGGGTCGCGCAGGCCCAGGCTCACCCGGGCCACGTCCGAGAGTCGCACCGGCGTTCCGTCCGCGCCGCTCGCGACCACGATCTCGCCGATGCGCGCGGGGTCCGGATCGACCGCCATCGTGCGCACGAGCAGCCGCCGCCGCCCGAGCGTGATGTCGCCGCCCGAGACGTCGCGGAGCTCCGTCCGGAGGCGCGCGGCGAGCGCGGGGAACGACAGCCCGACGCCGGCCAGGGCGCGCGGGTCCGCCTCGACGAGGAAGACCGTCTCGCGCCCGCCGATCTGGGTGATGTCCCCGACGCCGGGGACCCGCGACAGCTCCGGCATGATCGTGTCGGTGAGCCAGGTGCGGTAGGCCTCGACCGGCTCGCCGGTCGCCGAGCGCACCGCGATCACCGCGAGCGGGGGCCCGCTCTCGTCGGCCGTCTCGACCGTCGGATCCTCGGCCCCGTTCGGATAGTCGCCGACCTGGCTCAGGCGGTTGGTGACCCGCACGAGGGCTTGCTCCAGATCCGCGCCGACCTCGAGCTCGAGGGTGAGCGACGCGGAGCCCGGCCGGGCCTCGCTGATCATCCGGACGAGGCCGGGGATGTCCTTGAGCGCGTCCTCCTGCGGCTCGAGCAGCTCGCTCTCGACCTCGGCTGGCGAGGCGCCGGGCCAGCGGGTGCTGACCGAGAGCCGCGGGACCGAGATGTCGGGCGTGAGCTGGATCGGCAGACCGACGACCGAGAGCGCGCCGAACAGCACCACCAAGAGCGCGGTCACGATCACCGTGACCGGTCGCTCGACCGCGACGCGCAGCAGCCCGCCCCGCCCCGCGGAGCTCGGCTCGCTCATGGCTCGACGACCTCGACCGGCTGCTCGGGGCGCAGCCGCTCGTTGCCGCGCGTGACCACCACGTCGTCGGTCGAGAGGCCTTCGGCCTGCACGCGGACCTCCGTCGCGCCGCGCTCGATCACGGTGACGTCGACCGGCTGGGCGAGCCCGTCGACCACCCGGACGACGCGGGTCGCGGTCACCCCCTCGACGATCGCGTCGCGCGGCACGATCAGGCCCTCGCCCTGGTGCTCGACCACGAAGCGCACGTCCACGGTGGCGCCGGGGAGGAGCCAGGCCGCAGGCTCGGTGGAGAGGCGGACCTGCGCGGTGCGGGTCGCCGGGTCGAGCGCGCGGACCACCCCGACGACCGCGGCGTCGGCCTCGCGCCCGCCGGCCGACAGCCGCGCGGCGAACCCGGGCCCGACGTCCTCGAGCAGACCCGGCTCGACCCGGACGAGGACCTCCGTCTCGTCGTCGGCGACCAGCTCGAGGGCGGTGGTCCCGGGGCTCACCCAGTCGCCCGGGTCGACGTGACGGGCCGCGATCACGCCGTCGAAGGGGGCGACGACGCGGTGACGCGAGAGGCTCGCGCGGGCCCGCGCGACGCTGGCCTGGCTGCTCTGGCGCTCGGACGCGAGCACGTCGGCCTCGGCCCCGGCCCGCTCGATCGCGAGGTCACCGACGAGGCGCGAGCCGGCGCGCTGGTATCGGTCGGCCTCGCGCGCCGCCTGGCGCTGCCGCTCGTCGCTCGTGCGCGCCGCGGCGCGGGCGGCCCTCAGATCGGCCTGGGCGAGATCCGCGTCGACCCGGAGCAGGAGCTGGCCCGCCTGGACGCGGTCGCCCTCGCGCACCGTGACCTCGAGGACCTCGCCGCTCGCGCCGGCCGCGAGCTCGGAGCGCGCGACCGAACGGACCAGCCCGAGGTAGGTGCGCTCGATCGAGAGCGCGCCGTCGCGGGGGTGGCCGACCTCGACCCGGCTCGCGGGGCGCGGCGGCCCGTCGCCCTCGGCCGCTGCGTCTCCACCGCATCCGGCTGCGGCGCACGCGAGCGAGAGCACGAACGCGAGCCGGCGCGCGCCTGCTCGGGCGCCGACCGGTCGCGATGTGCCGCGGTACATCGACGTGTACTAGGGCGGCTCCCTTGGCCCGGCAAGCGTCGCGCGTCAGGCGGCCCGGCGCGGCTCGCCGGTGTCCGCCGGCGCGGGGAGCCGTGCCTCGAGCTGCGCTTCGAGCAGCGCCGCCCACGCCTCCATGTAGCGGATCACGTCCTCGCGGTCGCGGAAGTCGAGGTGTCGCTCTGCCGCGGGCAGGCGCGCGAGGACCCGCGGATCGCTGAGCCGTTCGAGGTGCTCGATCTCCTCGAGCGTCAGCCCGACCGCGAGCATCTCGGAGAGGATGTGATCGATCGGCAGGCCGCTCGTCGCGCAGTACTCCACCGCGTGCTCGCGCCAGTCGCCGGCCTTCTGGAGCGCGGCGCGGTGGATCTCTTCGCGGCTGCGCTTGGTGAGCGTCTGCGCGAGGTGCCCGCAGTTGCAGGCGCCCTGATGCGCCCAGCGGTAGGTCTCGCCCGCGCGGAGCCGGAGGGCGGTGCTCCGCAGGGCCTCGATCAGCACGGTACCCATGCTCCCTTGGTATCACGGTCCGCGCCCGCGGGCTCGCGTCGCGCCCCGGGAGGCGTTACGAAGCGGCCGATGAACCGAGCCCTCCTCGCGTCCCCCTTCGGCGTCGCCGCCGCCGCCCTGGCCACGCTGCTGATCTCCTCCTGCGGCGCGACGTTCCCGCGTTACGCGGACTACCCGGCGCGCGAGCGCTTCGAGGTCCGGGAGGCCACGGGCGACCCGGCGATCGACGCGCTGGCCGAGCGCTTCTACGCGCCGGCGATGGATCCGGCCGCGATGCGCGAGGAGGTCGGCGCCCTGCTCGCGCGCTTCGGCGACGACGCGACCCTCAACGAGATGGCCGCGCACCTCGCGGAGCTGCGCGAGGACGACCACGCGGCGTGGGCGCACTGGCTGCGGGCCGCGACCGACACGCGCTCGCCGTTCACGTCGATCTACCTCGATCGCGCGCTCAACTACGACCTGACGACCTCCGAGCAGAACGCGACCCTCATCACCCTGCGGGAGCTGGCCCGGTCGCACCCCGACCCGTCGGTCCGGGTCGACGCGTCGCGCCGCCTCGTCCGCTACCTCGAGGCCTACGGGCTCTACCGCGAGGCGAACGAGGTCTCCGCGCGGCTCGACATGATCCGCGACTGGATGGTGATCGGCGCGTTCGACAACGATCAGGGCCGCGGCTTCCACGCGGAGCACCCGCCGGAGGCCGGGATCGATCTCGACGCGACCGTGCGCGGCGTCCTCTTGCCCGTGCGGTGGCGAGCGGCCCGCGCGATCGATCGCACCGGGGTCGTGCGGCTCTCCGAGATGGTCTCTCCCGACCGGTGGGTCGTGGCCTACCTGATGACGCACGTCTACAGCGACCGCGCGCGCGACGCGACGCTGCGACTCACCACGCCGACGGGGACCAAGGCGTGGCTCAACGGCCAGCTCGTGCTGAGCCAGGAGCGCCTCGCGCGATCGGCGACCGACAACATCGTCCTGCCGGTGCGGCTCGAGGCCGGCTGGAACCGGCTGGTGATCAAGAGCGCCCAGGACGACGTCGGCGCGTGGCTCGTCGGCGCGCGCTTCACCGAGCTCGACGGGGCGCCGCTCGACGGGGTGCGCTACGAGGCCGCGCTCCACGAGCCGGCGGCGGTCGAGGCGCACGCCGCCCCCGCCAACGTCAGCCCGCTCGAGGACGCGATCGCCGAGGTCGAGCCCGCGCTGCGCCGCGAGCTCCTCGCGCACCACGACTCGGCCCGCAACGGCTTCGAGGGGGACGCGCTCGCCCAGGCGCGGCGCCTGCTCGAGCTCGCGCCGGAGCACCCGGTGGTGCTCTACCACGCCGCGATCACGCACTGGACGAACGACGAGCTCGGCACGGCGCAGGACCTGCTGAACGCCGGGGTCGACCGCTTCGAGGAGCAAGCCGGCTTCCGGTGGCAACGCGGCGCGTTCTACCGGGAGCGTGACCGCTACGACCGCGCGATCGAGGACCTCGAGCGGGCCCGCGCGCTCGAGCCGGCCGCGCGCCTCGCCGCGATGGAGCTCTCCGGGACCTACGGCGACCGCGGCTGGCGCGAGCACGAGTGCCGGACCCTCGCCGGGGTGGTGGAGCGCTGGCCGGGCAGCGGCTGGGCTCAGCGCGCGCTGGGCTACTGCCTGCAGCAGCGGGGCTACCTCCGCGAGGCGGAGGCGCGCTACCGGGAGGCCGACGGGCTCGAGCCGGGCCACGCCTGGAACCTCGAGCGCCTCTCCACCCTCGCGCGCTGGCGCCAGGACGACGGCGACGCGATCCGCCAGCTGGAGCGGCTGCGCGATCACGCGCCATGGAGCACGCACCATCTCTTGACGCTCGCGGAGCAGCACCGTTACGCGGGCAACCGGATCCAGGCGCGCGCGCTCCTGCGCGAGGCGATGGAGCGCGACCCGGCGTGGTCGACGCCGCACCACCGGCTCGGGGTGATGGCGTTCGAGGACGGCGACTGGGACGCGGCGCGCGAGGCGTGGTCGTCCGCGCTGGCGCGTGACCCGGACAACGCGGCGCTCGCCGACCGCATCGACGCGCTCGAGGGGGAGAGCGACGACCCGGGCCAGGACCTGATGCCGAGCGACGAGGCGATCGAGGCCGCCCTGGCCGCCGCGGGCGAGCTGACGATCGACCCTGGCGCGCACACCGTGCTCGTGCTCGACGACGAGGTCACCACCGTCCAGCAGGACGGCTCGGCGACCCGGCGCATCACCCAGGTCAGCCTCGCGGTGACGACCGACGGGCGCGACGAGCTGATCCAGAACCACGTGCCGCGGACCGCGCGCATCCTCCAGGCGTTCAGCGTCAGCCCGAGCGGCGAGCGGCAGGAGGCCTCGTCGATCCGCGGCGGCGTGGTGCGCTTCCGCGGGCTCGAGGTCGGGAGCCGCATCGCGCTCCAGTACGTCTACCACTCGGCGCCGCCCGCGTTCTTGCCCAACCACTTCGTCTCGAGCTGGGTGTTCCAGGGCATCCACCGCCAGCTCGGTCAGGCGCGCTGGGTCGTGCAGGTGCCGGCGGGGCGCGCGCTCGCGATGCACGTCCAGGGCCCGGTGGAGCACACCCTCGCGGAGGGTCAGGGGGAATACGACGTGCATACCTTCACCGGCGCGAACGTCCCCCCGCTGGTCCCGGAGCCGTCCATGCCGCCGGTGCGCGACCTCATCGCGTCGGTGACCCTGAGCACGCTCACGGACTGGCGCGAGTACGTCGAGTGGGAGCGGGCGCTCCTCAGCGAGGTGTTCGAGAGCAACGCGCAGCTCCGTGACCTGGCGCGCCAGCTCACCGCGGACGCGAGCACGCCGCAGGAGCGCCTCGACCGCATCTACCGCTACGTGTCCCAGGAGATCCGCTACCAGCAGGACTACGAGGACACGATCGCGGGCGTCCGTCCGCACAGCTGCCCCGTGGTGCTCGAGCGCGGCTACGGCGACTGCAAGGACAAGGCGGTCCTGATGATCCTGCTCGGCCGCGAGGTCGGCCTCGACATCCGCTTCGCGGTCCTGCGCACGCGCAACGCCGGCCAGGTGCAACAGGACGTGCCGAACCAGCAGTTCAACCACGCGATCGTCTATGTGCCCCCGCAGGAGGGCGTCGAGGGCGGCTTCCTGGATCCGACGACCGACGGGCTCGACCTCGGCAACGTCCGCGCGGACGACCAGGGCGCGACCGCGCTCGTGCTCGACCCCTCGACGGACGCCTACGAGTTCATCCCGATCCCGTTCCAGTCCCCCGAGCTGAGCTACTTCCGCTGCGAGGTCGGCGTGTCCGTCACCTCGTCGGAGGCGGCCGAGGCCCAGGCCGACTGCCGCGTGCGCGGCGGGGTGGCCTCCGCGTTCCGCCGGGTGATGCGCAACGAGGAGCGCGCGGTCCAGCTCCGCCAGAACGTGGCCCACTCGCTCTTCGCCGGCTCGACGGTGACCGACGCGAGCGCGGAGCACGTGGAGGACATCACCGAGCCGCTGCACCTCCGGCTGACGCTGGACGTCTCGCCCGCGCTCCAGCCGCAGGGCCGCGAGCGGCGGATCCGCGTCCCCTCGCCGTTCGACCTCGGTCGCCTCACGCGCCTCGAGCGCCGGCGCATGCCGCTGCGCCTCGGCGTCCCGGAGTCGGCCCGCTGGGAGATCCGCTTCGAGGCGCCGCCGCGCGGCCGCATCACGCGCACCCCCGACGACTTCACGGTCGAGCACCCGTGCTTCTCGGTGTCGCGCCGCAGCGTCACCCGCGGCCGGGTCGCGACGGTGACGATCGAGTACAGCCGCACCTGCACCGACGTCGCCCCCGACGACTACCCCGAGCTGCGCCGCCAGGCCCAGCGCGCGGCGAACCAGCTCCAGGCCGAGGTCGTGATCACGCCGTAGCGCCCCGCGCCGGCCAGCGCCCTGAGCGTGGCCTCGCCCGCTCAACGACTCGCAGCTGACGACTCCAGCCAACGCCTCTCAGAGGACGGCGAGCTCAAGCTCCTTCGCCTCCAGGACGAGGGTGTCGCCGCTCTGCAGCTCGATCTCGAGTCGCGATGCCTCGCGGTCCGAGGTCGGCGACGGACCGCGGACGGCATTGACCGAGGCGCTCGGGCCCCAGGGCTGCGTCCGTGACCATTCGACCCGTCGGGCGGAGACGCCCACCACGCTCGCCACAGGCGCCGATGACAGCCCCGTCCTGAGTCGGATGATGACGTCGCCCGATTCCCACGAGGACCGGAGCTCGACCAGCACCGCGTCGTGGAGGCGATCCCATGCGAGCGCGTCGTTCGCCACGGCGAGACCGTAACCTCTGACCGCCCGCTCTGCCGTCCTGTCAGGCGATCGCGGGGCGATTGTCGGATTGTCACGCATCGGGGGGTATCCACGACCCTGTGGCGCGGTCGTCGACCTCGATCGAGGGCTGGCACGCGCGCTGCAAAGTCGTCCAGGTGTCCCGGTCACGGGGAGCGAGACCCCAAACGTTCCTCCGCATCCATCCCCACACTCCACACACCCAACCACGCACGAGCTCCCCGTGACCGGGCGCTCTACCGCAGCGAGGCCATGCTCCGGCGATGCCTCCGCGCACGAGCGCGCCCGCCGATCTCCCGGCCTCCTCTCCCCGGCTGAATCTGCGCCGCAGGCGCGACCCGCCGCGCGGCCAGGCGAACGCGGGCCTCACCCTTCGAGGAACGCCTCGATGGCGGCCGCGAGCTCGACGTCCTTGACCGTCACGCGGTTGCCCGCGTCGTGCGTCGTGAGCGCCAGCTCCACCCGGTCGTAGACGTTGAAGATCTCCGGGTGATGGTCGCGCTGCTCCGCCTCGAAGCCGACGCGCACGAGGAAGCTCATCGCCTCGCGGAAGCCGCCGAAGCGGAAGCGCTTCTTGAGCTTGTCGTCTTCGTGGCGCCAGCCCTCGAGGGCGGCGAGGGCGAGCTCGAGGGCGGCGGGCTCGAGGGGATCACTCATGGTCGACGTGTACCACACGGCGGCGCCGGGCCAGATCGAGTAAGGTCCGCCGCATGACCCACGTCAGGTACGAGCTCGAGGGCGACGTCGCGGTCGTCACGATGGACGACGGCAAGGCCAACGCGCTCTCGCCGCCGATGATCGCACAGCTCGGCGAGGCGCTCGATCGCGCGACGAGCGAGGCCAAGGCGGTGCTCCTCACCGGCCGCGAGGGCAAGCTCTGCGCGGGCTTCGACCTCAAGATCCTCATGCAGGGCGGTCAGGCCGCGAAGGACCTCTTCGTCACCGGCGGCCAGCTCCTGCTCCGCATCTTCGAGCACCCGCAGCCGGTGGTCGTCGCGAGCCCCGGCCACGCGATCGCGGGCGGCGCGCTCCTGCTCGGGGTCGGCGACCTGCGCATCGGCGCGGACGGCCCGTTCAAGATCGGCCTCAACGAGGTGGAGATCGGCCTGCCGCTCCCCATCTTCGCGCACGAGATCGCGCGGGCCCGGATCAGCGCGCGCCACCTCGACCGCGCGACGCTGCTCGCGACCGTCTACGCGCCGCGCGAGGCGGCGGAGGTCGGCTGGCTCGACGAGGTGGTCGCGCTCGACGCGCTCCACGCGCGCGCGCTCGCCGAGGCCAAGCGCCTCGCCGGTCTCAACGCCCACGCCTTCGCGTTCAGCAAGCGCAGCATGCGCGGGGAGCTGGCCGATCGCCTCCGTGAGGTCACCGAGGCCAACCTCGTCGAGATCCTGACGAGCACCGGCCGGTAGCCGCGCGTGGCGGGGCCGCGCCGGCGCAAGGTCTGGATCGCGCTCGCGGTGGCGGGCGTGCTCGGCGTGGTCACGCTCGGCGTGGCCTACAAGCTGCGGGGGCGCATCAAGCTCGCGTTCTACCAGCAGCTCTACAGCGGGCCCCAGCCCGACGAGATCGAGGTCCCCGACGGCCTCGTCGCCGAGCTCTACACCGGCGAGGTCGAGGGCGCGCGCAGCATGGCGCTCGGCCCGGACGGCGTCCTCTTCGTCGGCTCGCGCGGCGCGGGAAACGTCTACGCGGTGGTGGATCGCGACGGCGACTACGCGGTCGATGAGGTGCACGTCGTGTTGCAGGGGCGCCCCCAGCCGAACGGGGTCGCGTTCCACGACGGCGCGCTCTACGTGGCCGAGCCCGAGCGGATCGTCCGGCTCCCCGGGATCCTCTCGCGCCTGGCCGATCCGCCGGCCCCCGAGGTCGTCTACGAGACGTTCCCGACCGGGGCGGAGCACCAGTGGAAGTACCTCGCCTTCGGGCCCGACGGGTGGCTCTACGTCTCGGTGGGCGCGCCCTGCAACGCGTGCGAGCCGGGCGACGAGCGCTACGCGACGATCATCCGGATGCGCCCCGACGGAAGCGACCTCGAGGTCTACGCGCGCGGGGTCCGCAACTCGGTCGGCTTCACCTGGCACCCGACGACCGGCGAGCTCTGGTTCACGGACAACGGCCGCGACTGGCTCGGCGACGACTCGCCGCCCGACGAGCTGGACCACGCGCCGACCGCCGGCCTCGACTTCGGCTTCCCCTCCTGCCACGGGCGCGACGTCGCCGACCCGGAGGTCGAGGGCCCCGGCTGCGCGTCGTTCACCGCGCCGGCGCGCGACCTCCAGCCGCACGGGGCGCACCTCGGCTTGCGGTTCTACGATCACGACGCGCTCGGGGAGCGCTACCGCGGCGGGCTCTTCATCGCCCAGCACGGCTCCTGGAACCGGAGCGAGTCGGTGGGCTACGCGGTCGTCTTCGTCCCGATGTTGGACGGCCGGCCGGGCGAGCCCGAGCCGTTCGCGACGGGGTGGCTCCGCGAGCCGATCGCGTGGGGGCGGCCGGTCGACGTGCAGCCGCTCGCGGACGGCTCGCTCCTCGTCTCGGACGACGGCTCGGGGGCGATCTACCGGATCAGGCGAGCGGGCGAACAGGCGCGTAGTGCACGCGCGTCGCGGGGACGCTCACGACCTCGCGCTCTGGCCAGCGCAGCGCGGTGAGCGCGCCGCCGAAGACGCAGCCGGTGTCGACGCAGATCGTGTTGTTCCTCCACACCGCGCGGCGCACCGGGGTGTGGCCGTAGACCACCGCGGCCTCGCCCGCGTAGCGCGCGGCCCAGTCGAGCCGCACCGGGAGCCCATCGGGCGTCTTCTCACCCGTGGTGTCGCCGTAGATCGCGAAGGAGCGCGCGCGGCCCCCCTCGCGGCCCTGGAGCGCCTCGTCGAGGCCGGCGTGGGCGACGACCAGCCGGCCGCCGTCGAGCCGGAGGTGGTAGGGCATCGCCTCGATGAGCCTGCGCGCCGCCGCGCGCGCCTCGGCCGGCGCGGCCTCGAGCTGCTCGACGCTGGCCTGCGCGCCGTGGCCGGGGGAGATGGGCTTGCCCTCGAGCCAGCGGAGGAGCTTCACCTCGTGGTTGCCACGCAGGCAGGTCGCCTGGCCGGCCGCGACCATCCGGCCGACGAGCCCGAGCACGCCGACGATGTCCGGGCCGCGGTCGACCAGGTCGCCGAGGAAGATCACGCGCCGGCCGTCCGGGTGGCGGCGCCCGGCGTCGTCGTCGCGCGCGTAGCCGAGCGCGTCCAGCAGCGTCTCGAGCTCCTCGAGGCAGCCGTGGATGTCACCGATCACGTCGAACGGGCCGGGGTCGCCGCGCCGGTCGTTCGAGAGCGGGACCCGCGTCACCTCGAGCGCCTCGACCTCGGCCGCGGAGCGCAGGACGCGCGCGTCCTTGAAGCCGTGCTCCGCGAGCTTGGCGGCGGACGGCGGCCGCGCGCCGTGGGCGTCGGGCAGATCGATCAGGATCGCGCGCCGCAGGGTGTGGGTGTCCTTGGCGATCCGCGCGAGGCGCTGCCGGCCGTCCTGGTCGACGCCCGTGAGGTCGACCGCGGTGAGCCGCTGTGCGGCGAGCCGGGCCTCGACCGTCGCGTCGAGCTCGCCCGCGAGGTCCTCTGGTGCGGCGCGCTCGTCCTCCGCGAAGGCGCGCGCGAGCAGCCCCTCGCGCAGCTCGGCCGGGCCGCCGAGGATCACCACCAGGCAGACCTCGGGCAGCGCGAAGGGATCGGCGGCGCCCGCTACAGACATCGCAGGTGCCAGCAGCGCGCCTCCGCGTCCGCGCCGCATGCCTCGCCGAGCCGCGCGTTCACGCAGGCCTCCCAGCTCCCGACGTCGGCCGGCTCCTCGGCCGGGGCGGGGCACGCGTCCCACGGGCGCGCGGCGACGCAGGCGTCGAAGTCGGTGAGCCCGGCCGGCGCGGCCGGATCGCAGGCGAGGTCCGCGTCCGTGAGGACGTCGGTCGTGTAGCGGCAGAGCTGGGTGGCCTCTACCGCGTCGAGCGCGGCGAGGGGCTCGGACGGCTCGAGGTTCGACTTGGTCGTGTCGCAGCCCCCGAGGAGCGCGGTGAGGACGAGCAGACCGTAGGCGACGCGACGCATCCCGCGGTTTATGGCGCGCGTGAGCCCTCGCCGCATCCCCGATTCGCGTCTGCGGTCCGCGCGCCCGGATTCGGTTGGTCTCTGCCCGCGCCGATGCGCGATAGTCGCGGCGTGGGCTTCCTCCGCCCGATCCCGCCGCCCTACGACCCGATCGCCTGGTCGACGCTGCCGTTCGCTGAGCGCGCGCGCATGGTCTGCGAGAGCTGGGCGCTCCAGGGCTACGGCACGCCGCTCGCGGTCTACCTCGTCTACCTCCTCAAGGTCGGCGGCTACGTCGCGGGCTGGCTCGCGTTCTGCGCCTTCACGCCCGCGCTCGCCGACCCGACGCGGGTGGCGGACTGGTGGCTCCACCCGATCGCGTTCCAGAAGGCGATCGCGTGGAGCATGCTCTTCGAGGTCCTCGGCCTCGGCTGCGGCAGCGGGCCGCTCACCGGCCGCTACTTCCCGCCGATCGGCGGCTTCCTGTACTTCCTGCGCCCCGGCACGACCAAGCTGCCGGCCCTCCGCGGCGCGTGGCCGTTCGGGCACCGGCGCACCGTCGTCGACGTCCTCGTCTACGCCGCCCTCCTCGGCGCGCTCGGCTGGGCCCTCACCGCGGCGGCTCCCCCCCGCGAGGCCTGGATCGCGATCGCGCTGCTCGTCCCCGTCGCCGGCCTCCTCGACAAGACGATCTTCCTCGCCGCGCGCTCCGAGCACTACTGGGTCACCGTCCTCTGCTTCGCGATCACCCCGCACTGGATCGCGGGCGCCAAGGCGATCCAGGCCGCGCTCTGGTTCTTCGCCGGCGTCAGCAAGCTCAACCACCACTTCCCCACCGTCGTCTGCGTGATGGTGAGCAACGGCCCGCTCACCCGCCTCGAAGCCCTGCGCCGCGCGATGTACCGCGACTACCCGCGGGACCTCCGGCCGTCGCGCCTCGCGACCTGGATGGCCCACGCGGGCACCGCGCTCGAGCTCGCGGTGCCGCTCGTCCTCCTCTTCGCGCCGGCTGGACCGTGGCTCCTCGTCGGCATGGGGCTGATGCTGCTCCTGCACGGCTTCATCACGAGCAACGTCCCGATGGGCGTCCCGATCGAGTGGAACGTGATGGTGGTCTACGGCGCGTTCGCGCTCTTCTGGGCGCACCCCGAGGTGAGCGCCTTCGACCTCGGCAGCGCGCCCATCGGCGCGATCGTGACGCTCACCGCGCTCGGCCTCCCGGTGCTCGGCAACCTCGCGCCGAGCGCGGTCTCGTTCCTCCTCGCGATGCGCTACTACGCGGGCAACTGGGCGTACTCGGTGTGGCTCTTCAAGGGCGAGAGCTACCGTAAGCTCGACCGGCTCACCGCGAGCAGTCCCTGGGTCTACGACCAGCTCGAGCGCTTCTACGACCGCGCCACCGCGATCGCGCTCGTCGGCAAGGTCCTCGCGTTCCGCCTGATGCACCTCCACGGCCGCGCGCTCCCGGTCCTCTTGCCGCGCGCGGTGACGCGCTTCGAGGACTACGAGTACCTCGACGGCGAGATCGTGG
>JAUHXR010000176.1 GCA_030426845.1 Polyangia bacterium | reverse complement strand
GGTCGCGCGAGGGTGCGGGCGGCGTCCTCTACCTCCGCTCGCTCCTCCAGTCCGACCGCTTCCACGAGGGCTTCGCTTTCAGGCAGGCCACGCGCTACGCGGCGTGATCAGGCGATGAGCTGCACCCAGGGCGACGGGGCAGATGCTGAGTCAGGCGGGCTATGCAATCAAGGGCCAGGAGATGCGAACTGCGGTGCTGAAGCTGTTCAGAAACGGCAATATGGACCCCCCTGGTCGTCAGATCGCTAGAGGTGTTCTTGTTGGTCCTAGTGGCGCACGTTCGAGTCAATAGTCATGCTGGTTTCCAAGCTTGATGTGGTTGGAGTCATTCTCCGGCACTTTCCTGAACTGAAGTCTCTACTGGACGATTCTGTTATTGATTTGCCCCATGCGGTCCTTGGCGAATTCGCTCTCCTGATTCCAAGGTGGCTCGAAGCAGGCAATGATAGGCTCCTTGTTGCGCGGATTGCGCTGTTAGTGGAAGAGCTTGTCGACGGCCGTGACACTGGCGTCTTCAACGCGCTGCAGGTGTCCTTTTTTGATGTTCTGGTCGACGCCCCTGGTGCCTACCGTGCTGTCACAGCGGCTCTCTCTCCCGAGGCTCGTACCGCCTTGGACCGACGGCTGTGACCGAGGCGGATCGTGTTCCCCCCTCACGGATCGGAGATACGTCGCACCATC
The DNA here is from genome assembly GCA_030426845.1 of Polyangia bacterium. GTDB lineage: Bacteria > Myxococcota_A > Polyangia > Polyangiales > Sandaracinaceae > JAUHXR01. Next base: position 18,841 of record JAUHXR010000176.1, on the reverse strand, counting down.
GAGGAGCTGTCCGTCGCACCATCGAGGATCGTCCCCCGGTACTCCGCTTGAGCGCCCCCAGATCCTCGACTATCGCGCGCCTGCTCGACCTCCCGGAGCCATTCCTTAGCCGGACCAGGCGCCCGCGCCCCCCTCCACCACCATTCGGATCCGCCCCCGGTACTCCGCTCGCCGATGCGCTGATCATGAGGAGCCGAGCCCAGAGCAGCACGGCGAGTGAATAGAACATGTCGGGGGGTGAGCCCTCGCTCGTGGGCACTCTGCGCCAGGCCCGCATCTCTGTGCCCCAGCGTTGGGGGGCAAGAACTGGTGCCTAACTGTCGTCCGAGGACGCCCAACGCAAGAACTCATCAAGAGCAGGGCGGGACAGGTTCCCCCCGAGGTACAGTCCAATGTCATCAAGCCGCTCGACTGTCCCTTCCGCTACGAGGGATTTTACGTAGTCCCGGATCGTGTTTGCGGTCCTACTGGGCAGCGAGCTAATCCACTCAGAGTGGGTCGGTTGGCTCATGGCGCTAATCAGCTTCAGGAGCGCGGGTTCTACTCCAGCGTAGTCGAGCTCAAACTCCACTTCCTGCGCACTACTGGCCGGAATGATGTGCTCGTGGTCCGGGTCCGTGTCCACGCAAGCCCAGTGCTTCCCGTGGCCGAGGCTCCGCAGGTCCTCGTATTCGATGCCTAGGAGTCGACTTCCCTCCTCTACGACAAGTCTGCGATTGTCGGGCATCGATATTTGGATGCCTATCCCAGAAGACAGCGGAAATGCCTCAATCGTCCATGCTCGGAAGTCAGTCGGGGAGATCCATCGCATTGGGTCAGCGGGCCATCCAGTCCACGCGGGGCTCGCGCTCCGCGGCTCGCACAGATTGGTTGGTCGCGCGAACGCAGTCTGCCTACTCGAGGCTTCGGGCCTAAGGAAACTGGATAGCGACGGGGGTAGATTGCGGGCCTCTGATGCCGAGATGCCTAGACGCCGAAGCGCAGCGACTGCAGTCAAGTGGGTCAGTGGTGTGCTGGCAGCGTGTGAGGGCCGTCGTGCCAGCAGGTCTATGATCTCCGTAGTTCCCGCTTCCATGTCTGGTACACTCGCCTCCGCGATGCCTCGAATGACCTCCGGCAAGTACATGCCGGCGGCCCCAGCGCCCGACGCTGTAAAGGCGGCGAGTTCAGTCCGGAGGGCGACGTTGATCTCCCGTCGCAATGCAAGAGGCAGAAGGGCGACCGTACGGAGCGCGAGACCTCGGTAGTGCGACCAGCCATCCGACAGACACGCCTTGTGCACGTACTCAGCAGCGCTGGAGGTCAGCTCGCGAAGAGACAGAAGGTGCCAGCACGCGAATACGGAGCATCCGTCTGACAGAGGACGGCTACTCAGGTCGTCAAGCCCTAGAGCTGGCATACGCATAGTCTACTCGAACCTCGGTGCTCCAACCGGATCCGTCCCCGGTACTTCCATCCCAACCGGATCCGTCCCCGGTACTCCGCTTGAGCGCCCCCCCCATCCCGCGCCGACCCGGCGCCTGAACGCCCGCCCATGTGGTCGCAGACCGGGCGCGCGCTGAAGGTAGGCGCGGGCTCGCTTGCGGGTCCACCGCCGACGCTGCTGGTGCGGGCGGGGATCGACCCGTACGCGTGGGAGCGGATGATGACGGGCTCGGGGCTCCTCTACTTCGGCGTGGTCGGGCGGCCCGAGGCGCTGCGGGAGCGCGCGGCGCAGACCGACCGCAAGTGGGTGCGCGGGCAGGCCGCGGCGCGGCGGCTGTTCGCGGCGAGCGCGGAACGGGCGGCGTAGGGCGCCTGCGCGGCGGGGCGCCCGCCGTCGAGGCCCCGCCAGCCCATGCCACCGTGAGGGGTGTTGTGAGCTTTCGCGGTGGCGTCGGCCGCGCCGGGGGAACATGAACGTGTTCAAGCGCCCGACCCGCACCGCGCGCTCACGCGTAGAGACGGTGCGCGACCTGGCGCGCCCACCCGACCCCGAGGGAGCCACCCGTGAACCACATCCGACGAGGCCTGCTCGCGGCCCTGATCTGTCTCTCGCCCACGGCCGCGCTCGCGCAGACCGACGCCGCGGAGCCGGTCGACGACGCCGAGGTGATCGCCCAGCCCGAAGAGGCCCAGCTCGATGGCGCCGAGCCTGACGAGGGCGCCCCGCCCGAGGAGGCCCCGCGCGAGCTGCCGCGCGAAGAGCCGCGGCCCGACTTCGTCCCGCTGCCCACTCCGCCCGCGCAGGCCGCCCCCGTGGAGTCGGGCCCGACCTGCGGCGCCCGCGCCCACGACGTCGCGGCCCAGGCGGTGGTGCGCGTCCGCAGCGCCAACGAGTGGGCGGCCGGCTTCGCGTACCACTCGCCGCGCCACGTCGTGACGGCGTGGAGCGTGATCAGCCGCGGCCAGGGCACGACGGTCTACACCCAGGACGGCACCCGCTACGAGACGCAGCTCCTCGCGCGGGACGAGCAGCTCGACCTCGCGGTGCTCGAGCTGCGCGAGCCGCTCGAGGGCGTCACTCCGCTCGCGCCCGCGCCGGAGACGAGCGCCGGCCTCGGCCGCGACGTGGTCGCGATCGGTCACCCCTTCGCCAACGCGAGCCGCCTGCTCGGCGAGCGCGGGGAAGGGCTCTTGCGGTGGTCCATCGCGCAGGGGCGCGTCGGCGCGGTCAACGCCCAGGGCATCCAGGCGGACGTGGCCCTCACCGCCGATCACACCGGCGGCCCCCTCGTCGACTGCGAGGGCCGCGTGCTCGGCATGGTGACGGGGGCGGGCCTGCTGAGCGCGGACCTCGGCCTCGTCGCGCGCGTCAGCCGCGTGGACACGCTGATCGAGGAGGCGGGCGACGCGGGCGAGTTCCTCGGCAACCTCCGCCTCACCCTCGGGCTCGGCGCCGGCCTCGTCATCGACGAGGAGGGGCGCGCGGCGGGCGGCTTCTACCTCACCCTCGGCGCGGTGCTCTTCGATCGCGTGAGCTGGATGAACCGCGTCGGCCTCTACTCGGGCGGCATCGACGACCCGGTCGGCGACGTGCTCGAGCACAGCCGCGACATGGTCCGCGTCGAGTCGCTCCTCGGCTACCGGTTCTTCGTCGACCTGTTCGGCCTGACCACGATGTACATCGTCCCCGCGGGCGGCCTCATGGTGATGCACCAGCGCGCCTCGGCGCGCCGCGTGACGGTCCAGCCGGGCTGCGTCCCGAGCGCCACCGACTCCTGCGTCGCGATCGTCGAGGAGAACGACATCGGCGCGGTCGCGCGCGGCAGCGCGTCGGGCTCCGGCGACGAGTGGGTCGTGCGCCCCGCGCTCGGGCTGACCTTCCTCTTCGGGGGCAACTTCGAGATCGGCTACACCCTCGAGATCGGCGGCCTCGGCGACCTCGAGCCGGGCCCGACCGAGACCTACCACGCGCTGCGCATCGGCTTCCTGATGTAGCTCGCGCGCCCGACCGCTGCGATCAGCGGCAGCCGCCGGCGCCCCAGTCGATCCGGACGGGGCGCTCGACCGTCAGCGACACGTCGTCACGGTCCGTCGCCGTCACGACCAGGGTCAGGTCCTCGCCGATCGCCTCGTCGGGCTCCGGCACCACGAGCGTCAACCCAGATTGCTCGTCCCAGCCGGCGTTCGGGTCGAGGGTCACCCGGACGAGGAACGGCGCGCTCACCACCGCGCTGTCGCGATCGCGCACGAAGCGGAGGTCCACGATCATCGAGCGCGGGTCGAGGCCGCGCGTGCGGAGCGCGGTCCAGACGTGCTGCGAGCCCTGGCAGCCCGACACCAGGTCGAGCGTCTCGCCGTCCACGAAGGAGTTGAACCGGCCCTCGCCGACCCCAACCTCCAGCTCGGGCGCGGGCCCGCAGGCCGGAAGGGCGAGCGCCGCGAGGGCGAGCGCCGCGAGGGCGATCCCGAGGCGGCGAGCGAATGGGCGAGCGAGGGAGCGAGCGAGCGGGTGAGGCATGCGTGTGTCTTCGTGTGCCGGTCAGTCGACCTCACGCATGATCTGCAGCATCTGTTCCGCCTCGATGAAGCTCGTGACTCGCTCGGCCTCCTCGCCGCTCGACTCGTGCATCACGACGAGCGGCAGGCCGCGCTGGTTGTACTGCGCGAGCACCGCCTGGCCGGCCTCGAGGTCCGGCCCGGGGCTCAGGTCGATCCGCACCGGTACGAAGCGCTGCCCCTCCTCGACCACCCGGCGGTCGCTGAAGGTGTGGCGCTCGAGCTCCTGGCAGGCCCCGCACCACGACGCGCCGAAGTCGACCAGCAACGGGCGCCCCTCTTCCTGCGCGAGCGCGCGCGCCGCCTCGTAGTCGGTCATCCACTCGATCTCGGCCCCCTCGGGGAGCGGCGGCGCGGCGTTCAGCCAGAGCACGACCGCGACCCCGCCGATCGCCGAGAGCGCGAGGCCGCCCACCTTGCGCACCAGCTTGAGGCCGCGGGCGCCGTGCGGGTCGATGTGGATCGCGCCCATCCCCACGCCGAGCGCGAGCAGCGCGAGCCCGCCGACGAGGTAGACGGTCGTCTTCTGGACGAGCGAGTTGCCGACCGCGAAGGCGTTGTTGAGGAGGAAGAACAGCGCGCAGATGATCAGGACGAGGCCGAAGAAGCTCTTCACCCCTTCCATCCACGCGCCCGACTTGGGCAGCGAGACCGCGAAGGTCCCCACCACCCAGGTGAGCGTGCCGAGCCCGAGCGCGAAGACGAAGAGCGCGAGCGCGCCGAACATGATCGAGCCGGTCGTCCCGATCCAGAGCAGGAGCCCGCCGAGGACCGGCCCGGTGCACGGCGTCGCGATCAGGCCGCCGACCATCCCGAGGACGAACGCTCCCTTGGGGCCGATGCCCCCCATCTGCGCGAGCTTGTTCTGCATCGACGCGGGGAGCTGCAGCTCGTAGACGCCGAACATCGCGAGCGACAGGATGATCAACACGGCCGCGATGACGATCCAGAACCACGCGTTGCCGTAGAGCTCCGAGGTGCTGCCGAGGAGGAACGAGACGATCAGCCCGAGGGTCGTGAACAGCACCGCGATGCCGAGCACGTACATCGTCGAGAGGCCGGCCGCGTGGAGCTTGGACTTGGCCTGGCTCGCGCCGAAGATGCTCACCGTGATCGCGATCATCGGGTAGACGCACGGCGTCAGCGAGGTGAGCAGCCCGGCCACGTAGATCAGGCCGAGCGCGAGCAGCCAGTTGCCCGAGTCCAGCGCCTCCTCGAACGGGGCGGTGATGTCGTTGAGGAAGTCGGCGTGGGCGGTGTTCGCCAGGGTGAGCACGAGGGCTCCGGCGACCAGCGCGGGGACCAGCCCCGCCACCACGAGCTTCATTCGATCCCAGGGGCGCATCGACATAGGGGTACTCGAGCTCCGGCTCCGAACCAGGGGGGCGGCGGCCCGTCGGGGGCCGCGCAGACGTAGGAGGCAACTATAGCGCCGGTTCCGTCCACCGGGATCCTCGGCGCGTGCACGTCCCCGAGGTGGGGCCCCCGGAGCCCCCCGTGCTCCAGGCCGGGGTCTGGCGAGCGTGGGGGGACGGACCCCCAGGTGGGGCGCCCCGCTTGGGGGTGTCAGCCCCCCAGATTCACGCGCGATCCGACAGAAACGTCGTGATCTCCGTACCGTGGCCCCATGGAACGAAGCCTGCACAGCATCCGCTGCAAGATTCCCGTGCTGTGTTGGAGGCGCGCATGAACGAGTGGATGAAGAAGGGATGGCTCACGCTGCTCATCGGAGCGGCGATGGCCTTCGGGGTCGTCGGGTGCTCCGACGGATCGGTGGGCGAGTCGGTCGTCCCGAACGTGGAGGCGGTGGTCTTCCTGCAGCGCGCGTTCGAGAACGCCGACGGGAGCCACAACGTCTCGGGTGGCAACAACCAGACGATCGACTACCGGCGCTACGTGCCGGGCGGCGGCGTCTTCGTCCTGTCGCCGCCGACGCCGGACGGCACGCTGACCAACCTCACCGCGGACTTCGAGGGCGTCGACGCGAACGGCCTCGACGTCAGCTTCGACGCGACCCGGGTCATCTTCTCGATGCGCACCGCGGACACGCGCCACTACCAGATCTACGAGGCGAACATCGACGGCAGCGGCGTCCGCCAGCTCACCTTCGGTGACTGGGACCACATCCAGCCCATCTACGCGCCGGGCAACCGCGTCGCCTTCGTCACCAACCAGCCGTACACCCCGATGGGGCGGCGCGCCGACGAGTACAACCACTCGCGCGGCGTCGGCCAGATGGCCGTGATGGACCTCGACCAGGGCGAGGCGAGCACGCTGCTCTGCGCGCAGAACCTCTCGAACACGGTGCGCCCGTTCCTCATCAGCGACGGCACCATCGGCTACACCCGCTGGGAGCACCTCGAGCAGCGCAACGACGCGAAGCTCTTCCGGATGAACCCGGACTGCACGCAGATGGTCGCGCTGGCCGGCGAGTTCAACAAGCCGGGCAACAGCCTCTTCCAGGCGAGCGAGATCCTCGGCATGCCCGGCCACTTCGTGACCAGCGTGAGCAGCCGCCGCGGCACGATGCAGGGAGGCGCGGCCTACCTCATCGACGCGCGCTCGCAGACGTCGACCGACCCGCGCCTCTTCTTCGACGTCCAGCAGGCGACCTTCACCCAGCTCACCCCCGGGGTCCCGACCGGCGAGGAGTCGCCCCCGAGCGGCATCGGCCGCTACCGCGACCTGCGCAACATCGGCTACCTCACCGACAACTTCGACCAGTACCTCGCGAGCTGGGCGGACGGCGACATCAACGAGCGCAACGAGCTCGCGGGCACCGCGCCCGACTGGGGCATCTACCTCTACGACGCCGAGTCCGGCGAGCGCACGCTCGTGTACGACGACCCGGACTTCTGGGACGTCTACGCGCTCCCGGTCGCGCCGCGTGAGGAGCCGCCGGTCATCGGCAGCCTCGTGGACCGCCCCGACCCGAGCGAGCCGTCGATCCTCGGCTCGATCGACGTGACGCAGACCTCGCTCAACAACCGCATCAACGGCGCGCAGTTCGACGGCACGATGCTGACCGAGGCGCTCCAGCAGACCACCGCGGTCCGCATCATCGAGGGCTTCTCCTCGGAGATCGGCCCGGTCGGCCAGTTCGGCCTCACGATGGCCGAGGGCGCGGCCATCCTCGGCGAGACCCCGGTCTACTCCGACTTCTCGTGGCGCGCGGCGGTCCCGGCCTACCTGCCGTACCACCTGCAGCCCATCGACCGCTACGGCATGAGCATCCGGAACCAGCAGCTCTGGATCCAGGCGATGCCGGGCGAGACCCGCACCTGCGGCGGCTGCCACGCCTCGCGCTCCGCGGTCGTCCAGCCCCGCGAGGGCACCCAGACCATCGCGCAGCAGATGGGCCCGGACATGGCGACCAACGTGCAGGACATCGGCTCGCGCTTCGAGCTGCCCTGGTACGGATCGACCGTCAGCCGCAACGTCCAGGACATCCTCGACGCGAACTGCGTGAGCTGCCACGACGGCGGCACGAACGACCCCTACGCGGGCCGCACCTACACCGTCCAGGTCACGACGATGGAGGGCGAGATGCTCGAGTTCGAGATCCCGTACCTCGACCTCAGCGACCGCTCCATCCAGGTGTACTACGAGCGTGAGCTCGTCTCGTACCCGGCTTCCTACGTCACGCTGCTCTACCCGAGCGCGATGATGGGCGACTCCATGGCGATCGGCGACGTCCCGCCGGAGTGGGTCAACCCGTCCAACGCTCGCGGCTCGCGGCTCATCGAGGTCATGAACATGACCGCGGCGGCCGACGCGGCCGACCTCGCCTGGGCCGACCGGCCCCTTCACCCCGAGAACCTCGGCGCGCCCGACGTGCCGCGCGCCGACCGCCAGGACCTCATCCGCGCGGTCGACCTCGGGGCCCAGTTCTACTCTCGGCAGAACCTGCCTGACGGCTCCGGCTACGGCGGCGTCTTCACCCCGAACGAGTACTGATCAGGCACCCGCGGAACTCTGGAGAATCACCATGAAGCTCATCAACCAGACCCTCTTCGCCGCGGTCATCCTGTCGCTCGCCGCGCCCGCCGCGGCGCAGGAGTACCGCACCTACGACAGCCGTAACGGCGAGATCAGCATCGGCACCCAGGCGCCCACCGTGGATGCCATGCGCGACGCGATCCTCTCCGGCTCGGCGAACCGCATCGCGACCACCCTCGAGTACGGCGAGCGCGTGGAGTGCCACGCCTGCGTGCCGCTCCTCGAGGAGGCGCTCTTCACCAACGAGGACTCGACCGTGCGCGAGATGGCCGCGTGGTGGCTTCGCCGCCGGCCCTTCGCGATCAACGCGGTCTTCCACGAGGTCCGCACGGTCCTCGCCAACGACCCGAGCGCGCTCCGTCGGGCGCGCGCGGCGGACGCCCTGGGCACCTTCATGATCCCCGAGGGGATGCCTTACCTCGTCACCGCGCTCGACGACAGCGACGCCCAGGTCCGCGCCTCGGCCGTCACCGCGCTCGGCCGCCTCAACATGCCGGCCGCCCACGAGGCGATCGCCTCCGCCTTCACCGACGCCGACCGTGACGTCCGCGAGGCGGCGGTGGCGCAGGCCCTCTACGTGAACGACTTCCGCCAGTACGACGCGCTCATGGGTCTGCTCGCGGACGACGACTCGATGGTCCGGCAGCGCGCCGCCCTCGCGATCGGCACCTTCCGGGTCGACGCGTCGGTCCCGGCGCTGGTCGGGCTCCTCAGCGACGAGAACCTGCGGGTCCGCCAGTCGGCGGCCTGGGCGCTCGGCCGCATCGGCACCACCGAGGCGCGCAACGCGCTGAACGAGGGCCGCGCCGCCGAGACCCACCCGCTCGTCCTCGACGCGTACAACGTGGCGCTGGCGACTCGCCGCTAGCCGAGAGCTTTGGGACGGCGCCGACCTCTCACGAGGGAGGCGCCGAGGGGGGAAGGGCGCTCGGGGGACTCCTCGGGCGCCCGTCCTTTTTGGTATGATGCGGTTCGCTCTCGGTGGGGCGTAGACGAGGATGACGATGACAACGAGGCTTGAAATCCTTCTCGCTGCGGCGGCCGTCGCCGCGCTCACGGGGTGCCAGCCGGCCGAGGAGTCGGAGTTCAGCTACTACGAGGAGCGCATCGAGCCGACCCTCAACGGGAGCTGCGCCCGCGGCCCGGCTGGCGGCGGCTGTCACATCCCGACCGAGGAGGGGATCGCGCTCGGCAACCTCGACATGACGAGCTTCGACTCGCTCATGCGCCGCGACGACGCGCTCGTCGCCTACGGCCCCTACAGCGTCCCGCTCCTCCTCCTCAAGGGCGGCGAGCAGATCGACCTGCAGGTCGAGACGTTCGACCCGGCGAACCGCTTCATCCCGATCACCACCGCGGTCGAGCACAACGCGGGGGGCAACATCGCGCGCGGCTCGCAGGCCTACGCGCAGCTCAAGCAGTGGCTCGAGGCCGGCTTCATGCGCAACGGCGTCCCCGACGAGACGCTCGCCGTGAACGACGGCGAGTGCGTCCAGGGCGCGGGCACCCACCCGCTCTACGATCCGACCTTCGCCGACCGCTTCCCCGACGCCTTCTCGTCGTTCCAGTCCACCGTCCAGCCGGTGCTCCTCGAGACCTGCGCGGGCTCGCGCTGCCACGGATCGCGCATCGCCGACCTCTACCTGAGCTGCGGCGACGACGACGCGGAGCGGCGCTGGAACTTCTGGGTCGCGGTCCAGCACGTCACCACGCCCGCCTCGACGTCGGGCCTGCTCCGCCGCCCGCTCAGCACCTTCCGCGGCGGGGTCTTCCACGAGGGCGGCAACGTGTTCGCGTCGGCCGAGGACGAGCGCTACCTGACGATCCGCCAGTGGGCCGAGGACCTCGTCTCGAACACGCCCGAGGCGGTCGACCCGCCGACCGACATCAGCGACGGCTTCCGGTACTACGCCAACCGCGTGCAGCCGACCCTCGTGCGCATGGGCTGCATGTTCCTCAATTGCCACAGCCCCTCGATGTTCCACGACCTGCGCCTGCAGGGCGGCGCGCAGGGCCACTTCTCCCGCGTCGCGACCTACCGCAACTACGAGGCCTCGCGCCTGCAGCTCGCGCTCGACGCGTCCAACCCGAACGAGAGCCGCATCATCGCGAAGAACCTCTTCGACGCGGCGCAGGTCCCGGGCAACTCCGGGCTCCGTCACCGCGGCGGCGCGCTCTTCGAGGGCGACGGGGTCGACCCGAACGACCCGACCGCCTGCGACGGCTTCGACGTCGACAACGGCGACCTCAACACGATCCCGGCCTACTGCATCCTCCGGCGCTGGCACGCGATCGAGCGCATGGAGGAGACGCAGGTCCAGGCCACGCCCCTGCAAGGCATCGTGTGGGTCTCGCGTCCGACGGGCGTCGGCGAGCCGCGAGACTTCGACACCTACCGCGGCGGGGCCGACCTCGTCTTCGCGGCGACCTCCGAGGACGCCAACGGCGATCTCATGCCGCTCGGCGCGGGCACCAGCCTGCTCACCAATTGCGCGGGCCTCGACCCGATGACGGCCGACGTCCGCGGCCCCGCCGTGAGCTGGGACGGGACGCGCATCGCGTTCAGCGCGCGCAGCGACGCGGGCTCGCCGTTGCGGCTCTGGGAGGTCTCGGTCGACGGCTCCACCTGCGCGCCGATCGCGGGCGCGAACTCGACCGCGGCCGACGGCAACGGCATCCCGATCCACGACTTCGACCCGGCCTACAGCCCGGACGGCGAGCTCGTCTTCGCCTCGACGCGAGGAAACGCCGACGCGGAGATCCTCGGCGTCGCCGGGCCGACCCTCACGCCGGCCGCGCTCCAGCCCAACGCGAACCTCTACGTCTTCGAGGGCGGCGAGGTCCGGCAGCTCACCTACCTGCTCAACCAGGAGATGCAGCCGAGCTTCATGACGGACGGTCGGCTGATCTTCACGGCGGAGAAGCGGAGCAACGACTTCCACCAGCTCGCGGGCCGGCGGCAGAACCTCGACGGCGGCGACTACCACCCGCTCTTCGCGCAGCGCGACAGCGTGGGCTACGAGTCGGCGACGGAGATCGTCGAGCTGCTCGACCGCAACCTCGCGCTCGTCGCAGCGCCCCTGAACGCGCGTGACGGCGCCGGCACGATCGTGATCGTGAACCGCTCGATCGGGCCCGATCAGGACGACCGCGACCCGGCCGACAACTACTTCGTGCCGAGCCAGCTCTTCCCGATGTCGAACGGGGTCTATCGCTCCCCCGCCGGCCTTCCGTCCGGCAACCTGCTGGTCGCCTGCGACATGAGCACTGCCGACCCGACGGTGGGCGGCTACGACTTCGAGGTCTGCGAGCTCGACCCGGACACCGGCACGGTCAACGTGATCGGCGGCGCGGGCGGCCGGGCGGACATCGAGGCGGTCCCCGTCTTCGCGCGGGCCCACCGCGAAGTGTTCCGATCGCGCCCCGACGAGGCCAACGGCTCCACGACCGTGGAGCCCGGGGCGAACGACGCGACGGTCGAGGTGGTCGACTTCCCGCTCCTCGCCACGTTGCTGTTCTCCAACACGCGGGAGGGGCGGCCGATCGACCCGCGGATCACCGGCTTCCGCGTGTTCGCCGAGTACCCGCCGATGCCGGGCGACGCCGCGAACACGACCGACGCGCTGGGCTCGTTCTACCTGCGCCGTCAGGAGCTCGGGAACGTCGATCTCAACCCGGACGGTTCGGCGTTCTTCCGCTACCGCGGCGGCGTCCCGATCGTGCTCGCGCCGACCGGCGAGGGCGGCATCCTGAGCTTCCAGGAGGGCGCGCCGTTCGCGGGCGAGATGATCCAGCGCGAGCAGATGCAGTTCTACCCGGGCGAGCGCTCGCACCAGTCGTTCCGGCGGGTGCTGTTCAACGGGATGTGCGGCGGGTGCCACGGATCGATCTCGGGTCGCGAGCTCGACGTCGCGGTGGACATCGACGTGCTCTCGAGCGCGTCGATCGCCGACTCGAACAACCAGACTCCTCAGAGCTTGGGTCTCTGAGCCTTCGGATTCGCGCCCGAGCACTGGCCGCCCGCGACAACCTGCTAGTATCCGCCCGTGCCGCTGCCGCCCCTCGTGATCCTGGCCGTCGTCAGCGGGCTCGCGGCGGCGGTGGCCGGGCGCTACGAGCTCCGCCAGAGCCCGCGCCCGATCCTGCTGACGCGGGCCTTCATGTCCTTCGTCAGCTTCGCGGTGTTCGTGGTGGTGCCGGTCTCCGCGTACTTCTACGTGTTCCACGGCGACTGGTTCCTGCTCTACCTCTTCGACGTCAACCGCATCCCCTCCGCCATCGCGCTGCTCGGGTTCATCGCCCAGGCGGGCCTCGGGGTCCTGGGCTTCATGCTCGGCGCGGTGCTCGTGCGGAACCAGCGAGAGACGATCGTGGGCGCCATGATCGGCGCGCTCGTGGTCGCGGGCGGGGTGGTGGTCCTCCTCTACGTCGACCGGCTGGCCCAGGTCGGGACCCACGCCCAGTTCCACGGTCAGTTCGGGCTGGAGGCGTTCGAAGACGGTCCGCTCCTCACCGGGGCGCTCGCGATGGGGGCGATCACGCTCGTCGGGCTCGTGTTCCTCCTCGTCCGCCTCTGGCGCGCGGGGCGCGCGCGCTGAGCCGCGCGGACGCCCCTGTCGGGACGGAGGCGGGGCCCCCCGGGGTTGTTGACCCGCCCCCCGACGCTTGATAGCGTCGCGACCGATTCTCCCCCTCTTTCCGGGGGGATGGGGCCCCCTGCGCAGTCGCTGCGGTCGGGGCCGTCGAGGGCCTGGATGGGACGGCGCAGCAACACGCTCCTGGTGCTCGTGGCGATCGCCATCGCGGTCTCGAGCCTCGTCGCGTGCGGGCCGTCCCTCTACACGTTCAACATCATCCCCGCGTCCCAAGCGGTGGAGCAGGCGCGCCAGGCCAACGCGGCCGAGCACGCGCCCTACGAGTACTTCTACGCGCAGTCGTACCTCGACAAGGCGCGCGAGGAGGCAGCCGAGGCCAACTACCAGGACGCGATCCGCTTCGCGGAGCGAGCCAGCGAGTTCGGCACGAAGGCACGCGACATGTCGCGGCGGCGCATGCGCGAGATGGGGCGATGACCCGGGCGCGGCACGGCGGGTGGAGCGCGGCTGGGCGGCTCGCGGTGATCGGGCTGCTCGCGCTCGGCGGCTGCGGTCGGGCGGCGGTGCTCCAGGGTCGCGTCGACGGCCTGCGCGACATCGTGGAGCAGGCCGAGCGCAACGGCGCCTACCGGTGCGCGCCGCGCGAGCTCGCGGTGGCCCAGGCGAACCTCGACTTCGCCGAGACGGAGATCGCGCAGGGCAACCTCGACCGCGCCGAGCACCACTTCAACCTGGCCGAGCCCAACGGCCGCGCCGCCTTCCGCCTCAGCCCGGCCGCGCGCTGCGCGCCGCGGGACGTCGCGATCGAGCGCCCGCCCGCGCCGGGTGACCGCGACGGCGACGGCGTCCTCGACCCCGACGACCAGTGCCCCGACGACCCCGAGGACTTCGACGGCTACGAGGACGAGGACGGCTGCCCCGAGGATCAGGACTCCGACGGCGACGGCATCACCGACCGCAACGACGCCTGCCCCATCGAGCCGGAGGACGTCGACTCCTACCAGGACGAGGACGGCTGCCCCGAGCCGGACAACGACCTCGACGGCATCGTGGACTCGGCCGATCGCTGCCCGCTCGAGCCGGAGGACATGGACGGCTTCCAGGACGCGGACGGCTGCCCCGACCTCGACAACGACAGCGACACCATCCAGGACGCGACCGATCGCTGCCCCAACGAGCCCGGCCCGCCGGACGAGCAGGGCTGCCCGCGCGAGTATCAGGACGTCGAGATCACCTCGACGGGCATCGTGATCCACCAGCGGATCTACTTCGAGTACGACCGCGCGGTGATCCGCGACCGGAGCTTCCCGATCCTCAACACGGTCGCCCAGGTGATGCGCGACTTCCCCGACATCACGATCGAGATCCAGGGCCACACCGACGACCGCGGCAGCGACGACTACAACCTGCGGCTCTCCGGGGAGCGCGCGGAGGCGGTCCGCCAGTACCTGGTCCAGCAGGGCATCCCGTCGAGCCGGATGACCGCGCACGGCTACGGCGAGGCGCGGCCGATCGACAACAACCGCACCGCGGCCGGCCGCGCGGCCAACCGCCGGGTGGAGTTCGTGCGCACGGACGCGGCGGCGCAGCAGTCCCGCCAGCAGGAGGCGGTCCCCTGATGACGACCCGCGAACCGCGCTCGGTCATCGAGTGAGCCCGCTCGCGCGACGGCCCCAACAGTGTCAATGGTGACGACGATGATCCGAATGCCCCGCTTCCTTGCTCCGCAGCGCTCCGCCGTGCTCGTCGCGGTGCTCACCTCCGGGCTCGTCCTCGGGCTCGCGGCCACGGCCGACGCCCAGCGCCCGCTGCAGCAGGTCCTCGACCTCAACCGGCAGGCGATGGACGCGTACATGCAGCTCGAGCTCGAGCAGGCGCAGCGGACGCTCCAGCAGGCGCTCCAGGTCGCGCAGCGAGGGGGGGTCACCGGCGCGCCGCTCGCCCGCACCTACCTCAACCTCGGGGTCGTCTCGGTCGGCGGCTTCGGCGACAACAACGCGGGCCTCGAGTACTTCATCCAGGCGATCCGCGCCGACGGCAGCATCCAGCTCGACATGATGACGTCGACGCCGGACATCCAGCAGGTCTTCGGCCTCGCCCGCATGCGCGCAGGGAGCGGAGGCGGCGGAGGCGGCGGAGGCGGCGGCGGCGGAGGCGGCGGCGGCGGCGGCGGCGGCGGCGGCGGCGGAGGCGGCGGCAGCGGCGGTTCGGGCACCCTCAACCACCAGCCGATCCCCGAGCAGCAGTCGCAGACCGCGGTCCCGGTGTACATCGAGATCCCGGGCTCACCGACCGACGTCTACCTCTACTACCGCGGCCACGGGATGCGTGAGTTCCAGCGCCGCGAGATGCAGCGGATGGGCGGAGGCTGGGGCTTCGAGATCCCGTGCACCGACGTCTTTCAGCCGGCCGTCGAGTACTACATCTCCGCGTTCGGCGAGGACGGCAGCCCGCTCGGTTTCGCGGGCACGACGACCGACCCGATCAGCGTGCCGATCGTCGCGGTCCGCTCGGGCCCTGCGCCTTCGCTGCCGGGTCAGCCCGCGCCCCAGGCGTGCGGTGACACGGAGTGCCCCCCCGGGATGGAGGGGTGCAGCGGCGGCGGCGGCGGCGGCGGCGGCATGGGCGCGACCTGCCGTGACGCGAGCGAGTGCTCGTCGGGCCTGGCCTGCGAGGACAACTTCTGTGTCATCGGAGACAGCGACGGCGGCGGGGACGACAACGGCGGCGGGGGCGGCGACGGCTCCGACGCGCCCATCTTCTTCGTCCACCTCGGCGGCAGCCTCGGGCTCGGCGTGGCCGGGGGCGGCATGCAGGCCGACCGGTTCGCGACCGATCCGAGCAACCCGCCCGCCAACCTGGTCCAGGGCGGCACCGGCGACTGCCAGCTCGACCCGTCCTTCTACTGCGTCCGCGTCGCGCAGGGCGGCATCGTCCCGCACGCCGGGCTCCGCCTCCAGCTCGGCATCTACCCCTTCGAGGGCATCCCCCTCGGCGCGGCGGCCTGGGTGCGCTTCGCGCCGGTCGCGGGCTTCGGCTCGCTGTCGTTCATCCACTTCGGCGGGCGCCTCGAGCTGCAGGTGACCGACCCGGCCCCGACGGGCGTCCACGCGAGCGTCTTCGCGGGCGGCGGCGGCGGGCAGATCCAGATCCAGCCGCCGGGCAACGACCGCCCGGCCTCGGACCTCCCGGCCGCCTGCACCGACGGCGACCCGGGCAACGACCCCGAGGCGCCGGCGTGCTCGACCGACGGCCCCTACATCATCAGCGGGCTCGGCAACGTCTCGGTCGGCGGCTACGTCGGCTACCGCTTCATCAAGAACTTCGGGATCGTCGCCCAGGCGGATCTGATGTTCCAGGTGCCGACGTTCCTCTTCAACATCGACCTCACCGTGAGCCTGGCCGCGGGGTTCTGAGCTGACGACGTCCGGCGAGACGCTCCTCAGCCTGTTCGAGCGACGCGTCCGGCGGGGTCCCTCTCGGCCCGCGCTGCGCTATCGCTCGGGTGGCCTCTGGCGCACCCGCTCCTGGCGGGAGTGGTGGGATCGCGCCCGCGCCCTCGCGGCCGGCCTGATGGAGCTCTCGGTCGAGGTGGGCGATCGCGTCGCGATCCTCGCATCCACCAGCGTGCGCTGGGTGGAGGCCGACCTCGGGATCCTCCTCGCGGGCGGCGCGACGGTGCCGATCTACCCGAGCCTCCGGCCCGACACGGTGGGCGAGATCCTGCGGGACAGCGGCGCGCGCGTCCTGATCGCGCAGGACCCGGTGCAGCTCGCGAAGGTCCTCGACGCGGCCGCGGGCGCGCCGACCGCGCTCACCCACGCGGTCGTCTTCGAGCGGGTCAGCCGCCTGCCGCGCCCCGACGAGCGCGGCCGGCTCGACGTGACGGTCGAGGACGTGCTCGAAGACCGGCAGGCGCTCGAGGTCGTGACCTACGAGGCGCTGCTCGCGCGGGGCGCCGAGCGCGTGGCCGTGGACGAGGCGCCGCTCGACGCGCGCCAGGCCGAGGTGACCCCCTCGACGGTGGCCGCGCTCTACTACACCTCGGGGACGGACGGCGAGCCCAAGGGAGTGGTCCTCACGCATGACAACTTCGCGTACGAGAGCGAGGTGCTCGCGCGCACGTTCGACGTCACCGAGGACGACGAGCAGCTCCTCTTCCTGCCGCTCGCGCACATCGTCGCGAAGCTGACGATGATGCTCCAGCTCCGGGTCGGCTACGTCACGAGCTTCTCGGACAGCATCGACGAGGCGCCCGCCGACTGCGAGGCCGTGCGGCCGACCTTCCTCGTGGGCGTGCCGCGCGTCTTCGAGAAGATGCAGGAGGCGATCGAGGCGTCGCCCCGCGTCTCGGCGTCGGGCGGCGGTGGCGGCGAGGTGCAGCAGCGGGTGTTCGACTGGGCGCTCGGCGTCGGCCGCGAGGTGAGCGCGCTGCGCCAGGCGGGGCGCCGCACGCCGCGGCTGCTCGACCTGCAGCACCGCTCCGCCGAGCGGCTCGTGTACGCGCGCATCCAGGCCCGGCTCGGGGGGCGCATCCGCTTCATGCTGAGCGGCGCCGCGCCTCTCGCGAAGGCCACGGCCGAGTTCTTCCACGCGGTGGGTCTCCTGATCCTCGAGGGCTACGGGCTGACCGAGTCGACCGGCGCGAGCACCCTCAACCTGCCGGGCGGGTTCCGCTTCGGGACGGTCGGCCGGCCGCTCCCGGGGGTCGAGGTCCGCCTCGCGCCGGACGGCGAGGTCCTGCTCCGCGGCCGGTCGATCACGCCGGGCTACTGGGGCGAGGGGGCGAGCGAGGGGGCCTTCACCGACGACGGGGCGCTCCGCACCGGCGACGTGGGCGCGTTCGACGCGGACGGCTACCTACGGATCACCGGCCGCAAGAAGGACCTCATCATCACCGCGGGCGGCAAGAACATCGCCCCGCAGCGCATCGAGCGGCGCCTCCGCCAGAGCCGCTTCATCGACCGCGCGGTGGTGCTCGGCGACCGGCGCAAGTTCCCTATCGCGCTCCTCCGACTCGACGCTGACGCGGTGCTCCGCTGGGCCGAGGAGCAGGGCGTGAGCGGCGACTTCACGGTGGTCGTCCATCACCCCAAGGTCCGCCGCCTGATCGGCAAGGAGGTCGAGCGCGTCAACGAGGGCCTCGCGCAGTTCGAGACGGTCAAGCGCTTCGAGCTGATCGAGGGCGACCTGAGCGTTCACGACGGGACGCTCACCCCGACGGGCAAGATCCGACGCGCGCGCGTCACCGAGCGCTACGCCGACCTGATCGACTCCCTCTACGAGGGCGTCACCGCGGACCTCGCCGACATCAGCTGAGCTGGAGCGCCGGCGCTCGACTCCTCCGGGGCGCTATTCCTCCGGGGCGAAGCCGAGGACCTGAACGGTCGTGCTCGGCCCGTGGTGGGACGCGCCCTCGTGCACGTCGCGGTCGAGCTCCTCGCAGCGCTCGAGGCGGAGGCCGGCGAGCTCCTCGCGCAGCGCGTCCGGGCTCATCAGCAGCGCGGCCGACGGCGGCCCGCCGCGTCCCGGGCGCTCGAGGTGCCGCGGCGTGTAGGCCTCGAGCACGAACGCCCCGCCGGGCTGGAGCCCGCGCACGCAGGCGGCGTGGAGGCGGCGGCGCAGGTCGGGCGGCACGTGGCACCAGATCGAGACGATGCCGGCCCACCGCGCCTCCCCGACGTCGAAGTCCGCGAGGTCCGCGCAGACGGTCTCCAGCGCGACGCCGCGCTCCGCCGCGAGGTGGGCCGCGTTGTCGAGCCCGACCCGCGACTGGTCGACCGCGGTCACCGCGTGGCCGCGCTCGGCGAGGAACACCGCGTTGCGCCCCTCGCCCTCCGCGAGACACAGCACGGGGCCCTCCGGGATGCGGTCGGCGACCTCGCGCAGGAAGTCGTTGGGATCGGTCCCGTAGTGCGCGAAGCGGTCGGCGTAGCGCTCGTCCCAGAAGCTCGAGTCGGGCATCGGCGTGGTCTCCTGTCTAGTCAGGCGGAACAGCAGTGAACGGCAAACCCCGGCGAGCCATCGCCGTGCGAATCAAGGAGCGACCACGAGGGATGCCAAGGGCATCTCGAGGAGGAGTGACGCCGAGTCGCGCGGCGAGGGCCGGTGGGATTTGCCATGAATCGCTGTTCCGGGTGACTAGAGCACCGATCGGTTTGGAGAGTCGAGAAAGCTCGGAGCGCGACGGCCGTTCGGCGTGGTCAGACGTGACGAGGCGATGCTCAGGCATCGTCGAGGAGCGGCTGGCCGCGCCGGACGGCTGT
>JAUHXR010000175.1 GCA_030426845.1 Polyangia bacterium | reverse complement strand
ACGAGCTGCTCGTCGCTCAGCGCGAAGAACGGGCCGCGCAGCGCGCCGTAGACGCTGAGCGCGTCGCCGAGGTGCTCGATCGCGCGGAGCGCGGTGGCCACCGCGAGGATCTCCTCGCGGTCGTGGACGGTCCGTCCGCCGACCAGGACGTGGGGGATCGCGCGGGCCTCGAGCGCGCGCGCGTAGGGCGCGACCAGGTTGGCGCCCCAGCCCTTCGTCGAGCGGAAGAGCAGACACACGTCCCGCGAGGTCAGCGCGCGGGCCTCACCCGTCTCGAGGTCGGGGATGGTCCAACCCGAGCGCGTGAGCAGCCAGTCGACGAGCGCGCCGACCGCGTCGGGCACGGACTCGGCCACGCTGCCCTTGTAGATCTTGCCGTAGCGCCCGTAGGGCCGCGGCACCGGCAGCGCGATCACCGCGGGGCGCGACGCGTCGTCCTCGCGGTGCGGCGCGAGCGGCACGTAGCTCGCCTGGCTGCCGTCGGCCGCGCCCTGCATCAGCGGGGCGAAGGAGGCGTTGATCGCGCGCTGGATCCGCGGCCGCGCACGGAAGCTCGTGCTGAGGGTGAGCACCTCGACGCCCTGGCCCACGAGCCGCCGCTTGATCGACTCGTAGAGCGCGACCTCGGCGCGCCGGAACCGGTAGATCGACTGCTTGGGGTCGCCGACGAGGAAGAGCTTTCCCGGCGCGGGCGGCGGCGCGTCGTCGGAGAGCATCCCCGCGTCCGGCACCGGGCCGTCGCTCGCGAGCGCGAGGAGGATCTCGGCCTGCAAGGGGTCGGTGTCCTGGAACTCGTCGACGAAGATGCAGCGCACCCCGCCTCGGAGCTCCTCGCGGACCGCGGCGTCGCCGACGATCAGGTCGCGCGCGCGGATCAGCAGATCGAGGAAGTCGAGCGTCCCGGTGCGCGCCTTGAGCCCCTCGTAGGCCTCGACCACCGGCTGCAGATCCGCGTGGAGGAGCGCGCCGAGGTCCTCGCCGCTCCGGGCGAGGAAGTCGTCGAGCGAGGCCGCGAGCGCGTCGCGCCGCGAGAGCACGTCGGCCCGCATGAGCCCCTCGCCGTAGCGGTCGCCGAAGCCCTTGTGCTTCCAGCAGTCGCGGTCGCGGCGCAGCGCGAGGAGCTCCGCCTCGAGGCCGTCGTAGTCGCGGCCGCGCACCCGCTCGCGCCCGTCGAGCTCGGCCACGAAGCGCGCGATGCGGGCGAGGTTGCGCGCGAGGTAGTCACGGTGCGGATCGCGGGCGAGCTCCGCGAGCGCGCCCACCGAGCGGACCTCCTCGACGAGCGCGTCGATCCGCGCGTCGCGGTCGAACCCCTCAGGCCGCCGCCACGGGTGGTCGTGATCTCGGCGCTGGACGAGATCGCGGCACGCGCGCGCCAGGAGCTCGCTCGGGGCGCCGCCGCGGCGGCGGAGCACGCGGCGCACGCCCTCGGGCGGGTCGGCGAGGCGCCGCTCGAGCCAGCTCCGGAACGCGCGGCCGACGAGCGCGCCCTCCTGCGCCTCGCTGATCACCTCGAGCGCCGGGTCGACGCCGGCCTCGACCGGGTGCTCGCGCAGCAGGTCAGCGCAGAACGAGTGGATGGTCCCGATGCGCGCGGTCTCGAGCGCGGCGAGCGCGGCCACGAAGCGGGCGCGCTCCTCGGCGTCGGCTGCCCCCGCGAGCCCGCGCTCGAGCTCCTCGCGGAGGCGGAGCTTCATCTCGCCGGCCGCCTTCTCGGTGAAGGTCACCGCGACGATCTCCTCGAGCCGCGCCGCGCCCGTGCGGAGGAGCGCCACCATGCGCCCGATGAGCGCGGTGGTCTTGCCCGTGCCGGCCGCCGCCTCGACGACGAAGGTCGCGTCGAGGTCCTCGGCGATCCGGCGCCTCGCCTCCGCGTCGATCACGGCTGCTTCCTCAGGCGGCTGATCGCGCGGAGGCGGCGCGGGTCCTTGCGGCGCAGGCGGCGCTCCTCGGCCGGCCCGCAGACCGCGCGGTAATCGCAGCGCCGGCACTCGCCCTCCGCCGGCGCGGCCGGGAGGAACCCGCCGCCCACCAGCTCGTCGAGCGTCTCGGCCACCAGCGCGACCGCGTGCCGCGCCTCCGCGTCGAGGCGGACCGTCCGCTCTTCGAAGCCGCCACGCGACGTGCAATAGTACAGACGACCCCCGGCGACGCTGACGCCCGGATGGAGCGCCTCGAGCGCGCGCGCGTAGAGGAGCGGCTGCAGCACGGTGCCGCCGACGATCACGCCGGGTCGCGGCTTGGTCCGCCCGGTCTTGTGGTCGGTCGCGCGCAGCCGCTCGCCGCTCCGCTCCACCACGTCGATCGAGCCTCGCAGCCTCAGGCCCTCCTCGAGCGCGAGGGGGTCGGGGACGCTCGCCGGATCGTGGCCCTCGTCCGGCGGCAGGCCGAACGCGAGCTCGAACTGGATCGGCACCCAGTCTGGGCGCTCGGCCATCCGCTCGAGCCACTCCGCGAGGTCGGCGCGGATGTCCGCGACCGCGTCGCGCCACACCCGGTCGATCGCGGGGGCGAGCTCCTCGGCCATCGCGCTCGCCTGCGCCGTCACCGCCTCGTCGAGCCAGCGCCGCGCCTCCGCGAGGTGCGCCTCGGTGAGCGGCAGGCGCGCCTCCGCCCGCAGCCGGCCGAGGATCGCGAACTGGATCGCGTGGGTCAGGGTGCCGCGGCTGAGCGGGTCGATGACCTCGAGCGGCTCGGGGGCCTCGGCGGGCGCGAGCCGCAGGATCGAGCGGAGGAAGAACCGGTACGGGCAGCGCGCGAGCTGCTCGAGGGAGGTGGGCGAGTAGGCGCGGGCCGCGGGCCGGTGCGCGGCGAGCGCGGCGAGCGCGGCGTCGTCGGACGTGATCATGCCGTCTTGTCGCGTCCACTTGCGGGTGTCCCACTGGCTCCAGCGTCGCCGGAGCGCGCGGGCGAGGTGCTCGTTGGCCTCGACGAGGTAGCGCGCGCCGCCCTCCGCGTCCTCGATCGAGCCGGTGTCGAGGAGCTCCCGGAGGACCGCGAGGTCGTACTCGGCGTCGTCGATCGCGTCCTCGGGCCTCGCCGGCGCCGGCCACGCGCGCGCCCCCGCCGCGTCCTCCCCCGCCCGCTCGGCCCGGGTGGCGAGCTCCTCGAAGGTCGGCAGCCGCCCCTCGATCGCGCGCATCACCTCGAGCGCGTAGAACGACGGCACGCGCGGCCGCCCGCGCTCGGTGTCCATCCGCGGGTAGGAGAGCACCACCCGCTGCCGCGCCGCGCCGACCGCGATCCGCAGCGCGAGCCGCTCGTCGGCGATCTGCGTGCGCGCGGTCGCGAGCCCGGCGTCCAGCGCCTCGCGCACCGCGTCGAGGACGATCGGATCGCCGATGATCTTGCGCGGGAAGACGCGCTCGGCGAGGCCCGGCACGAACACCACGTCGAAGCAGAGCCCGCGCGCCTCGGCGGTGGAGCCGACGAAGAGCTTGCCCGCCGACGAGCCCGACGGGGGCGACGACATCTCGGTGAGGCGGCGGGCGAGGACGAGCCGGACCTCGGCGAGCCCCACCGGGCCGATCGGCCCCATCGGCGCGAGCTCGCGAAGCACCGCGTGGGCGTGCGCCGGGTCGCGGAGCGCGCGGGTCGCCAGCGCGGTCAGCCGCTCCGCCCACTCGCCCCAGGTCGCCTCGCCCGGCAGCTCGGCGAGGGCCTCGATCAGCGGGAGCGCGAAGTCACGCAGGTGCGCGAGGTCCTCCCGACGCCGGGCCTGGCCCGCGAGGCGCGGGTCGTCCGGGTCCTCCACCGCCTCGAGGCGCGCGTCGAGGCGGCGCGCGAGGCGGTCGAGCCGCCGCCGCCAGCGATCCACGCCGCCGACCACCGCGGCGTCGACGAGCAGGCGCTCCCAGCGCCAGGGCGCGCGCAATGCGCCTTGCACCACCGCGCCGTCGAGTCGGGGCTCCTCCTGCTCCGACGCGGGCTCGGGCGGCTCGAGACCCGGCGCGAGCTCGTCGTCCGGGGGCCAGAACGCGACCTCGCGGTCCGCGTCCGGCGGCGCGCCATCCTGGTCGTCGGGGACCACCCCGAGCGAGAGGTACTCGCCGAACGCGCGCGCGCTGAGGCCCTCCTCGCGGCAGGCCAGCAGCGCGAGGAGCGCGCGCCCGGAGGGGTCGGGCCGGCGGGCGCCGCGCGAGAAGTGGGCGGGGACCCGCGCCCGCCCGAGCGCCTCGACGAGGTGCGCGCGGTAGCGCTCGGGGGCGTGGGTCAGGATGGCCATCCGGTCGAAGCGGACGCCCGCGCGGGCCGCCGCGAGGACCCGGCGCGTGATCTCGACGGACTCCCGGCTCTCGCCCGGCGCGCTGAACAGCTCGACCGACGCGTCGAGCGGCGCGGACGCCACCACGTCCGAGAAGAGCTGGGCCGCGAGTCGCCCGCGCGCGTCGCGCGGCGGCTCCTCGTCGGCCAGCGCCGGCTCCACTCCGAGCGCGCGCGTGAGGCGCTCCACCGTCGGCGCGTCGTGGCTCGGGACGATCGCGATGACCGGGGCGCGCCCGGCGAGGGCGGCGACGAGCCGCTCCTCGAGCGCGCTCCGGAGGGCCACGTCGAAGAGGATCACGGGGTGATCGAGGAGCGGGTGCGGCGTCGGATCGGCGACCCGCGCGAGCGCCGCCTCGATCACCGCGGCGCGGTCGGCGAGCCCGCGGACGGACAGCGCGTCGCGGTAGGCGGCGTAGACGCGCGCGAGGTCCGGAGGCAGCGCGGGGTGGTCCGGACCGACCGCGGCGAGGCCGAGCTCGGTGAAGGCCCGCGCGAGCGCGCGCGGCAGCCCGGGTCGCTCGCCCACCGGGGTGTAGCGTCCGAGCGCGCCCGCCTCGAGCAGCTCGCGCACCCGGCGGGCGGCGAGCGCCTCGAGCACCACCGACGAGACCTGGACACGGCCCGCGCGCGCGAGCCCGGTCGACGCGAGGCGGGTCGCGAGCTCGGTCGGCGTCGCGCGCTGATAGCCGAACGCGCCCGCCCGCCCCTCCACCGCGCGGCGCAGCGCGCGGCTCCCCGCCTCGAGGCTCGGCCCGAGCAGGAGCACCTGGGAGTGGACCGGGTGCGCCGCCACCGCGGCCGCCGCCTCGCGCTGCCGCGTCTCGGCGTGCGCGGCGGTCACCACGCGGTGCGTGAACTGAGCGGCGTCAGGCATCATACTCGGGTCGCGAGCTCGGGCGAATGCGGGCGGCGGGGAGCACGTCGCACTTCAGCGGGGTACACGTGGGGAAGCGCGCTTCATGACGGTCAAGGAAGGAGACGTCCTCGCGGAGAAGTACCGCATCGAGCAGCTCCTCGGCGAGGGCGGGATGGGCTCGGTGTGGATCGCGACCAACACCGTGCTGGAGAAGCGCGTCGCCCTGAAGGTGATGAGCCCGCGCTTCAGCAAGGTGCCGGCCGCCGCGCAGCGCTTCCACCGCGAGGCGATCGCCGCCTCCAAGGTCAGCCACCCGAGCATCTGCCAGGTCTTCGACGCGGGGCAGCACGAGGGCCAGCCGTGGATCGCGATGGAGCTGCTCGAGGGCGAGTCCCTCGGCGAGCGCCTCGCGCGCGGCCCGATGCCGCTCGACGAGGTGCTGGCGATGGCGCTCGGTACGCTGAGCGCGCTCGCCGAGGTGCACGAGCACGGCATCGTCCACCGCGACCTCAAGCCCGACAACATCTTCCTCGCGAGCAACCGCCAGGGCGGCTTCGTGCCGAAGGTCCTCGACTTCGGGGTCGCCAAGGACACCCGCGGCGAGCAGCTCGACAAGCTCACCGCCACCGGCGCGGTGGTGGGCACCGCGTACTACCTCTCGCCCGAGCAGGCCAAGGGCCTGCCGGACATCGACGCGCGCGCCGACGTCTACGCGATGGGCGTCGTGCTCTTCGAGTGCCTCAGCGGCCGGATGCCCTACGAGGCCGAGACGATCACGCAGCTCATCGCCAAGATGTTCACCGAGGCGCCGCAGCAGCTCCACCAGGTCGCGCCGCACGTGCCGGGGCCGATCGCGGACGTCGTCACGACGTGCCTGCACCAGGATCGCGAGTCGCGCTTCCAGACCGCGCGCGCGCTGCTCGGCGCGCTGCA
This sequence comes from Polyangia bacterium, assembly GCA_030426845.1. Lineage (GTDB taxonomy): Bacteria > Myxococcota_A > Polyangia > Polyangiales > Sandaracinaceae > JAUHXR01. The sequence goes on along the minus strand of JAUHXR010000175.1, from coordinate 13,666 downwards.
GGAGGCGTCCGGGGCGGGCCCCCGCGCGGCCGCGCCGTCGGGCCATGGCGTCTCGCCCCAGGGGACCGCGCAGGGGACCCCGAAGGGGGTCAGCGCGCCGGGCGTCGCGAGCGCGCCCGGGCTCGCCGCGACCGCGTTCGGCCACGGCAAGGGGGTCACCCCGGCGCCCGGCCTCCCGCACACCAACGCCGGCTCGCAGCCTGGGATCGCCCACGGTGGCCAGCCCAGCGGACCCGGCATGCACAGCGGACCCGGCATGCACAGCGGACCCGGCATGCACAGCGGCCCCGGCATGCACAGCGGACCCGGCATGCACAGCGGACCCGGCATGCACAGCGGACCCGGCATGCACAGCGGACCCGGCATGCACAGCGGCCCCGGCATGCACAGCGGCCCCGGCGGCTACGGCTCCGCTCCGGGCATGCACGCGCCCGCCACCCCCATGCCGGCCCACGGGAGCGCGCCCGGGATGCACGGGCCCGCCACCCCGATGCCCGGAGACGCGAGCGACCCGGGGGCGGCTCGGCGCGTGCCGCAGACCGCGTTCCTGTCCGAGCAGGGGATCCCCACGTCCGACTCGATGGGCGGCCACTCGATGCCCGGCGCGCCCCTCGCGACGCAGGGCGGGTCCGGCTCCGGCTCTCGGGCCGGGGTCATCGCCCTCGTGGCCGCGCTCTTCGTGCTCGGGGCCGGCGGCACGGGCGGCGCGGTCTATCTGCTGGGCGGCGGCGCCCCCGACGACACCGTGGCGACGAACACCGCGGCCGGGAACACCGTGGCCGCGAACCGAGCGCCGACCGACCCGGCGGCGGACCCTGACGCGCCCTCGGACGGCACGCCGACCTCGGTCACCGCACCACCCGACGAGGCGCCCCCGAGCGTGGCCGCCGAGACGCCGACGCCCGACGGGACCGACCCGAGCGCGGACGCGGACGCGGCGGACCCTCCCGACGGCGAGGCGACGCCGAGCGCGAATCCGGACCCGTCGACCGACGAGCCCGACGTCGCGGATCCGACCCCCGACGAGCCGCGGGGGCGCCGCAGCCGGCGCGCGCCGACACCGCGGGAGGAGCCGACCGAGCCGACCACCCCGCGGGTCGCGCCTCCCCCGACCGCGCCTCCGCCCCGCCCCGACCCGCCGCCGGTGGTGACCCCGCGGCCGAACCCGCCGCCCCGCGCGACGCCCGGCCTGACCCAGACCCAGGTCAGCACGGTGGTGAGCCGGCGCCTCCAGTACCTCTCCGATCGCTGCCACGCGCGCGTCCTGCGCCGCGAGCCCAACGTCGGCGGCGTGATCACGGTGGCGTGGACCGTCGAGCCCAACGGCCGCGTCGGCGCGCACCGGGTCGTCCACAACGGGACCGGCAACGAGTACCTCGAGCGCTGCACGGTGCAGGTCGTGCGCGGGCTGCGCTTCCCCGCGGCGGCGAACGGGCAGCCCACGCCGGTGCGCTACCCGTTCAACTTCCAGCGCCGCTGATCGCGCCGATCCGGCGCAACCGTCGCGCCCGGTCGCGCCGCTCGTGCACAACCCGACGCGTGGGGCGCCCGCGCGCGGGGGAAAAAGCGGAACGATCCCGGTCGAACAGGCGCGGCGCGGACGGAGGCACGCGGGCTGCATTGCGTGGTCTCCCGGGGCCGACGGTGCTGCGCGGCCGCGGGCTCGCCGCAACCCTGCGCCGTCTGACACAATGCGGACGCGCTCACGCCCGACGCCCCGTTCGACCCATGCCACCTCGCCGAACCCTGACCGCGCTCGTCTCCGCCCTGGCCGTCGCGTCGGGCTGCGCGGTCACCCGCCCGCTCCCCTGGACGTTCACCGACCCGGCCCCCCTCGGCGCCGACGAGGTGCGCACGGCCACGATGCGCGAGGGCGGCTGCGCGGACACCGACCCGATCCTCTACTTCGCGGTCCTCTCCGATCGCGCGCCCGGCGTCCGCGCGCTCGACGTCAACGGCACCTACTGCTTCGCCGTCGACGTGGTCGACCGCATGAGCTGCGAGACCGTGCGGAGCGGCGCGCTCTCGGTCGAGGTGGCCGACCAGGCGGAGCTCACGGTGGACAACACGCTGGCCGACGTCAGCCCACCGCGGGCCTGCGAGGCCACCGGCGGCACCTGCGTCGCGGGCGAGGGCTGCCTGCGCTGCCCGGGTGACTACCACCTCTGCGACGCGAACGTCGACCTCGACGACGACGGCGTCCCCGACGGCACGCCCGAGCCGTTCGTCAACGATTATTGCTGCTTCGCCGCGTCGGCCTGCGAGGACCCGTCCTTCTGGGTCGGGGACCCCAACGATGACCCGTTCTGCGTACGCATCCAGTGAGGGGCCGCGGCGCGTGACCGAGCGGCCCCGCATCGTCCTCGACGACGACACCGAGCGGCTCTCGGTCGCGGGCGACGACGCCGAGTGGTGGCTCGTGGTGATCGAGGGCGGCCGCTCCGTCGCGCACCGCCTGCCGCGAGGCCGGCCGCTCAGCGTCGGTCGCAGCGAGGACTGCGACATCCAGATCGACGACCCGTCGATCTCGCGCCGGCACGCGCAGGTCCTGGTCGGCCCCCCGGCGTGCATCCAGGACCTCGGCTCGGCCAACGGGGTCCGGGTCGGGCGGCGCCCGCTGGAGGCGCGGATGCTCACCCCGGTCGAGCCGGGGCAGGCGATCGAGCTCGGGGCGGTCCTCGCCGTGATCCACCGTCCGTCGATGCTGCCGGTCGGCGCGGTCCCGGCCGCGCGTGCTCCCGAGCCGCAGGAGCGCCCGAGCGCGATGCCGGACGGACCGCCGCTGATTCGCGACCCGGCGATGCGCGAGGTGATGGACCTGATCGCGCGCGTCGCGCCGAGCGAGCTCAGCGTGCTGCTCACGGGGGAGACGGGCGTCGGCAAGGAGATCGTGGCCGCGGCGGTGCACCACGGCTCACCGCGCGCGGCCGCGCCGTTCCTCCGCGTGAACTGCGCCGCGCTGACCGAGTCGCTCGCGGAGAGCGAGCTGTTCGGCCACGCGCGCGGCGCGTTCACCGGGGCGGTCGAGGCCCGCGCGGGGATCTTCGAGGCGGCCGACGGCGGCACCGTGTTCCTGGACGAGGTCGGCGACCTGAGCCCCGCGATCCAGGCCAAGCTCCTGCGTGTGCTCGAGACGCGCGAGGTCACGCGGGTCGGCGCGGTCGAGGCGCGGCGCGTCGACGTCCGCTTCGTGAGCGCGACCAACCGTGACCTCACCGCCGCGGTCGCCTCGGGCGCCTTCCGGCAGGACCTGTTCTTCCGGCTCCATGGCATCGGCGTGGAGGTCCCGCCGCTGCGCGAGCGCCCCCTCGACCTGCGGCCCCTCGCGGAGCGGTTCGCGCGCCGCGGCCGGGGTGGGCCGGTCGAGATCACCGACGAGGCCGCGCGCGCGCTCGAGCGCCACCCATGGCCGGGCAACGTGCGTGAGCTCCGCAACGCGATGGAGCGCGCGGCCGTCCTCGCGGGCGAGGGCTCGATCGAGCGCGACCACCTGCCGGAGGCGATCCGCGACGCGGGCCGCGAGGAGCCGGCGAAGGCCGCGTCGGTCCGCGGAGAGCTCGAGCAGGTCGAGCGGCGGCGGATCCTCGAGGCGCTCGCCGAGACGAGCGGCAATCAGACGAAGGCCGCGGCGCGGATCGGGATGCCCCGACGCACGTTCCTCAAGCGCCTCGACGCCTACGGCATCGCGCGCCCGCGCAAGGGGCGTGGCTCGACGGGAGGTGACGCGTGAGGGCGGCGCTGCTCGGCGTTGCGCTCTGGCTCGGCATCGCGCTCGGGCTCGCGCCGGCGATCGGGCTCGCGCCGGCGATCGCGCTCGCCCACCCGGCGGTCGATCGCGCGCGGACCCTCGCCGAGGAGGGGAGCTACGAGGAGGCGCGGGCCCAGCTCGACGCGACGCTCGCGAGCGGCCGGCTGACCCGCGAGGACCTCATCGCGCTCCTCGAGGTGCGGGCGCTTATCGACCACGGCAGCGCCGACGAGGCCGCGCTCCGCCGCACGTTGACCACGCTCGCCTCGATCTCGCCGTCCCACCGGTTCGGCCCTCGGTTCCCCCCCGACGTGGCCGCGCGCTTCGTCGAGGTCGGCCGCTCGTTCGGCGGGCGCCTCGCGATCGCGCTCGACCGCGCGCCGTCGGTGGCCGGCGTCACCGTGACGCCGCGCGTCGAGCACGACCCGGCCGGCCTCGTGCGCGCGGTGCGGGTGCGCGTCTTCGACCCGAGCCAGGGCACGTGGCGCGACGCGGAGCCCCCGCTCACCGCCGCGCCGGGCCGCGAGGTGCTCTTCTTCGTGGAGGTGCTCGGGCCGGGCGGCGCGATCCTCGCGCGCGAAGGCTCGGCCGAGGCGCCGCTCCGCCTCGGGGATGCGATCGCGTCGGGCGGCGGCGCTCCCGTCGGCTCGAACCCTGGCCCTGGCCTCGGCGCAGGCGCGTCAACCGAGGGCGGGGGCGGCGTCTCCGACTGGGTCTACGTGGTGGTCATCGCGGCCTCGGTCCTCGTGGTGGGCGCGGCCGTCGGCCTCACGGTCTATGCTGTGGACAACCCCGACGTCCAATGGGAGCCCACCACGCCGACCCCGACCCGGTGAGGGAGCCGCGAGCCCGTGGCTGAGCCCTCCCGCGCGCCCGATGGCCTCGCGATGCTGCCCGCGCGGGTCGGCGGTCGCTACGAGCCGCTCGCGAAGATCGCCGCCGGCGGCATGGCGACCGTCTACCTCGCGCGGGCGAGCACCGGGGTCGGCTTCGGCAAGCTCGTCGCGCTCAAGTGCGTGCACCCGCACATGGCCGACCAGCCCGAGTTCGTGAACATGTTCCTCGACGAGGCTCGCATCGCCTCGCGCGTCGACCACCCGAACGTCGCGACCGTCTTCGACGCGGGGGAGGACAGCGGCACGCGCTACCTCGCGATGGAGTACCTGCACGGCGAGCCGATGAGCTCGCTGATCCGCGCGTGGGACGACGCCGGGGGCCCGCCCGAGCCGCGCTTCTGCGAGCTCGCGGCCCGCGTGATCGCCGACGCGGCGATGGGCCTGCACGCGGCCCACGAGCTGCGCGCGGCCGACGGCTCGCCGCTCGATCTCGTCCACCGCGACGTGTCGCCGCAGAACCTCTTCATCACCTTCGACGGCTCGGTGAAGGTCGTGGACTTCGGGATCGCCAAGGCCGCGGGGCGCCTCCAGGAGACGACCACCGGCGTGGTGAAGGGCAAGGTCGCCTACATGAGCCCGGAGCAGCTCCGCGCGCTCCCGCTCGACCGGCGCGCGGACGTGTGGGCGCTCGGCGTGACGCTCTGGGAGGCGCTGACCTGCCGGCGGCTCTTCCGCCGCGACGAACCGATCGCGACGCTCCAGGCGGTGCTCGACGCCGAGGTGGTGGCGCCCTCGACCTTCGAGCCGCGGGTGCCGCCCGAGCTCGACCGCATCGTCCTCAGGGCGCTCGAGCGCGATCGGACCGAGCGCCACGCGAGCGCGCGCGAGCTGGCCGACGAGCTCAACGCGTTCATCGCGGGGCGCGGCGCCCACGTGGGGATGGCCGAGCTCGCGGATCTGATGACCGCGACCTTTGCGCGCGAGAAGGCAGCCAAGGACGCGTGGGTGCGCGCCGCCCGCGAGGGCCGCGTCACCACGCCGCCGCCACCCGCCGCAGCGACCGATCCGACGGTGAGCGAGGTGCGCCCGACCCGCCTCACCGCCACCGAGCCGGTCGAGCTCCCGGTCCGGCGCGGTGGCCTCTTCCTCGCGGCGGCCGTGGCCCTCGCGGCGGGCGGCCTCCTCGCGGGAGGCGTCGCGCTCTACGCGACCGAGCCGGAGGCGCCGCTTGATCGGGCGGCCCTCGCGTCGCCGGCCCGTGACGCGGGCGACCATCACGCGGGCGAGCGTGCGCAACCCGGCGACGACGCAGCGACGGGATCCGCGGTGGCGAGCTCCGCGACCGAGACGGCTCCCGCCGGGAGCTCACCCGCGGCCATCGAGCTGCCGCGCGGAGTCGAGGCGCCGGACCCTCTCGACGAGCCTCCAGCCGCCGACGCGCCGCTTCGCGCGCGGCCTCGAAGCGCGCGCCGGCGAGCGTCCGCCACCGGGCCCACGGCCACGGAGCCGGCGCCCGCCCCGACGCCGCGGGCCGAGCCCTCCGCCGCCGGCCCGCCCCGAGCCGTCCGCATCGTCCACCCGGGCGGCGGCTGGGCGAGCCTGCGCGTCGACGGCCGCGCCGAGCGGAACACCCCGACCACCCTCGCCGCGCTCCCCCCCGGGCGCCACGTGCTGGAGCTGCGCCCCTACGGCCGCGGCGCGTGGCTGCGCCACCCCCTCGTCGTCGCCCCGGGCGCGACGCCCCAGATCGTGCGCGTCCCTCTCCCGGAGCCGTGACGGGGGCGCGAGCCCGCCCCTGACCGGGTACCCTGATCGCGGGTGCAGGGTCCGGACAACGACACGACGCAGCCGCCGACGCTCACGCTGTCGGCGACCCAGCGCGACGCCGCGCCCCGGCTCGCGACGCCCGCCCTGAGCGCGGGCGAGGTGGTCGCTGGCCGCTACCGCGTCGCGCGGCTGCTCGGGCGCGGCGGCTACGGCGAGGTCTACGAGGTCGAGGACACCGCGCGGCGCGATCACCGCCTCGCGCTCAAGCTCCACCGGCTCCGGCACCTCAGCCGCACGGCCCTCGACGCGCTCCGCAGCGAGTTCGCGCTCCTCGCCACCCTGTCGCACCCCAACCTCGCGGCGGTCCACGACTTCGGCTACGTCGAGAGCGAGTACGCGTTCTTCACCCAGACGCTCGTCCGCGGCGCGCCGATGGCGCGGGCGGCGATCGACCCGAGGAGCGAGGCCGGCGCGCACTACCTCGCGCAGCTCTGCCGCGCGCTCGACTACCTGCACGCGCGCGGCATCGTCCACGGGGACGTGAAGCCCGGCAACGTGCTGGTCGACGACATCGAAGAGCGGCTGGTCCTGCTCGACTTCGGCGTCTCGCGGGCGCTCGGCGAGTCGATGGGCTCGCGCGTGGTCGGCAGCCCGTCCTACATGGCGCCGGAGCTGATCACCGGCGGGCAGGTCGACGGCCGCACCGACCTCTACGCGCTCGGCATCTCGCTCTATCAGCTCGTCACCGGGACGGTCCCGTTCCGCGGTACGTCGACCCAGGTGATGGTCGCGCACGTCGAGCTCGAGCCGCCGGATCTCCCGCCGGGCGTACCGCTCCCGCTCCAGACCCTGATCGCCCGGCTGATCGCGAAGGACCCGGAGCACCGACCACAGAGCGCGTCCGAGGTCCTCGAGTCCCTCGCGCGCATCGCGCGGGTCGACCTGCGCCTCGACACCCAGCAGACCCTCGCGAGCCACGTGCTCTCCGCGCCCATGATCGGACGCGACCTCGAGCTCGACGCCCTGCTCGCCCGGTGCGGCGACCCGTCCCCCGGCGAGCCCCCGATCGCGCTCGTCGGGCCGGGCGGGATCGGCAAGTCGCGCCTGATCCGCGAGCTCCGGCAGCGGCTCCAGCTCCAGGGCCGCGCCTGGCTCCAGGTGCAGACGCCGCGCTCGAGCGGCTCGCTGCTCGTGACCCTCGCGCGCGCGATCCTCGGCCCACCCGCGACGCGGGAGGGCGGTCAGCTCGCGGACGAGAAGCTCACCGACGAGGAGCGCATCGAGCTCGCGCGCGCGCTGCCCGAGCTGCGGCGCAAACGCGAACGCATCGCCGTCCCGCTCGACCCCGATCGCGCGGCGGCGCGCCGGCTTGCGATCCTGGGCGCCGCGGTCGCCCGGCGCTTCGACGCGAAGCCGGGCGTCCTCGTCATCGAGGATCTGCACTGGGCCGATCCGGAGGACGCGCGCCAGCTCGGGCCGCTGATCGCCCACGCGCGCGCGGCGGGCGCCCGCTGCGTGTTCCTCGTGGCCTCGCGCCCCGGGCCCGCGATCGAGCACCTGCGCGAGCTCGAGCCGACGACGCTGCGCTGCGAGGAGCTGCCGCCCAGCGCGAGCGCGCGCCTCGTCGCCTCGGTCCTCGGCGACGGCGCGCTCGTCGACGAGACCGCGCTCGGCGCCGCCATCCGCGAGACGCCCAGCTCCGCGCTCTGGCTCCAGGAGTCGCTGCGGCTCGCGATCGAGGAGGGCGCGGTGGTGCGCGAGCACGGGCGGTTCGCGCTCGCGCGCGACGTGGAGGCGCGGCCCCTCGCCGAGGTCCTCGCCGCCCGGGTCGCGCTCCTGCCGCGGGACGCCCGCTCGGTCGCGCTCGCCTCCGCGGTGCTCGCGCAGGCCGCGTCGAGCGCGGACCTCTGCCGCGTGACCGGGATGAAGCCGAGCCGCGCCACCGCCGCCCTCGCCGAGCTCGTCAGCCGCGGCATCGTCGAGCGCCTAACACAGGGCCAGCGCCGCGCGCTCTACGCGATGCACGACCGCTACGCGGACGTCGTCCTGCAGGCGTCCCCGCCGCGACAGGTGCGCGCGTCGAGGCGGCGCGCGGGGCGGTGGCTCGCGAGCCGGGACAAGGGCGACTTCCGGGGCCTCGGGCGCGCCGCCGCCGAGCTCGCGGCCGCGGGCGACACGGCCCGCGCGATCCGGGCCCTCGAGCGCGCCGGCGCGCTGGCTGAGCAGGCGGGCCGACCGGAGCAGGCGGCCTTGCTGATCGAGCGCGAGCTGGCGCTGCGCCCGGAGGGCGACCCGGAGCGCACCGGCCGCGCGGCGCGTCAGTTCGATCTGGCGGTGGCCTGCGGCCGCGCGGACCTCGCCGACACCTCGATCGCGCGGCTGCGCGCCGCCGCCCGATCCGGCGAGCCCGCATTGCGGGTCGCGCTTGGCCTGAGGGAGGCGCAGCGAGCCCTCCGCGAGGGCGACGCGGTCGGCGCGCAGCGGAGGGTCGACGAGGCGAGCGCGATCGCGCGCGAGGCCGGGCTCGAGGGCCTGCTGTGCGAGCTCTACGTCCTGAGCGGTCAGATCGAGTACGCGCACGGGACGACCGCGCGCTCGCGCGAGCGCGCGGCGGAGGCGGCGGCCCGCGCGCGGCAGCTCGATCGTCCCGACCTCGAGGCGCGGGCGGAGCTCCAGTGCACCCTGGTCGACGTGCGGCACGGCGACGACGCCTCGTCCACGGCGTCGGCGGAGCGGGCGGTCGCGGCCGCCAAGCGCACGGGGGAGCCGGGGCTCATCGCCGACGCGCTTCGGATGCTGGGCAACGCACACTTCGTGGCGTCGCGGCGCAAGTCGGCCCTCCGCGCGTACCGGCGCGCGGTGAAGGTCGCGCGCGCCTCGGGGAGCACGGAGGCGGAGGCCAAGGCGCTCAACAACGTCGCGATCTGCGCGCACGCCGCCGGGCAGGTGCGCGAGGCGCTCCGCGCGTGGCGCCGGGCGATCGTGCTCAAGGAGCGGGTCGGCGCGACGTCCTCCGCGCTGCTCACCTACGGGAGCATGAGCGGCGTCCTCAACATCCTCGGCGAGACGGACGAGGCCCGCGCGGTCCAGGAGCGGGTGGTCACGAGCGACCGCGCGGACGCCCGGCCCTCGATCGCGCTCGCCTGGGGCAACCGCGGGGACACCGAGATGCTCTCCGGCGACCTCGACCGCGCGATCGACGCGTACGAGCGCGGCGCCCAGCTCTACCTCGACGCGGGGATGACGTCGCTGCGCACCCACGCGCTCGCGGGCCGCACGCGCGCGCTCCTCGTTCGCCGCAGGCCCGACGACCTGCGCCTGGCCGAGGAGCTGCTCAGCGAGCTCGAGCGGACCCAGCCGGAGGTGACGTCGCGGGAGGAGCGGCGGAGGTACCTGACTACCCGCGCGATGTTCCTGGACGCGATCGGCGACCCGAAGGGCGCGCTCCTCGTCGCCCGACGCGCGGCCCGCCTCCTCACGCCGGACACCGTCTACGAGGACGTCTTCGGCTCGGCCGTCGAGGCGCGCTGGGCGGTGGCCCTCATGCTCGCGCGGCTCGAGCGCGACGCCGAGCGGGCCGAGGCGGTAGAGGCCGCGCGGGAGCTGCTGACGCGCCGCGCCCGCGCGCTCGATCAAGCGGCCGACGTCGAGGCGTTCCTCGGCTCGCACCCTCTGCACGTGGCGATCCGCGCCGGGCACCTCGAGCCCACCCCCGGCTGCACCTGGATCCGCGCGGGCGCCGCCCCGCGCTGAGTCACCGCGGCTGAATCACCGCCGCTGAGTCACCGCCGCTGAGTCACCGCGGCCGAGTCACCGCGGCCGAGTCACCGGTGACGAGTCACCTCGGGCGCCGGCGCCGAAGCGCGAGCGCAAAGAGCGCGAGGAGCCAGCCCGCGCCGCCGCTCCGCGACGCGGCCCGGCACCCGCAGCCGCCATCGGTCGGCGGCGCGTCGCCAGGCCCGGCGTCGACCGGCACCGAGGCGTCCGTCATCGGCGCGACCCCGGTGCCCCGCAGCGCGACGATCACGGTCTGGGCGTCGGGGTCGTTGCTCGTGAGCGACAGCTCGCCCGACGCGGGGCCCGCCGTGGCCGGGGCGAAGCGGACGGTGAGCCGGACGCTCGAGCGCGGCGGGACGAGGAGCGCGCTCGGGCTCGCGGCGAAGGGCGCGGCGGGCGCGACGACGTCGACGGTCAGCGGCGCCTCGCCCGGGTTCTCGATCGTGAGCAGGCGCTCCGCGGCGCCCCCGATCACCACCTCGCCGAGGTCGAGCGTCCGCTCGCGCACGCGCAGGTCGGGCAACGGGACGTGCACATCCGCAGGATCGAAGCGGGAGCCCTCGCTCACGTCCGCGATCGGGATCGGGACGTCGAACGGCGCGAGGTCGAAACGCGAGCCGGCGATCTCGACGTAGACGTTCGGCCGCAGGACGATCGCGCCGTCGTAGTCGATCACCCCTACCGGGAGGACGGTCAGGTCCTTGGCCGCGCCGAAGCTCCCCGCGTCGGGATCCGGGTCGACGAGCGTGGACTCGCCCTCACGCTCGATCGGCCCGCTCGACGGCCCCTCGACCTCGATCCGCTCGGTGCGGTAGCTCGCCTCGAGCCGCGCCGTCGCGTTGACTCCGAACCCTCCGCGCAGGCCGGGGATCGGGATGAGCGAGTCCGTCAGCGAGAGGTCGTAGAGCCGCGCGGGGTCGGTCTCGTCCATCACGACGACCGGCCGCGGGGTCGACGGCGGCAGGAGGAACGGGTCGAACGTGTCGCTCGACGCGAGGCGCAGATCGGTCGGGACGCCGGCGGTCGGGATGTCGCCCTCCCACGAGTAGCCGATCCCCCCGACGCGAAGGTTGAAGCGGAGCCGCGCGATCACCTCGAGGCCGTAGTCGATCGCGAGCTGGCCGGTCCCCGGCCTCCCCGGCACGGCCACGTCGAGGCCGGGCGGCCACGAGGTCACCGCGGTGCCACCCATGTCGACCCGCGTCTCGCCCGCCACGATCACCCCGAAGCGGACCTGGATGGGGCCGCCGCTCGGCACCCAGCCGGTGTCGAGCATCACGCCGTCGAAGAGCGCGTCGCGGTGCGCGAAGTCGACGTCCTGCGTGTGGCAGCCGACCGCGTCCGGCGGACAGCTCGCCTGGGCGAGCGCGGTCGCCGGCGCGAGGACGGCGAGCGCGGCGAGGCACGGACCCAGCGTACGGCGAGCTCCCACCGCGTCGATGGTAGTGCGGCTCGGCTCCCGCGCGAAGGGTCACGGACTCCCTTGAGCGCGGCGCACGCGCTATCCTCGCGAGGTCGCATGAGCGAGCCGTCCGGACCGAGCTTCACGCCTCCCGGCGCGGTGCCCCCCGCGGGCGCGCCGCCGAGCACGGCTCCGCCCGCGAGCACGGCTCCCCCCGCGCCGCGCCGGCGGCGGTCCTGGTTCCTGCTCCTCATGACGGTCGGGTTCGCGATCAGCCTGGTGGGCTCCATCGCGGTCACGGTCGTGTTCTTCACCCTACCGACCGAGCCCGAGCCGGAGCCCGTCGCGGTCGCCCCCCCGCCGCCGGTCGTCGAGCCGGAGCCCGAGCCGGAGCCCGTCGTCGAGCCCGAGCCCGAGCCGGAGCCCGTCGTCGAGCCCGAGCCCGAGCCCGAGCCCGAGCCGGAGCCCGTCGTCGAGCCCGAGCCGGAGCCCGAGCGGCCCGCGCGCGGCGGCGCCTGGTGGCGCAACCAGCGGTACTGATCCCCCGAGTCGTCCAAGGAACCCGGCCCCGCCGGGTCCCAGGAGCCCGCGCACGCCGCGCGGCCCGGAGGCAAGATGACCCACCCGCTCGCCCGCGCCGCCCTGCTCGGCGCCGCCCTCGCCGCCCTCACGGGCCTGGCCGGCGCCCCGCCCGCCCTCGCACAGGACGGCTGCGCGGCGCTCTCGTTCACCGTCCCGCTCCGCTTCGACCTCTACCGAGGCCAGGTCGACGTCGCCAGCCAGCGCGAGGTCCTCGACCGCGTCGCCGAGCGCCTCCGCGCGTGCCCAGGCCAGGCCGTCGAGCTGCAGGTTCACACCGACACCGTCCGGCTCGCCTCGTTCAACCTGCGGGCCTCGCGCGCGGTGGCCGAGCACGTTCGCGCCCTCCTCGCGGAGCGCGGCGTCGAGCCGTCCCGGATCGCCGCCTGCGGCTACGGCGAGACCCTGCCCGTGGCGAACGATCCGCGCTGGGACGGGCGCTCCACCAACGAGCGCCTGGTCGTCCGCGCGATCCCGTCCGCCGGCGCCCACCGCTGCCCCGCGCGCTGAGCGCCGCCAGCGATCCGACAAGCTATCGTGCGGCGTTCGACGTAGGCTACATCGAGGCGGAGCGCTCGCGGGCCCGCTCCCACATCCGCAGGTAGCCCTCCGCCGAGCGGAAGAGCGGCTCGAGGTCGGCGTCGGTCGAGCCGGTGCGCCGCGCGTCCTCGAGGAGCTCGGGGAAGAGCCCGATGTGGATCATCCCCTCGGTGTTGAAGTCGACCTCGCGCGTGCCGAGGCGCGGCGGAGTGAAGGTGACGTCGCCCGCGACCGAGGTGAACGGGTAGGTGATCGGATCGCTCTGCGTCGTGGCGCAGCTCGCCTCGTCGCCGAAGCGCGGCCCGGGCGCACCCGCGAAGCCGTTCATGTCGAAGCCGAAGCCCTCGGCCGGGTAGCCGCCGTTGGCCTCGATCGTCGCGACGCGCCCCGCGAGCCGGTCGGTCATCGCGCCGGGGTTCGCCGGATCGCCGCAGCGGCCGAGCCCGGTCTTCGAGACGCCGCCGAGCGCATAGACGCGCCCGTCGTTGTTGAGCCCGTGGGTGCCCGCGACCGGGTAGTCGGCGGCCTCGAGGATCTCGAAGACGCGCGCGTAGGAGCGGCGCGGGAAGTGGTCGGCCTCGATCACCATGCCCCGGCGCATCATCTCGGTCAGGAGGTGCTCGCCGAGCGACGTCAAGCCGGCGTTCTGGCACCAGTCGCCCTCGAGCGCGCCGCTGGCCAGGCGGGTCAGGTAGGGGCTCAGGGTGGGGACCGGGTCGTCGGCGAACCCCGTGAGGTCGTTGGGCGGCGGAGACATGTACTCGGATCGCGCCTCGTTGAGGCCGCCGAAGAACACCCGGCCACGGTCGAACACGGTTGGCACGGTCGCGTCGCAGTCCTCGGTGAAGTTGGACCAGTGCCCGCTGTTGACGAAGTTGCCGAGCTCGATGATCGAGCGATCCCCGTCGCCCGCGCTGAACGCGTTGTCGTACTTGTGCACGGGGAAGAGCACGCGCACCCCGAGGTCGTAGTAGCGGTCGAGCGACGCGGTGACGCGCTCCGGCGTGCAGGCCACCT
>JAUHXR010000174.1 GCA_030426845.1 Polyangia bacterium | reverse complement strand
CCTCGACCGGCGCGCTCGAAGGCCTCCGCCGCCACCAGCGCGGCGCGGAGGCGGCACTCCCAGCCGGCGCCCTCGGCCGCCGCCACCGCGGCCGCGCCGGCCGCGGCCGCCCGCGCCTGGTCACCGGTCGCGAGCTCGAGCCGGGCGCGCGCCACCTCGCGCATCACCTCGCCGAACCGATCACCCGCGAGCGCTTCGGTCGCCGCGAGCGCCTCCCGCGCGAGGCCGTGCTCGCCGCGCACCGCGCGCACGATCGCCCGGCGCGCCCCGACGGTCACCCGGATCGCGTCCGGCGCGGGCTCACCCCACGCCCGCTCGAGCGCGTCCATCGCGGCCTCGAGCTTGCCCGCACGCACGAAGAGCTCCGCCGCGACCACGCCCGCGTAGGCGCGCACCGACGGATCGCTCGCCGCTTCGCGTCGGGCCCGCTCGATCGCGCTCCGCGCGAGGTCGTCGTCGCCCACCAGCGCGGCCGCGTTGCCGAGGTTGTACAGGACCCGCGCCGCGAGCCGCCGCCGGCCGAGCTCGGTCAGCCGCCGCGCGCCCTCGCGCAGCGCCTCGATCGCCGGGCCCGCGACCCCGCGCTCGAGGCGACCGAGGCCCACGTTGACGAGGTAGCTCGCGGCCGCGTAGCGCTCCCCCGCGCGGTCGGCGAGCTCGAAGGCGCGCTCGAACCGCGCCGACGCCTCGTCGACCCGGCCGACCGTGGTCAGGACCGTCCCCTCGACGCTGCACGCGCGGGCCTCGGCGCCCGCGTCACCGGCCCGCCGCGCGGCCACCAGCGCGCGCCGCGCCGCGCGCCCCGCCTCCTCGAAGCGGCCGCCCGCGAGGTGCACGTAGACCCGGGTCTCTTCGAGCGAGGCCTCGGTCCGCGCGTCCTCCGCGTCGATCCCCTCGACGAGCGCCCCAGCCCTGTCCACCGCGCCGCGCGCGAGGGCCACGCGCGCCCGGACCGCGACCGCGGCTGGGTCCATCGATCCCGCCACCGCCGAGTCCGCCGCGTCGAGCTCCCCCAGCAGGCGGTGCAGCTCCGCGCGCAGGATCGCGGCCGACGCTTCCTCGCGCCCCTCGAGCACCGCGAGCGCCTCCCGCTCGCGGGCGAGCGCGCGCAGCGCGTCGGCCGCCGCGAGGGCCAGCGCGATCGGCGGCTCCGAGAGCGCGTCCAGCGCCGCCCGACCCACCGCCGCCGCGCGCTCCACGTCCCCTGCCGCGCGGGCCTCCGCGAGCTCCTCCGCGAACGCGGCCGCCGCCCGCGCCATGTGGCCGGCCACCGCGTCGAGGTGCGCGCGGCCGAGACGCGCGACCGGCAGCCCCTCGGCCGCCGCGGCCAGGGCCTGGCGACGCGCCGGCGTCAGCCCCCGCTGCACGGCGCGCCGCACGTCGTCGCGCAGCTGCAGCCGGCCCGCGCCATCGAGCGTGGCGAGCCCCGCGCCGATCAGCCGGCGCGCCTGCTCGGGCGCGTCGTCCACGACCTCGGCCGCGGGGGTCGCGCCCACCGCGCCACCGAGCAGCGCGGCGAGCTCCGCCAGGGGTCGGGCGAGCGCCGGGACCGTCGCGTCTCCGTCGCGCCGCCCCAGATCGGCGAGCGTCGCGGGACGGGTCAGCTCGAGGCCCGCCTCGAAGCCCTCCGCGATCAGCTGGCAGAGGCGACCGGGCAGGCCGCCGCTCGCGACCCGGCCCGCCTCGACGAGGGCGGGGCTCGGGTCCACCTCGAGCAGCTCCGCGAGCAGGGTGCGCAGCGCGTCGTCGTCGAGCGGACCGACCGCGACCGCCTCGAGCTCGGCCGGGGCGTCGGCCACCTCGGCGATCACCCGCAGGCCGAGGCCGGACACCGCGGCCGCCTCCACCGCGTCGCGGCACGCGCCCCAGTCCGCCTCCCCGCCCTCCAGGTGCACGATCGCCTCGTGCTCCAGACGCGGCGGCGACTCGCCCTCGTGCCGGAGGTAGGTCGGGGCGAGCGCGGCGCGGGCCTGGATCGCGCGCACCGCCTCTCGCACGAGCCGGGTGCGCCCCGACCCGGGTGGACCCACCACCGCGACCACGCCCGGGCGCTCGAGGGCGTCCACCAGCCCGCGCAGCTCGGCCGCGCGCCCCACCAGCGGACGCACCCGCGCGCGAGCGGCGCGCTCGAGCGGCGCGGGGGCCGCGGTGACCGGCGCCCGGGCCAGGTCGAGGCCGAGCTCGTCGGCGATCGCGTCGAGCCGCAGCGCCACCTCGCGGGCGCTCGCCGGCCGCTCCTCCGGCCGCTCGGCCAGGAGGTCGCCGAGCAGGCGCCGGAGCGCGATCGGCGCGTCTCCCGGCAGGTCCTCCACGCGCGGTCGGCGGGCCAGGGCGCGCGCGAGCTCGGGGGCCGACCGCTCGGTGTCGAACGACGTCTTGCCGAGGAGCAGGGCGTGGAGCGTGGCGCCGAGCGCGTAGAGATCGGTGGCCGCGGACCGCTCACCGAGCAGGGCCTCGGGCGCCAGATAGCCGAGCGTCCCGCTCAGGCGGTCGACGTGGCCCGCGGGCTGCGCGAGCCCGAGGTCGACGAGCTTGGCCGCGGCCGGGTCGTCCGGGACGACCACGTTGGCGGGCTTCACGTCCCCGTGGACCAGGCCCGCCGCGTGGATCGCCCCGAGCGCCCGCGCGACGCTCGCGCCGACCGCGACCGCGAAGCTCGGGCGCTCGGCGACGGGCACCGCCGCGACCGCGACCCCGGCGCTGGCGCCCGGCGCGTGCTCCTCGACGAGGGCGACCGCGCCTCGGGGCAGGCTCCACGGCGCCGGCAGCGGCTCGGCCACCGTCACCAGCTCGTGGACCCGCGCGAGCCCGGGGTGCGCGACCCGGTCGAGAAGGCTCCGCTCCCACCTCAGCCGCGCCGCCTGCGCGGCCGGCACGACCTTGACCGCCCGCCGCTCCCCGTCGTGCCGATCGACGACCGAGAGCACGCGGCCCGAGCCGCCTTGGCCCAGCTCGCCCGCGTAGGCGTAGCGGCCTGCCAACAGGGTTGCGACCCTCTCGCCGCTCGAGACGCCCGTCACAAGGGGCGAGTTTAGCCGATCGCCAACAAGGATGACACCTGCCGGCGCGCGCGCAGGCGATCGCGCAGCCAGACCGCGCCGTAGCTCAGGGCCATCAAGGCGAGGACGGCTCCGGTCGCGGTCGGCATGTCCAGCCGGCCCCGGAGCGCCTCGCCGAGGCGGCCGTAGCAGAACGGGATGTGGAAGACGTACGCGACGAGCGAGCCGCGGCCGAGCTGGACGAGCGCGCGCCGTGGGCGCTCGGGGATCCACGGGGTGAGCGCCGCGGCCACGCCGAGCACCACCGCCCCGCGCGCGCCGAGATCGACCACGTTGAGCCACACCGCGGGGTGCGCGCGGCTGAGCGAGCCCCCGAGCGCGTCCACGAGAGCGCCTGTGCCCCACGCGGCGAGCCACGCGACGAGGGCGGCGCCGGCGGCGAGCCCGAAGAGCCGCGCGGGCGGCGCGCCGGCGAGGGCGGCGGTCGGGGTCGGATCGGCACCTCGCCACCGGAGCATCAGCCGCGCGAGGAGCGCGCCGAGGGCGAGCCAGCTCACGAGGGGCACCCAGGGCATCACGCTCACGCGCGGCACGTCCACGAAGAGCGCGACGAGGAAGCGCGCCGGCCCCTCGACCGCGCCGCCGAGCGGGCTCAGCCAGGGGCACGCGAGGGTCGGGACGACCACCAGCGCGAGCGCGGCCAGCTCGAGCCGACGCGGGCTGACCTTGCCTGCCGGGCCTCCCGGGCCCCGGATGCCGAGCTGGGCGAGGGCCACGATCGAGAGGCCGATCACGTGGAGCACGTCGGCCCGGAGCAGCGTCTCGAGCCCGTCCGCCCCGTCGAGCAGCGCGTAGGCCAGGTTGGTGAGGTAGCCCCAGCCCAGCACCGCGAAGCCGCGCGCGGTCACCGATCGGCGCGCGTGGACCGCGGGCTCCCCGCGCCGGATCGCGGCCTCGACCCGGAGGACGATCGCCGCCCCCGCGAGCACCAGGAACGCGGGCAGCGGCAGGCTGCCGAGGAGGCGCGTGAAGAGGTAGGCCGCGCTGGCCTTGTGCTCCGGGGCGACCCATCCGTCGTAGGCGTGGCCCTGGATCATGATGAGCGAGGCCACGCCGCGCGCGACGTCCACGCCCTCGACGCGCCGGCTCACGGGTAGAGGAGCCAGGCCCGCCGGCGCTCCGCGAACTCCGCCGCCCCCGTGGCCTCGGCCGCGAGCACGTCGTCGAGCGGGGCGCGCGCGTCGACCGCCGCGCGGAGCTCCCCGCCGCCCGTGAGGAGATCGATCGCCGGGATCGCGTCCACGAACTCGTAGGGCGCGTGCCGCCACGCGAAGCCGTCGCCGAGCTGCGCGGCGGCGGCCGCGATGAGCCGCAGGTAGGCCGGGTACGAGCGGAACACCGCGGCGTCGGTGACGTGGACCTGCACGCCCCCGCAGATCGTCTTGCCGTGCTTGTGGAACGTCGGCGAGAAGGTGGTCGGCCGGAGCACCGCGCCCTCGATCGACACCTCGCGCGCGAGCCGCGCTCCGTCGAGCCCCGGCGCGCCCCAGATCTCGAACGGACGGGTGAGCCCGCGGCCCTCGCTCAGCGCGGTCCCCTCGAGGAGGCAGCCTCCGGGGTAGACGAGCGCGGTGTCCAGCGTCGGCATGTTCGGCGACGGCTGCACCCACGGCAGCCCCGTCGCGTCGAAGCGCATCGACCGATCCCAGCCGCGCATCGTGACGACCCGCAGCGACTCCTCGGGGAGCCCCTCGAGGTCGCGCACCATCGCGGCGATCTCGCCGATCGTCATGCCGTGGCGCACGGGCACGTCGTAGAGCCCGACGAACGAGCGGTAGCCGGGCCGCTGCGGCGCGCCCTCGAGGTGGGCGCCTCCGAGCGGGTTCGGGCGGTCGAGGATCACCGTCTCGATCCCCGCGCGCGCGGCCGCCTTGAGCGCGAGCGCCGCGGTCCACACGTAGGTGTAGTAGCGCGCGCCGACGTCCTGGAGGTCGACCACCAGCCGGTCGAGCCCCTCGAGGTGCTCGGGACGCGGCGAGAGCGTCTCCTCGGTCGCGCCGTAGAGCGAGTGGATCGGCACGCCGTCCGGGTCGCGCGCCTCGCCGACCGCGATCATGTCCTGCGCCTCGCCGCCGTAGCCGTGCTCGGGCCCGAAGAGGCGCGCCACCTCGACCCCCGCGTCCTTGAGCACCCAGCGCGTGTGGCGGAGCCGCCGGTCGACGGACGCGGGGTGCGCGACGAGCCCGATCTTGCCGTCGAGGCGTGCCTCGCCCGCGGCCACGCGGTCGACGCCGGTGACGACCTCGCTCACGCGCGGACCGGGGCCGCGCCGGCCTCGCCGGCGAGCTGATAGAGGACGGCCATGCGCACCGCGACCCCGGCCTCGACCTGGTCGAGGACCACGCTGCGCTCCGAGTCGGCGACCGTGGGGTCGATCTCGACGCCGCGGTTCATCGGGCCGGGGTGCATGATGATCGCGTCGGCCGGCGCGGCCGCGAGGGTGCGGGGCCCGATCCCGAAGGTGCGGCTGTACTCGCGCAGGCTCGGCAGGAGCGCCCCCGCGAGGCGCTCGCGCTGGATGCGGAGCACCATCACGACGTTTGCGCCCTCCAGGGCGGGCTCGAGCCGATCGTAGACCTCGACGCCGAGGGAGCTCGCGGCCGGCGGCAGGAGGGTCCGCGGCGCGACGAAGCGCACCGTGCAGCCGAAGAGCGAGAGCAGCGCGGCGTTGCTCCGCGCGACGCGCGAGTGGGCGACGTCGCCGCAGATCGTGACGGTGAGGTTCTGGAGCGTGCCCAGGCGCCGACGGATCGTGAACGCGTCGAGGAGCGCCTGGGTCGGGTGCTCGTGCTGGCCGTCGCCCGCGTTGACCACCGAGCAGCCGAGGCGATCGGCCACGAAGTGCGGCGCGCCGCTCGCGGAGTGGCGGATGACGACCACGTCGGGGTGCATCGCCTCGAGGGTCCGCGCGGTGTCGAGGAGGGTCTCGCCCTTGGTCACGCTCGACGCCGACGTCGAGATGTTCACGACGTCCGCGCTCAGGCGCTTGCCCGCGAGCTCGAACGAGGTGCGCGTGCGCGTGGAGGCCTCGTAGAAGAGGTTGATCACCGTCTTGCCGCGCAGGGTCGGGACCTTGCGGACCGGCCGGCGCGAGACCTCGAAGAACGCCTCGGCGGCGTCGAGGATCTGGATGACGTCGCGCGCGTCGAGCGCGTCGATGCCGAGGAGGTGTCGATGACGGAACGGGCGACTCATGACGCGCCTCCTCGCGGCGCCTCGGCGATCGCGATCGGGCGGCCCGCGTCGTCGGTGACGACGGCGAGGCGGACCGAGGGATCGACCTCGAGCGCCCGGCCCACGAAGTCGGGCGCGATCGGCAGCTCTCGGCCGCCGCGGTCGCAGAGCACCGCGAGCCACACCCGCCGCGGGCGCCCGTAGTCCAGCAGGCAGTCGATCGCCGCGCGCACCGTGCGCCCCGTCTGCAGCACGTCGTCGACCAGCACCACGTCGCGCCCGCCGACCTCGAACGGGATCGAGCTCGGCCCGATCTTGGGGTCGGGCGGCGCGGTGGCGGCGTCGTCGCGGTACAGCGCGATGTCCACCGTGCCCACGTCGATCGGGCGCCCCTCCGCGCTCGCGATCTCCTCGGCGAGCATGTGGGCGACGGGGACACCCCCTCGGCGGATGCCCACGAGGGCGATGTCGGCCGCGCTGTCCGCTCCACCCGCGAGGGCCTCCTCCACGATCGAGGCGGCCATGCGGCGCACGCAGCGGGCGATCGCGTCGGCGTCGAGCTCCGGGACCACGGGCGCGATCTACGCCCCCCGGCCGACCGCGGTCAACCCGCGCGGAGGCGGGCCGGAGAAAGCGGTTGCCCGGCCCCGACCTCGCCTCAATGCTCCGCCCCGTGAGCGAGCCGACCGTCGAGGAGCGCAAGGACCACCACCTGGACATCGTGCTGCAGGAGGCCGTGGGCTCGAACGGGCCGGCCCGCGGCCTGGGGGGCTACACCCTCGAGTTCGACGCGCTGCCCGAGCTCGACCTCGCGGAGGTCGACCTGGGCGTGGACCTGCTCGGCGCCCGCCTCTCGGCCCCGATCCTCGTGGGCGCGATGACCGGCGGCACCGAGCGCGCCGGCCGGCTCAACCGCGTGCTCGCGCGGGCCGCGGCCAAGGTCGGGGTGGGCATGGCGCTCGGCTCGCAGCGCGCGATGATCGCGAACCCGGAGCGGACGCCGACCTTCGTCGTGAAGGACGTCGCGCCCGACCTGCCGCTGCTCTTCGGCAACGTCGGCGCGGTCCAGCTCAACTACGGGGTCGACGCCGCGCAGGTCGCCGAGGCGCTCCGAGCCGTCGGCGCCGACGCGCTGAACCTGCACATGAACCCGCTGCAGGAGGCGGTGCAGCCGGAGGGCGACACCAACTTCGCCGGGCTGCTCCCGAAGATCGCCGAGCTCGCCGGCGCGCTCGACGTGCCGGTCCTCCTCAAGGAGGTCGGCGGCGGCATCTCGGAGCGCACCGCCTCCAAGATCGCGAAGCTCCCGGTGGCCGGGGTCGAGGTCGCGGGGACGGGCGGGACGAGCTGGGCGAAGGTCGAGAGCTTCCGCGCCCCCGCGGGCAGCGCGCAGGAGCTGATCGGCCGGAGGCTCGCCGGCTTCGGGATCCCGACCGCCGAGTCGGTGCGGCTCTGCCGCGCTGCGCTCCCGGACCGCGTCGTGATCGGCTCGGGCGGGGTCCGCACCGGGATGGACGTGGCGGTCGCGCTCGCCCTCGGCGCCGACGCGGTGGCCCTCGCGAGCCCGCTCCTCGAGGCGGCGACCGAGGGCGAGGAGGCGGCCGAGCAGGCGCTCCGCACGCTCATCCACGAGCTGCGCGTGATCTGCTTCTGCACCGGCGCCCGGACCGCGCGCGACCTGCGCGGCGTGCGCGTCCTGCGCGGCTGAATGACGCGCGGACCCCGGCTCGAGGCCGCGCCGCTCGGCGCCGGTCCGCCCGACCCAAAACACAACTCAGTTGCATGAACGGCTGAGTCGCCGTAAGCCACTCGCGGTGATGACGCTCCGGCCAGCGCAGGATCGCGCGCCGGCGGGCCCTCGGGCGCGCCGCGGCGCCCCCGCGACCACGGGCTGCGCGCCGGTCAGGAGAGGCGCTCTGGTGCTCGCTCTCGCGCTGGCCTTCGCGCCTGGCCTCGGCCGCGCCCAGGACGCGGGCGTCCCTGACGCGGGCGTCCCTGACGCGGGCCCTCCCCCCGACGCCGGCCCGTCGGATCACGCCGCCTCCGACGACGCGGGCGCCCCCGACCCGCACGCCGACCCGCCGCCGCCCCCGCGCCTGCTGCCGCCGCGGGTGATCACCTCGCCGCCGCCGCACTACCCCGACGACCGCCTCGGCGACGGCGCACACCCGACCGTGGTGCTGCTCGTCACGCTCGACGAGCACGGACACGTGATGAGCGCGACGGTCGAGCACGGCGCGGAGCCCGAGTTCGACGCGGCCGCGGTGGAGGCCGTGACCCGCTCGTGGACCTTCGCGCCGGCCGAGCGCGGCGGCCAGCCGATCGCGGCGCGGGTGCGCGTCGCGGTGCACTTCGAGCTGCCGTCGTTCGACGCCGCGACGACAGAGGCGATCGAGGGGAGCCACCCGGAGTCGCACCCCGAGATGAACCCGGCGCGCCCCCACGTGCACACCAACGACCCGCCCCCGGCGGAGGAGGCGGCCGCCGATGGGGCCGACCACGAGGCCTCCGGCGAGCCGGCCCTCGGGGTCACCGCCGAGGTCGAGGGGGCCGGGCAGCGCGAGGAGGAGCGCGGGGCCGGCGCGTTCGAGGTCGATCGGGACATCCTCGAGGCCGCGCCCCGCCAGGACGGCGCCGACCTGCTCCTCTCCGTGCCCGGCGTCTTCGCGGCGCGCGCAGAGGGCCTCGCGGTCGGCCAGCGCATCAACCTGCGCGGGTTCGACGCGGAGCACGGCCAGGACATCGAGCTCACCGTGGGCGGGCTCCCCGTCAACCTGCCTTCTCATATCCATGGGCAGGGCTACGCGGACCTGGGCTTCCTCATCCCGGAGGTCGTCCGGCGCGTGCAGGTCACCGAGGGCGTGGCCGACCCGCGGCAAGGGGACTTCGCGGTCGCGGGCAGCGTGCGCTTCGAGCTCGGGGTGGAGGAGCGCCGCCGCGGCTGGCGCGTCGAGTCGGGCTACGGCCTCTTCCACGCGTTTCGCCAGCTCGTGATGTTCGCGCCAGAGGGCGAGCGCGAGGAGACCTTCGGGGCGGTCCAGTACCAGCGGACGGACGGCTACGGCCAGAACCGGGGCGGCGACGCGGTCAGCGCGATCGTCCAGGTCGGCGCGCGCGACGGGAGCTGGCGCTGGCGAGGCCTCGGCATCCTGCACGGCGCCCGGGCGGACCTCGCGGGCGTCGTGCGGGCCGACGACGTGCAGGCGGGGCGCGTCGGCTTCTACGACAGCTACCCGGTGACCAGCGCGCAGAGCCAGAACGCCCTCAGCGGTCGGTTCCTCGGCGGGTTCTTCGGCGACTGGCGCGGCGACGACGGCGCGAACGCGAGCCTCGGCCTCTGGGTCGGCGCGGACGCGTTCCGAGTGCAAGAGAACTTCACCGGCTTCATCCAGCGCTCGCGCACCCTGGCCGGCGTCGCGGGGCGCGGCGATCTGATCGAGCAGCAGAACCAGACGCTCTCGGCTGGCCTCCTCGGGCGCTACCGCAGCGCGCCGTGGCGCCCCTTCGACGAGGTCGCGGCGCGGGTCGAGCTCGGGCTCGACGGCCGCTTCGACCACGTGGGGCAGACGCAGAACCTGCTCGGCGCGCCGCGGAACCAGACCTGGGACCGGCGGGTCGACGCGTCGATCCTCGGCACGCAGGTCGGCCTCTGGGGCGAGGTCGAGCTGACGATCACCGACTACCTGCGCGTCCACGGCGGGCTGCGCGCCGCGCTGCTCCTCTACGAGATCGACGACCGGCTCGGGAACTTCGTCCCGCTCGTCCGACCGATGGACGAGTTCATCATGGGGTTCCGCCGCAGCGCGGGCGGCGCGACCGTCGGCCCGCGCGCGAGCGCCGAGCTGCGCCCGCTCGACTGGCTCTCGATCCGCGCCGGCTACGGCCACGGCTACCGCTCCCCTCAGGCGCGCACCCTCGCCGACTCCGAGGCCGCCCCCTTCACCGAGGTGCGCGGCGCGGACCTCGGCGCGACGGCGACCTACGGGCGCTACCTCCGGGTGAGCGTCGCTGGCTACTGGACCGAGCTGAGCGACGACGTGGCCTTCGAGCCGCGCGAGGGCCGGCTCGAGCGGATCGGGGCGTCGCGGCGCCTCGGCGCGGTCCTCTACGCCCAGGCGCGCCCGCTCGACTGGCTCGTCGGTGCGCTGTCGGTGACCTACGTCGACGCGGAGCTCCTCGAGCCGCCGCCGCCCACCGCGGACGACCCGCAGCCCGCCTTCACCGAGGGCCAGAACCTCCCCTACGTCCCCCCCGTCGTGATCCGCGCGGACGTCGGCGTGAACGGCCCGCTGATCGCGGACGTGCTCGGCGAGACGCTCACCGGGCGGATCGGCATCGGCTACTCGTTCCTCTCGCCGCGCCCCCTCCCCTTCGGCGGCTTCGCGGACGCGGTCAACCTCCTCGACGCCTCGGCCGGCGTGGGCTGGGGCCCGCTCGATCTCGGGGTGAGCTTCTTCAACCTGTTCGATCAGCGCTGGGCCGCGAGCGAGTTCCTGTTCACGTCGAGCTGGGACCCGACGGGGATCCCCGACCGCGTGCCCGCGCGCCACCTCAGCGCCGGCTCGCCCTTCCGCTTCATGGTCACGCTGGGGGTCTCGCCGTGACGCGCCCGCTGCAGATCGTCTTGCGGGTCGTGGCGTCGCTCGCCCTGCTGCTGGGCG
Organism: Polyangia bacterium; assembly: GCA_030426845.1. Taxonomy (GTDB): domain Bacteria; phylum Myxococcota_A; class Polyangia; order Polyangiales; family Sandaracinaceae; genus JAUHXR01. The sequence goes on along the minus strand of JAUHXR010000174.1, from coordinate 8,836 downwards.
GCTGCATCGACACCAGCGTCGAGGCCACCACCGTCGCGCTGAGCGCCCGCGGCGACGCGGACGCGGACGCCCCGTTCGACGGCCGCAACGGGGCCACCATCACCCTCCAGCGCGCCGACCTCGCGTTCGGGCCGCTCTACCTGTGCGCCGGGGTGCAGGCGGGCGAGCACTGCGACGAGGCGCTCGCGCAGTGGACCGACGCGGCCGTGATCGACGCGCTCTCGCCGGAGCCCCAGGCGCTCGGGCCGATGGAGGCGATCACGGGCACCGCGCGCTCGTACATGTACGACCTCGGCATCACCTCGCTGCTCACCCGCGATGAGCCGCTCGTCAGCGAGGCCGCGGGCTCGCTCGGAGACGCGTCGGTCGTGATCGAGGGGACCGCCGAGCTCGACGGCCAGGCGCTGCCCTTCACCGTCCGCGTGCGCGTCGAGCAGGACGCCGAGGTGGAGCAGGGGGTGCCGGTGATCCGCAGCGCCGAGGCCGACGGCTTCGAGGGCGCGCTCCTGCCCGACGATGCGAGCTCGCTGGAGGTCGCGTTCGATCCGCGGCCGTGGCTCGCGACCGCCGACTTCGCCAGCCTCTTCGAGGATCGGCCCTGCGCGCCCGGCGTCCCCATCGCCTGCGCCGGCTCCCTGGAGCAGACCTGCGACGCCGACGGCGCGCTCGTCACGAGCCGCGAGTGCGCCGACCTCGGCCAGGCGTGCCTGCGCGGCGTCGGCTGCGCCGCCTCGCTCGAGGTCGGACCGGATTCCCAGATCGCGCGCGCGCTCCGCGCCGGGGTCGAGGCCGGCGCGCGCCCTCTGTTCACCCTTCGACCGGAGACCGCCCCGTGAGCAACCGCCCCGTGAGCAACCGCCCCGTGAGCAACCGCCCCGTGAGCAACCGCCCCGTGAGCAACCGCCCCGTGAGCAACCGCGCCGTGAGCAACGGCCACGCCACGCCCGTCGCCCTGCTCTCGCTCCTCACGCTCCTCTCGCTCCTCTCGCTCCTGGTCGTCGCCGCCTGTGACGGGCCGCCGCCCGCGCTCGACGGCGGGCTCCCCGGCGACGTCACCGTGATCGTCGAGTCGGAGGACACGATCACGAGCGGCCTGCGGGCCGGGGACACCGGCGAGGCGATCCAGGACGGATGGGACGTGACCTTCGCGACCTACAACCTCGTGATCGGCGACATCGACGTGCACCTCGCGACCGACGACTCCGTCGTCGCGGAGGCCCCCGAGCGCTTCGTGGTGGACCTCGTCGACGTGCCGGAGTCGGGCCTGCCGCTCTGGGGCTTCGACGACCTGACGCCCGGCCGCTGGGCGTTCCACTACGCGATCGCCGGCGCGGCCGACGGCGCCACGCGGCACTCGTCGGTCCCCGAGGCCGAGCTCGCCGAGATGGCGGCCGGCGACTGGACGTACCTCATCGACGGCACGATGCGCCGCGCGGGCGGCCAGTCGTGCCCCCCGGCCAGCCTCGCCTCGCCCGGCGCGCGGACGGCCAACGGCAACACCAACGCCGACGGCGACCCCTGCTACGACGCGGCCGAGGTCCACTTCCGGCTCGGCGTGAGCGCCGAGACGACCTTCGGCCCGTGCGAGATCGACGAGATGCCGGGCTTCGCGGTGACCGCCGGGACGACGACCGTGGCCGCGACGATCCACGGCGACCACCTGTTCTTCAACGGCTTCCCGGAGGGCGGCGAGGGCGGCGTCATGCGCCTCGCCCAGTGGCTCGCGGACTGCGACCTCGATCTCGACGGCGAGGTCACGCGGGACGAGCTCGAGGCGATCGCGCCGGCCGACCTCGTCGAGCTCGACGGACGCTTCCAGCTCGGCGGCTCGCCCGTGACCCCGCTGCTGACGATGTGGGACTACGTCGTCGGTCAGCTCAAGACGCAGGGGCACATGGACGGCGAGGGCGAGTGCCCGTACGACGGCGTCGCCCACGACCACATGTGAGTGCCGGCCGCGAGGCCGCGCGCCGCGGTCAGCTCGGCTCGGCCGCCGGCATCTCGTGGGGCATCTCCTCGCCGTTCTCCTGCCGCTCGCGCATCTCGTACTTCGAGGGGCAGCGCGGGATGACCTCGCTGGCGAGGAACTCGTCGTTGGCCTGGAGCTGCCCTTGCACCACCACGTCCATCGGCATGTCGTCGCGGAAGGTGTCGGGGACCACGCAACGCGGGAAGCGCACCGGCATGTCGAAGCCGCCGCGCGTGAGCACGAAGGTGTGCTCGCACTCGGGGGCCGACACGAAGTGGACCGAGCCGCGCTGGAGCTGACCCTCGACCCGGATCTCGCGGTCGCGGTACTCGTCCGGTGCGCTCATCACCTCGTCCACCAGCTTGCTGTAGACGAAGGCGTCGGAGGCCTCGGTGCCCCAGAGCAGGAACGCGACGCCTCCTCCGAGGAGGGTGAACACGGCGCCGATCTTGAACCACGCCGGGAGGCCGCCCGACTCCGGTGCCCGCGCCGTGCGTGCCGGCAAGGGCGCAACCGCGATCGCGTCCTCGCCGCCTTCGTTCGGCGCGTCGTCATCCAGGGCCTCGTCGGCCTCTCTCGCCAGCTCTGCCTCGAGCTCGTCCTCGTCCACGGGACCTCCGCGCTGGGAGTATGGATCCCTCCCGCGCCTGGGACCAGTGCATGACGCGCCGAACGCCGCCGGGCGTGACCTCGCACCCGGGCGAGACGCCACGCCCGGAGGACGCACGCGCCCGGAGGACGCACGCGCCCGGCGGCGCTCCAGGAGCGCCTACCTTGCGAGAGCGCCTGCCTTGTGAGGGGTCCGGCGAGGGACGCGGTGGTGACTCAGTCGCGGCCGGGGGCGTCGCCCCACGGCTCGGGGCGGCTGAGCCGGTCGGCGCGCCGCTGGGCGCGCTCGACGATGCGGTCGAAGATCTGCTCGCCCACCTCGAAGCGGGTGAGCTGAAGACCCATCGCGGGGGTGGATCGATCCGGGCGGGACCAGGCCACGCGCGCTTCCGCGACGGCCTGGCCCTCCGGCTCGCTGAACCCCACGCGCAGGCGGCTCCCGGCGGGGAACGGTCGCGCGGTGCGGACGCACATCCCCTCTTCGCTCACGTCGACCGCGCGAACGTAAAGGGTGACGTCCGCGTCCTCGCACCAGACCCGGGCGCGACAAGGCACCCGAGCGGCGCGGGGACGCAGCTCACCGCGAGGCTCCTCCTCCGGGAGGACCAACGCTTACTGACCGAAGGCGAAGAGCAGGATGAGGCTGACGACGAGCGCGTAGATGACGAGCGACTCGATCAGCGCCAGGCCGAGGATCATCGGCGTGAAGAGCTTGTCGTAGGCGTTCGGGTTGCGGGCGATGCCCTCGAGCGCCGTGGAGGCCGCGCGGCCCTGACCCAGCGAGCCACCGAAGGCCGCGATGCCGATGCCGAGCGCGGCCGCCATCGCGATCCACATGTTCGCGTCGTACTGGTTGGAGCCGGCGTCCTGCGCGAAGGCGGTCGCGGCGATCGCCCAGGTGCCGAGGAGCGTGGAAATGGCGAGGAGCTTCTTCTTCATTTTAACTGAGCCTCCTAAGACTCCGGGAATCCGTTCAGTGACCTTCCGAGTGCTCGATGGCCATCGAGATGTAGACGGTGGCGAGCAAGCAGAACACCAGCGCCTGCACCACGACCACGAGCGACCCGAGGACGAGGACCGGTACGGGCAATAGGAACCCGTACATGCCCGCGAGGCTGGACAGCGTGAAGAACGCCGCGAGCACCGCGTGATCCGCGAACATGTTCGCCATCAGGCGGATGGCGAGCGAGAGCGGCCGCACCATGTGGCTGATGAGCTCGATGATGATCATCAGCGGCGCGAGCCAGATGATGGGGCCCATGAAGTGCTTGAGGTAGTTCCCCAGGCCCTGCTCTTTGATGCCGAAGATGTGCGTCGCGAAGAAGATGATGAGCCCCATCGCGAACGTGAGGTTGAAAGAGCTCGTCGGGGGGGCCATCCCGGGGATGAGCCCGAGCGCGTTCGAGAAGAGGATGAAGAACGCGCAGGTGCCGATCAGCGGCAGGAAGAAGCGGGCCGCCTTGGGCCCCATCATCGAGGACATCATCCCGTAGATCGCGCCGACCATGACCTCCACGAAGGTGCGGACGGTCAGCTTCTCCTCGGGGACGAGGGCGTCACGGACGTTCTTGACCTTGCTGTAGGTCAGCAGCGCGACGACGGTGAGGATCGCGAGCACGAAGAAGACGTGCAGGAACGCGTTCGCGCCGTGCCCGGGGTTGTGCGTGATCTGGTAGTGGGTGCCGAGCATCCCCCAGGTCTGGTCCGCCCCGTGCTCGCCGCTGAACGGCCAGCCCATCATGCCCATGAGGTTCTGGGTGTTTTCCCAGATGGGCGAGAGCTCCCAAAACGTCGGTGTCTCTTCCATCGACTCAGCCTTGGCTTTCCTCGGTCGAAGCGGAGGGGGCGGGCGCGACGCTGGCCTGCAGCCGCGCCATGAAGACGCCGGTGATGATCCCGGCGACCAGCCCGCTGAACCCGAGCAAGAACCCGATCGGATCGATCAGGCGCGTGCCCAGGATGAGCGCGACCGCGCCCATGGAGACGAACATCTTGCCCGCGAGCAAGATCCCGAGGAGCCCCTTGCCGCGGGGGTTGGCGCTGAGGAGTCGCTCGCCGATCCAGCGCATCGCGAGCCAGTTGAGGGTCGCGAAGACCCCACCCGCGATCGCGCCCACGCCCATCGTCTGTCCCCCGACGAGGAACGCGATCCCGACCAGGGCGGCCGAGCTGATCACCACGAACCGGGTGATGAGGTGGAGGGTTTGGCGCGTGAGCATCGGGGTTCAGTCGTCTTCGGGGTCTTCGTCCGGGTCTTCTTGCGGGTGGGCTTCGTGCGGGGGGTCGTCGGAGCTCGGCTCATTCTCTTCTTCGTCGTCCCAGCTCGTGTCGTCCCAGTCGGAGTCGTCGTAGCCGGTGTCGGGAGGCTCGTAGTCGGGGGTGGTGGGCTTGTGCGCGTTCTTCTTGGAGACGTCCCAGAGCCGCTTGAATCCGGTGGCCAGGCCGAAGAAGAGGCCGATGAACAGGAACAGGGGGGCGGTGTCGAGCTTGCCGTCGATCCAGCGACCGCCGAAGAGCCCGAGGACGACGGCGAGCCCCATCTCGATCCCAACCGTCGCGATCTTGCTGGCCTGTCGTAGCTGCTTGCGTCCCTCGGGGCCGAGCATCCCAGTCACCGTCTCCCATCCACCGTGGATATGGGGTCGTTTTCCCGGGACGCGGCAGCCGTCTAGCATGCACCCCCAGGGGGGTCAAACGCGGCCCTTGACACGGGATCAAACCTCATGATCTCAGGGCCTTAGACCGCCTCCAGGGCCGCCTCGAAGGCAGCCTCCGTAGCGCTCAGGGCCTCTTCGTCGTGGGCTGCCGAGACGAAGCCCGCCTCGTACTGGGCCGGAGGCCAGTGCACGCCGCCCTCGAGCATCGCCGCGTGCCAGCGGCCGAAAGCCTCCGTGTCGGCCTTCGCGGCGTCGTCCCACCGCGCGACCGGGCCGCAGTTGAAGAAGGGCGTGAGCATCGATCCGACGCGCTGCACGGTGACCTGCTTGCCCGCGCGATCGGCGCTCGCCTCGAAGCTCGCCTGGAGCCTCGCGCCCGCCGCCTCGAGCCGCTCGTAGAGGGCCGCGTCCAGGCGCCGGAGCGTCGCGAGGCCCGCCGCGACCGCGAGCGGGTTCCCGCTCAGCGTGCCCGCCTGGTAGACGGGGCCGTCGGGGGCGACCCGGCGCATGATCTCCTCACGGCCGCCGTAGGCGCCGACCGGGAGGCCGCCGCCGATGATCTTGCCGAGGCAGGTCAGGTCGGGCGTGATCCCGTAGCGCTCCTGCGCGCCGCCCGCGGCGACGCGGAAGCCCGTCATCACCTCGTCGAACACCAGCAGGACGCCGTGCCTCGCGGTGAGCTCGCGCAGGCCCTCGAGGTAGCCGGGCTCGGGCGGGACGCAGCCCATGTTGCCGGCCACCGGCTCGAGGATGATCGCGGCGATCTCTCCGCCGCGCGCCTCGAACAGGGCCTCGATCGCCGCGAGATCGTTGTAGGGCTGCACGATCGTGGTGCCCGCGATCGCCTGGGGCACGCCCGCGCTCGACGGATGGCCGAAGGTCGCGAGGCCCGATCCCGCCTTCACGAGCAGGTAGTCGGCGCCGCCGTGGTAGTTGCCCTCGCACTTCACCACGAGATCGCGGCCGGTGAACCCACGGGCCACCCGCAGCGCGCCCATCACCGCCTCGGTGCCGCTCGAGACGAACCGGATGAGCTGGATCGAGGGGAACAGCGCGTGGACCCGCTCGGCGAGCTCGGTCTCCTGGGCGGTCGGCGCGCCGTAGCTCGAGCCGCGCGCGGCCGCGGCCTGGACCGCCGCGACGACCTCGGGGTGGGCGTGGCCGAGGATCATCGGGCCCCAGCTCCCGACGTAGTCGACGTAGCGGGTGCCGTCGGCCCCATAGAGGTAAGGTCCCTCGGCGCGGTCCACGAAGATCGGGTGGTCCCCGACCGCCTTGAAGGCCCGAACCGGCGAGCTGACGCCGCCGGGCATCCACCGCTTGGCCTTCTCGAACAGCTCCTTGCTGACCTCGTCGCCCATCGCGGCGGAGCCTGGGAGCAGGCGGGCACCGCCGCAACTACAAACCCGCCCACGAGCGCCCGGAAATGATCCAGGGCCGAGAGCGTTTGCCCTCGTGTCGAAAAGGGTGCTAGCCCCCGCTACCCCTGTCTTTCCCTAGGATTCCGAGGCGAACGACCCATGTACAACGACGTCCGCGCGATCAACGACATGGTCCAGCGCGAGAGCGCGTTCATCGATCCCATCCTCGAGGAGGTGCGCAAGGTCATCGTCGGCCAGGAGCTGATGGTGGAGCGCATCCTCATCGGCCTCCTCACCGGCGGGCACGTCCTGCTCGAGGGCGTGCCGGGCCTCGCCAAGACGCTGACCGTGAAGACGGTCTGCGACACGATCGACGCCGCGTTCAGCCGCATCCAGTTCACCCCCGACATGCTGCCCGCCGACGTGATCGGCACGGTCATCTACAACCAGCAGCGCGGCGACTTCACCGCCAAGCGGGGGCCGATCTTCGCCAACCTCGTGCTCGCCGACGAGATCAATCGCGCGCCCGCCAAGGTGCAGGCGGCGCTCCTCGAGGCGATGCAGGAGCGGCAGGTCACGATCGGCGACACGACCTTCCCGCTGGACCGGCCGTTCATGGTCATGGCCACCCAGAACCCGGTGGAGCAGGAGGGCACCTATCCGCTCCCGGAGGCGCAGATCGACCGCTTCATGATGCACGTGGTGGTCGGCTACCCGACGCGCAACGAGGAGCGTCAGATCATGGAGCGTATGGTCCAGGCGAGCCTCACCGACCTGGGCAAGGAGTCCGGCGGCACCAAGAGCCTCGGCGTCTCGTCGGTCAGCGACACGAACGCGATCCTCTCGGCGCGCGACGCGATCCGCCACATCATCGTCGACGAGAAGATCAACGACTACATCATCGACGTGGTCGTCGCGACGCGCGATCCGCGCAAGGCCGGCATGAAGGATCTCTCCGACATGGTCGCCCACGGCGCCTCGCCCCGCGCGTCGATCGCGCTGAACCTCGCGGCGCGCGCCCACGCGTTCATCAAGCACCGCGGCTACGTGACGCCCGAGGACGTCAAGGCGGTCGGGCCCGATGTGCTCCGCCACCGGATCATCCTCACCTACGAGGCCGAGGCCGAGGAGATCACCTCCGAGCACATCGTCAAGCGCATCTTCGACACGGTCGAGGTCCCCTGACGCCCCCGGCGCTTCAGCCCGCGACGCGCCAAGCACCCGTTCAGCGCCATGATCCCGAGAGAGCTCATCAAGAAGCTCCGGAAGATCGAGATCCGGACCTCGAAGCTGGCCAACGACCAGCTGGCCGGCGGGTACCACTCCGTCTTCAAGGGCCGCGGGATGGCGTTCAGCGAGGTGCGGCAGTACCAGCCGGGCGACGACGTCCGCTTCATCGACTGGAACGTCAGCGCGCGGATGAACGAGACCTACGTGAAGGTCTTCACCGAAGAGCGCGAGATGACCGTGATGCTGCTGGTCGACCTCAGCGGCTCGGAGCGCTTCGGCTCGGTGTCGCGCCCGAAGGTCGAGACGGTGGCCGAGGTCAGCGCGCTCCTCGCGTTCAGCGCGATCAAGAACAACGACCGCGTGGGGCTGATCCTCTTCAGCGATCGCGTCGAGCGCTTCGTGCCGCCCAAGAAGGGCAAGGGCCACGTGATGCGCGTGGTGACCGAGATCCTCAACGCGAGGCCCGAGGGCGAGGGGACCGATCTGACGGTGGCGCTCGACATGCTCGGCCACGTCGCGCGTCGGAAGTCCGTCGCGTTCCTCGTGAGCGACTTCATCGCCGACGAGTACGAGCGCGAGCTGCGGGTCGCAGCGCACCGCCACGATCTGATCCCGATCCAGATCCTCGATCCGCGCGAGGAGGAGCTCCCCGACGTCGGCATCGCGCTCTTCGAAGACCTCGAGACCGGCGAGCTGGTCGAGGTCGACACCTCCGACAAGCACGTGCGGCGGGCCTACCGACGCCGCGTGGCCCGGCAGCGGCAGAAGCGCGAGGAGCTGTTCCGCCGCCTGAGCGTCGATCACGTCACGGTGCAGACCGACCGCGACTACGTGCGCCCGCTGACCGATCTGTTCCGGCGGCGCGGCCGGCGGATGAAGGGCTACGGATGAGGGCCGCGAGCGCGCTCGCCCTGGTGTGGCTCCTCGCAGCGCCCGCGTCCGCCCAGGACGTGGCCGCGCCCGGCGACGCGGTGCGCGCCGACGGCGCGGCGAGCGACGACGCGGCCGGC
>JAUHXR010000173.1 GCA_030426845.1 Polyangia bacterium | reverse complement strand
CTCTCACGGCCTCCTCTACCGGAACGTGCCGGTGCGCGGATCGCCGAGCGCGAGGTGGGCCGCGAGCTGGGCCGCGTCGTGGAGCGCGGCCGTGCCCGCGTCGATCGCGAGGGTCACCCGCACCGTACGGCTGTCGCAGGAGAGCGTCGCCGGCCCGATCTGCGCGAGGAGGGGCGCGCTGCTCGGCCCGAGGAGGCCCTCGGGGACCTCGGCGCCGAGCCGCCCCGCGTCGTCCACCGACGCGTCGAAGACCTCGAGCGCGCGCCCGACGGGGCAGCTCGCCCGTGCCACCACCCCCGCGCCGTAGACTGCGGGGTAGAGCCGGACCGGGTGGCCGCGCACCTCGAGCTTCGCGCTCGGGATGGTCCGGTCGTCCCACGGGCCGGTCGCGCCGACCCAGCGCGCCTCCGGCACGGACTCCATCGCGGAGAGCCACTCGCGCCCGTAGCTCGCGAGGTCGCCCACGAGCGTGACGCCGGCGTCGACGACGGCGGGGTCCTCGTCGATCCCGCTCCGGATGTAGCTCACCTCCTCGCGCGTCGTCTGGACCCGACCCTCGCGGTCGAGCGGGCCGAGGAAGGCCTCCCGCGCCCTCGGCGTCCAGGCGCGCCGCGTGGCCTCGACGTCGGCGGTGCGGACGATGAACGCGTCGTCGAAGCGGGGCTCTCCGATCTCCACGTCCTCGAAGCCCAGCATCGTGCCGAGCGCGCCCGAGAAGCCCGCGCGATAGACCTTCATCCGGGGGCCGAAACCGATCGCGTAGCGCGCGCGGTACCGCGTGTAGAGGCTGCGCGTGTTGTTGACCTGTACCGCGTAGACGTCGACGAAGACCGCCGCGTCGCCGACCGGCGCGGTGAGCTCCGGGGGGCGGAAGCGCCAGAACGTCGTGCGGTCCGGGGTGAAGGTGCCGTCGCGTCGCTCGGCGACCTCGCGCCACGCCGCCTCGCGCCGCTCCCGCCGTCGCCGCGGGGCGCTCAGCGCGTGTCGGATCCACTCGATCGGGCCGCTCATCCGTCGTCGCTCCTTCGCCGGAGGGCCCCCGCCGACGCGTCCGACGAACGGGCGCCGAAGCCGAAGGCCGGTCTCAGGTGCCGCAGCATGAGACACGCACCTCGGGACTGGCCAGCCGACCGTCCGGAGGCCGTCTCAGCGGCCCCGGCGCGCGCCATCCCCCGAACGTGGCGGCGCCCGGTGGTGCAGAACGAGACGCGGTGGCAAGCTAAGGAGCCAGCCCGGCGCGGGGGCTCGTCGAAGAGCCCACGGGACGGGCGCCGGCACCCGGGTTGCAGAGCCTCGCTCCGTCCCCCCGAGCACCGCATGAACGTCCTTCACCAGCCGTCGACCCAGAGCGTCGCCATCGGCGCCGCCGAGGCGGTGCGCGGCCTCCGCGACGCGCTCGTCGCCGGAGACGTCGATCGCGCCCAGGCCCACCGCTGGTTGCAGCCTCGCCCGCCCGGCGAGCGTGACCTGCTCAGCGACCTCGCCGCGGCCGAGGGCGTCGAGCCGGCGGTGCGCCGCCTGTCGGGCTTCTGGCGTCGCGCCGAGGTGCACCTCGAGCAGGTGCGCACGGTGAGCAGCCTCGAGGCGGAGGTCTACGAGCGCGTAGTCCTGCCCGGCGAGAGCCTCCCGATCGTCAGCCTCGTCCGCCGCGAGAGCGAGCGCGCGCCGTGGGGCGTCGTCTGCACCAACGAGGCGCACGACGAGCGCTTCGTGCTGTGGATCTCCGTGGCGGGCGACACCCTCGACGACGTCGCCTGGTCGCGCGCGTTCACCGAGCCGGGGGAGCTCCTGATGACGGAGGACGGCGGCGTGCTCGGGCACCCGGACCGCGGCTGGCTGGTGCACGTGCGCGGCCCGTTTGCGCCGGACGAGTGGCCCGAGGGGCTGCCGGAGAGCCCGGGCGGAGACGGCGGCAAGGTCGTCGAGCTGACCGCCGCGCTCGCCGCCTCGCCGGAGGAGCGCCGCGACCAGCTCCAGTGGATCCTCGCGGCCGGCGCGACCACCCTGCGCTTGCTCGACGGCACCGCCGCGTACCGCCCGCGCGATGAGCGCCTGCTGCTGCCCGAGGCGCTCGAGCTCGCCTCGCGCGGCGCGATGGCCCCGGCCCAGGCCTTCCACTTCTGGGCGCGCACCCGGGTGACCGACGGACACGTGGTGACCGACGGCCTCCACCTGCTCGGCCTGCCGGAGCTCGAGGCGCCGCTCGAGCTGTTCGGCGACAAGGGCACGACCGCGCTCGTCGAGTGGCTCGCCACCTCGATGGTGACCGCCGAGCGCGTCCCGAGCGTCGGCACGGAGCTCGTCATCGGCGATCGCAGCGCCCTCATGGTCCCCGGCCGGCGCGGCCGGCGCCGCGGCCACAGCTACGGGCGCTGGAGCGCGAACCGGCTCGAGCCGGTGACGGGTCCCTTCGCGCGCGGGAGCGCCCGCGGCAGCCGGACCCGGATGCGCGTGCCCCCGACCGTCCTCGAAGGCTGAGCGCGGCCCAGCCCTCAGGCCTCGTCCTCGGGCCGCGTCAGGTGGAACTTGCGGTAGTCCATCCGGATGCGACCGCCCTCGAGGTTCTCGATCACGTCCTCGAAGTGGTGCCCCTCGAGCACGTCCTCGGCCCAGTAGATGTGCCGCGCGTGGATCGTCTGGGAGAACGTCCCGTCCATCCCGGTCATCGAGACGATCACGCGCACGTCGTCCGCGCACATGTCCTGGTGGGTCAGCCCGTAGAGGGGGCTCTCCTCGTCGATCGGGTGGAAGACCTGCCACGACAGGCGGAAGAGCGGCGTGCGGTCGCGCTCGAGGCCGAGGTCGTAGAACCGGCGGATGCGGCGCCCCTCCGACGTCTCCTTGGTCATCAGCGCGGCGACGCGGATCGACGCCTCGACCACGTCGTTGCCGCGCTCGTTGGCGAGCCGAAAGGTGAGCGTCCGGACTCCGTCGCGGCGCTCGATCACGATCGGCTCGCTGAACACGACGCGCGCGTGAGGTCGTGAGAACTTGGCGAAGACGATGCCCGTCAGCAGCGCGATGCAGAGCAAGGAGGCGAACGCCTCGACGACCACCACGGTGTTCCCGAAGACGCCCTCGGAGTACATGAACCCGTAGCCGATCGCGGCGAAGGTCTGCACGCTGAAGAAGAACGCGTCCGCGAAGCCGCCGTCGGCGTTGGCCACCGACCCGGGGACCGACCAGTAGAGCGCGGCGAAGAACAAGTTGACGCAGAGGAAGACCGCCAGCGCGAGCCCGATCACGGTGGTCCAGCGCGCGGTGAGGAGGAACGCGTAGAGGTCGGCGAACGGCTGGCGGCGCTGGCCGACCCGGGAGATGGAGTCCTCGAACGATGGGCGCGTCTTCGCCGCCTGCGTCACTTCTCGAGCTTCGCCTTGAGGAGATCGCCGAGCGTCCCCATGCCGCCGCGCGACGCCTGCTGCTCCCGGTAGGAGTCGAACACCGCGCGCTCCGCGTCCTCGCGCGCGGCGCGGACGCTCAGGCGCATCCGCCCCTCGGTCGCGTCGATCACCTTGGCGGTCACGCGCGCCCCGAGCGGCAGCTCCTTGCGGAGGTCGGCGCCGCGAGCCAGGCCGAGCTCGGCGTTCGGGATGAGCCCGCGGCCCGCGCGGCCGGTCGTGCCCTCGACCTGGGCGAACACGCCGAAGCGCTCGTGCTGCTCGACGATCGCCTCCACGACCGCCCCCTGCACCGGGCGGAGGTGCGCCGCGGCCTGGCCGGCCTGCGCGCCCTGCTCGGCGAGCGCGAGCGAGACCCGGCGGCGGGCGTGGTCCACGTCGCGCACCACGACGAGCAGCTGCTGGCCCACCTCGAGCGCCTCGGACGGATGGGAGACGCGGGCGCCGATCTCGCTGACGTGCAGCAGCCCCTCGACGCCGGCCGCGAGCCGGACGAACGCGCCGAAGTCGGCGAGCCGCGTCACCCGCCCCGCGACGACGCGGTTGCGCGGCGCGATCTGATCGACGCCGTCCCATGGGTCGCCGGCGAGCGCCTTGAGCGACAGCGTGATCTTCACCTTGTCCGGGCCGGGCTCGATCTTGAGCACCTTCACGTCGACCGCGTCGCCGATGCTGACTACGTCCTGTGCGGTCTGTACACGGTCGTGGCTCAGCTCGCGCAGCGGGATCAGCCCCTCGAGGCCGCCGACGTCGACGAACGCGCCGAAGTCGCGGATCTGCGTGACGCGGCCGCGCAGGGTCGCGCCCTCCTGCAGCTTGCCGAGGATCTCTTCGCGCGCCTTGGCCGCCTCCCGCTCGAGCAGGCGGCGGCGGGAGAGCACCACGTCGCGCTCGCCGATCTCGACGACGAGGAAGCGGTGGACCTGGCCGACCCACTCCGCGGGCTGCTCGACGAAGCGGACGTCGAGCTGGGAGAACGGGCAGAAGCCGCGCGTTCCGGCGACCTCGACCTCGACGCCGCCCTTGTTGGTGCCGGTGATCTTGCCGTCGATCGGCACCTCCTGCTCCAGCGCGGTCACGAGCTGCGCGCGGCCGGCCTCGCGCCCGAAGCCGGACGAGAGGCGGACCGGGCCGTCGCCCTCGATCGCCACCACCCGGCCCTTGAGCGTGTCGCCCACCGCGACGCCGAGCGAGCCGTCGGGGAGCCGCAGCTCGGACGGGTCGAACCAGCCCTGCTGCTTCGCGTCGACGTCCACGAAGACGGCGTCCGCGCCGATCAGCGCGACCACCCCCTCGACCTCGTCGCCGACGTTCAGCCGCCGGGCGCGTCCGGCGGGCATCGACTCGGCCGCGAACAGGTCCGCGAAGCTCTCTCCCTTGGTCATCAGGGGCTCTCTACCATCGACCCCGTGCGCGAGCACGCGTATGAGGAGGGCATGGCCGAGCCCCGCGTGATCCGCTTCCTGTTCGACTACATCTCGCCCTACGCCTACCTCGCCTGGGCGCAGGTCCACGACGCCGCCGCGCGAGCGGGCGCGCGGGTCGAGCCCACGCCGATCCTGTTCGCCGCCCTGCTCGACCACCACGGGCACCTCGGCCCGGCGGAGATCCCGCCCAAGCGGCTCTACGTCTTCAAGGAGGTGGTGCGGCGCGCCCACGCCCTCGGCCTGCCGCTGGTGCCGCCGCCCGCGCACCCCTTCAACCCGCTCCCCGCCCTGCGCGCGACCCTCGCCGCGCCCCCGGAGCGTCGCCGCGCCGTGATCGACGCGGTCTTCGCCTGCGTCTGGGGAGGGGCCTCCCCGCACGGGGTCGAGACGCCGGCCCGGGCGGCCGAGGTGGCGACCGCCGCGGGCGCGCCGATGGGCGAGGAGGCGCTGGCCGATCCGGCGGTCAAGCGGGCGCTCTTCGAGTCCACCGGGGCCGCGATCGAGGCGGGGGTGTTCGGCGTGCCCACCTTCGTGGTGGACGGCGAGGTCTTCTGGGGCGCGGACAGCCTCCCGCACGTCGAGGCGTTCCTCGCGGGGGACGACCCGGTCGATCCCGCGCTGCTCGCGCGCTGGCGCGACCTGCCGGTGGGCAAGGCGCGGGCACGCTGAGCCTCAGCGCGTGAGGCTCCGGTTGGGATCGCACCTGCCTCGCGCGCTGAGCGCCCCGCGATCAGCCGCCGAGGCGGGTGACCGTCGCGACGTAGGCCGCGCGCGCGTCCTCGGCGCTCATGCCCTGCCGCTTGGCCCAGGCGTCGTACTTGGCGCGCCCCTTCACGTCGAGCATGCCGGGGCGCTTGCCCGAGACGTCCCCGGCGGTCGCCTGCTTGTACAGCGAGTACAGCGCGAGGAGGTCGTCGTTGGACGGGCGCTTGGGCAGCCCCTCGACCCGCTTCACCGCCGCCTGGAACTCTTCTTCGGTCGCCATCTCACCCTCCGAGCTTGAGCTTGTTCTTCGCGGCCTTCGCGATCTTCTTGCGGCCGCCCTTGGCCACCACCTCCTCGAGGAGCTCTTCGCCGCCCGCGACGTCGTCCTCGAGGAAGCAGAAGCCCACGTAGTACAGCGCCTCGAGGCCCACCGCACGGTCCTTGCGAAGCGCGCCCGCGACGTCGTAGCCGCGCCCGGCCAGCTCGGTGAGCGCGCGCAGCGCGGGGTCGGCGCCCCGGCGGCGTGGGTCGAGCGGGCTGTCCGCGAGGTCGAGCGACGCGACGCGGTAGCGGTGCGCGTCGTCCCCGAGCCCGAGGCGCAGCAGCGCGCGCAGCACCCGCGCCTCGGCGTCGGCCTTGCGAGCCTTGCGCAGCCTCGCGGCCTCCGCGGCGAGCCGCCTGGACACGCTCGCCTCGTCGCGGTCCTTCACCGCGCCCAGCGCCGGCTCCCACGCCTCGCGGCCCGCGACGAGCTTGGCCACGCCCGCCTGGAGCAGCTTCGTCCGGAGCGGGGCCGGCAGCTTCGCGTCTCCGAGCACCCGGCCGAGCAGCTTCGCGCGCTCGGGCTCGCCCGTCGCCGCCAGGGCCTCGGCGAGGGGCGCGACCGCGTCGGATCGGTCCGCGATCGCCTCGGCCGCGAGCTCCGCGCGGCGCTTGTCCGCCTCGGCGACGATCCCGACGAGGGTCCGCGTCGCCGCGGCCCCACGCATGGAAGCGAGCTTGTCGATCGCGATGCGGGCGCGCTCGAGGTCGGGGTGATGGGTGAGCGCGCTCAGCTCGGGCGCGAGGGCGGCCGGGAGCGTGAGGCCGGCCAGCGTCATCAGCGCGGTCTGGGCGAGCGCGCGGTCGTCGTCGCTCGCGGCCGCGAGGAGCGCCTCGAGCGCGCCCTTCGAGGCGCCGCCAGCGAGCGCGAAGCGGAGCGCGATCCAGGCCTCCTGCCGCACCGCCGGCGCGGCCTTCTCGTCCTTGGCGATCGCGAGGAGGGTCCCCTCGGACTTCGGGTCCTCGAGGAAGCCGAGCACCTTCACCGCGGCCGCCTGCGCGCTCGGGTCGAGGTCGCGCCGCCCGAGGAACTTCGTGAGCCGCGCCCGGTAGCCGCGGCGGGTGGCGGCGTCGGCCTGCTTCACGTGGGCGCGCAGCTCGAGCGCGGCCCGTCGGTTCGACGCCTCGTCGCCCTCGGCGAGCGCGTCCAGCAGCGCGTCGAACGCCTCGCGGCCGCCGAGCTGGCTGAGCACCGACTCGAGGGCGCGGCGCTCGACCCCCTCCGCCGCCGCCAGCCGCGTCCGGACCTCGGGCACGACCGACTCCCCGGCCGAGGCGATCGCCGCCGCCGCCGCCTCGCGGACCTCGGCGTCGCGGCTCGCGAGGAGCGGCCACACCCTGTCGAGGCCGCGCTTGCCGAGGCCGATCCGGCGCAGCGCCTCGAGCGCGTGGCGCTGGAGCGCGGGCGCGTCGTCCTCGAGCACCGCGAGCAGGCCCTGGCTGACCGTCGCCGCGCGCGGCTTGAGCTCGCCGAGCACGATGACCGCGGCGAGGCGGCGCTCCGGCGCGTCGTCGCGGAGCATCTGGGTGATGCGCTCGATCGGGCCCTTGGCCATCCGACTCCTCCCCCCGGTCGCGGTCAGCCCGTCTCGCGCATTACGAACGCCCGGACGTCCTCGCTCCTCAGGCCGCGCGCCAGGAGCGCGTAGACACCGAGCAGCAGCCCGCTCCCGCACGAGAACATGCTCGCGATGACGAGGCTCGGCGCGACCTCGCTCGGTGGCGGCGGAGGCTGACCCCGCATCTCGGCCTCCGCGTTCGCGAGGCGGGCGAGCAGCTCGCTCAGGCCCGGGTCGTTGGCGCTCGCGAACCAGAAGTAGAGCGCGATCGAGCCCGCCGTGAACGCGACGCTCGCGAGCAGCGCCTGCTTGCCCCACCACAGCGCGGTGCGCCGGCGGGCGGTGAAGGTGAAGGAGGCGACCACGAGCAGGGCGGAGCTGAGCAGGTTCGCGACCGCCCAGCCCTTGAGCAGGGGCGAGCGGGCGAGGAGGGTGGCGAGCTCGGCGGCCGCGGCCGCGCCGTCCTCGGGGACGCCCGGATCGGCCTGGACGTACGCGGGCTCCATCCGCAGCACCGCCAGCCCGTTGGCCGCGCCGGTGAAGCCGAGCACCGACATCGTCAGTGATATCAACAGGGTGGCCTTCGCCCCCCGGACGCTCAGCGGTCCCGCCACGCGCCCACCATAGCAGCGGGAGGGAAGGCCGCCCGCCCCCGCCGACGTACCAAGAGCGTGGGTCTCGGTCGTCTGGCGAGCGGCCCCAATTTTTCTGGGAACCCGGGCGTCGAACCCGTGTCTTACGAGCTCGCGGCCCGGATGCCGCCGGAGGGAGAGCGCTTGGAAACGAAGGTGAACGCGGTCCTGCTCGGAGCCCTCGTCGTCGCGTGGGGCGCCACGCACCTGCACCAGCCGGCCGCCGCCCTCGGCCCGAGCGACCTCGGCCGGGGCCACCTCGCGGAGCTCGAGGACCGGGTCGCCACCGATCCGGCCGACGCCTCCGCCGCTCGGGACCTCGCCGACGCCTACCTCTCCATGCGCCAGCCGGCCCTCGCGGTCAGCGTGCTCGGCGCCGCCGCCCCCGAGGTCCGCGAGGACCCCGCCGTCCTCCACCGGCTCGCCAAGGCGTACGAGGAGACCGGCCGGATGGACGACGCCCACGCCACGGCCGAGCTCGCGCTCGCGCGCTGCGGCCGGGCCCTCGGCACCGCCGGCGCCTCCTCGGTGACCCCGATCCCGCGCGACGCCTGCAGCGAGCGCACCTACGCGGCCCTCGACATGCATGCCCGCGCCCTCGGCCACATGGCCCGCTGGGGCGTGACGGACGTGCAGCACGACGCGCGGGCCCGCAGCGCCTACACCCTCGCGGTGCGCAGCGCCCGCATCGTGAGCGCGAGCGCCGAGTAGAGCCCATCTCAAACCCCCCCCGTCGCCTCGGCGGTGGGACGGCGCGCCCCGCACGCCAGTCGCTCCTCCCCAATGCTGGAGCATCTCGTCGTCGGCCCGGCGCACGGGACACGCCGTCAAGCTCCTAGAGGGCCTCTCCGCCCCGCCGCGTCGCGCCGGCCCCGACAGGCGGTATCCTTGAGCCCTGGCTCCGGCCTCGCGCCGACCCCAGGTTCAACGACATGCAGGGCGAGCGGCTATCGCGTGGGTTCGACGTCGAGGAGGTCGACGACTTCTCCGTCGACCGCCTGCGCTGGATCATCCGCCTGCGCTGGTTCGCGCTGTTCGGGATCGTGGTCGCGGCCTCCCTCGCGGCCACCGGCCTGTTCGGGCCGGTGAGCTGGAAGGTCCTCTTCGCCACCGCCGCGGTCGCCGGCCTCTACAACCTCTTCGTCTGGCAGCGCCACCGCCGCCGCGCGACCCGCGGCGCCCCCGAGGCGGTGCGCCAGGCGATCGCCGACATGCTCCTGCTCACGGTCGTGCTGTGGGCGGCCGGCGGGATGCGCACGCCGTTCATCGGCTACTACGTCTTCCACGTCGTCATCGTCGGCATCCTCGGCGGCAAGCGCGCGACGGTCGCGGCCGCCGTCGCTGCGCTGCTCGGCTCGGGCCTCTTGCTGGTGACCGAGCACGTCGAGGAGCTCCAGGTCGGGCGCTGGGACCCGGCCTGGCCGTGGGACCTGCTGAGCGAGGTCTTCGCCTTCGTGACCACCGTCGGCGCGGTCGCATACCTCGTCACCCACGCGGTCCACGAGCTGCGCCGCCGCGAGCGCGCCCTCGCCGACGCCCGCGCCCGCGCGGCCCTCGAGCTCGAGGTGCTCACCAACACCCTCGACGAGCTCGAGGCGGGGCTCGAGGTCGTCGACGACGACGGCACCGTGCTCTGGCGCAACAAGCGCGCGGAGGAGCTCGCCCCGTCGGTCCCCGCCCACGACGACCACCTGTGGACCTGCCCCGGCGAGCACCGGGCCTGCGAGCAGGACACCTCCGGCGTCTGCCCGGTGAGCGCCGCGCTCGACGCGGGCACCCACGGCCACTGCCGCTTCGCCGCGCGCATCGAGGACGAGGAGCGCGTCTACGAGATGAACGTCTTCCCGCTCGGCGAGCCACTCGAGGGGCGAGGCCGCGTGATGAACCTCTACGTCGACCGGACGCGCAACCTCATGGCCGAGCGGAGGCTGATCCTCGCGGAGCGGCTCGCGAGCCTCGGGCGCGTCACCCAGGGCGTCGCCCACGAGCTCAACACCCCGCTCGCGACGATCCGCACCCTGTCGGCCGACATGCTCGCCGCGCTGCGCAGCGCCGCGCGCGCCGACGACCTGCTGAGCGACCTCGAGGAGTCGGCGGCGCTCGTCCACGACGAGACGCGGCGGCTGGGAAAGATCACGCAAGGTCTGCTGACGGGTCGCGACCTCACCGCCTCGACGATCGAGGGCGCGGTGCCGCTCGGCGCGGTGGTGGAGAGGGCGAGGGCGATCGTCTTCGCCGGCGCGCCCGAGGACCTGCGAGTCTCGATCGACGAGTCGCTCTCGGCCCACCAGGTCCTCGCCGATCCCGACCACCTCGTGCAGGTGATGGTGAACCTCCTCCAGAACGCCCAGGACGCGAGCCACGAGGCGAGCGGCGAGCGCGTCGAGGTGACCGCGCGCCGGGCCGGCCGGATGGTGGAGCTGCTGATCGACGACGAGGGCCCCGGCATCCCCGAGTCGGTCCGCGCGCGCCTCTTCGAGCCGTTCTCGACGACCAAGCCACCCGGCAAGGGCACCGGCCTCGGGCTCTACACGTCCTACATGCTCGTGACCTCGATGCGCGGGACGCTCTCGCTCGAGGACCGGCCGGGCGGCGGGGCGCGCGCGGTGGTCGCGCTCCCGAGCGCGCGCGGCGATCTGGTGCCCCTCGGGCGCTCGCGCGCGGAGGCGGCGGAGTGAGCGCCGAGGAGCCGGGCCGGGTGCTCGTCGTCGACGATGACGACAAGTTCCGATTCGCGATGCGGAAGGCGCTGCGGCGCCTGGGGTTCGAGACGGACGAGGCGGACGGGGGGCTCGCGGCCCTGCCGAAGCTCACGAGCAGCGACCCGCCGGACGCGGCGCTCCTCGACCTGCGCATGGGCGATCTCGACGGGCTCGACGTCCTGCGCCGGTCGAGCGGCACGAGCACCCGCGTGGTCGTCCTCACCGGGCACGGCTCGGTCTCGGCCGCGGTCGAGGCGATGAAGCTCGGGGCGTTCTCGTTCCTCGAGAAGCCGGTCGACGCCGATCTGCTCGCGCCGCTCCTGACCCAGGCGATCGCCGACTCGCGGGGGCAACGCAACGGCGAGCAGGAGTTCTCGCCGCCGCTCGTCGGGGTCAGCCGCGCTACCGAGGAGGTCCGCGCGTTCATCGCCCAGGTCGGGCCGTCCGAGGAGACGGTGACGATCTTCGGGGAGACCGGGACGGGCAAGGAGGTGGTCGCGCGACGGCTCCACCTCGCGAGCCCGCGCGCGACCGCGCCCTTCGTCGCGCTGAACGCGGCGTGCGTCCCGCGCGAGCTCTTCGAGAGCGAGCTGTTCGGTCATCGCAAGGGCAGCTTCACCGGCGCCACCTCGGATCGAGCCGGGCTCTTCCGCGAGGCGGACGGCGGCACGCTCTTCATCGACGAGCTCGGCGAGCTGCCGCTCGAGAGCCAGGCCAAGCTCCTGCGCGCGCTCGAGACGCGCCGTGTGCGAGGGATCGGTGAGCCGGGTGAGACCCAGGTGGACGTCAGGATCATCGTGGCCACCAACCGCGATCTCTGGGCCGAGGTGAAGGGGGGGCGCTTCCGCGAGGACCTCTACTTCCGCCTCCAGGTCTTCCCCATCGTCCTGCCTCCGCTCCGCGAGCGCCCCGACGACGTGGCGCCGCTCGCCGAGCACCTGCTCGGGCGCCTCGGCGGGACGCGTCCGCGTCTGACCGACGACGCGCTCGCCGCGCTCGCCCAGCACCGCTGGCCGGGCAACGTGCGCGAGCTCCTCAACGTGCTCCGGCGCGCGAGCCTCTTCGCGCAGGGCGACGCGCTCGACGGCGCGCTCGTGCGGCGGATGCTCGCGGCGAGCGTCTTCGCGCGCGTCGAGTCCACGCCGCCGCCGCCCCCGTCGGTCGCTGCCGCCGACGATGACGAGCCGCCGATGCGCCTCGCGGACGTCGAGCGCCAGCACATCGAGCGCACCCTCGAGCGCATGGACGGCAACATCACGCGCACCGCGACCAGCCTCGGGATCGACCGCCGGACGCTCCAGCGCAAGCTGCGCTCCTACGGGATCCGCGATGACGACGACTGACCGCCGCGCGCTCTTCGCCGTTGCGTTCTTCGCCGCCGCGCTCCTCGTCACGGGGTGCGGCGGGGCGCCGCCGCCGGTCCAGGCCGCCGACGACGCGGAGGACGAGCCGACCCCACCCTACGTCCTCGCGATCCGCTTCGAGGACGCGGGTTTCCAGGGCGCCGGCGTCGAGGAAGCCGGCGTCGAGGAAGCCGGCGTCGAGGAGGCCGGCGTGGAGGGGGGGAGCGAAGAGGTCACCGCGGTCCCGCAGACGCGTGTCCGCCTCGTCGCGATCACCCCGGATGGCGATCGGCGGGTGTACGACCTCGGCGTGGAGCCGGGCCCTTGCTACCTGGAGCCGGTCGCCGACGCGCTCCTCGGGGCCCGCTGCTGGTGGCCCGGGCAAGGGGCGCGCTACCGGGTCGAGCGTCGCGGCGAGCACGTGGTGGGCTCGCGCGCCGAGGAGGACGCGGACGAGCGGCCGGGCCCCTTCGAGGAGCGCGGCCGCGTCGAGATCCCGGCGGGGGCGCGGATCGATCTGCTCGGCAGCACGGCCGCGGTGGGTTCGTAGCTGCGCCCGAGCCGCCGGGCGCCTCCCGCGCGGAGCGCCGCGAGACGACCATGTCGCTTGCCCTGTGTCATGGCGGGTGCGCCCGCACCCACCTCGACGTCGTCGCCAGGGCCTCGGCGCCGTGGATAGGTCCTCCCTATGCGAACCGAAGCCATTTCGTCGGTACCAATCAGCTCGACCGAGCCGCAGATTCGGTTGATGCACCGGGTCGTGACGCGCGGGTGGCTCTGTTCGCTCTCCCTTCTCGGCGTGTTCGGCTGTTCGGGAGCGGCCGCGCCCCCGGGGCATCGCGCGGCGTTCCCCGAGCCCAGCGGCAACGACGAGGTGATGCGCGACCGCGTGCCGGCTCAGAGCGGACGCGGCGTCGTCCTGGAGCTGTCGTCCGACCCCCAGCTGACGATCGGCGAGCAGGAGCCTGCGGTCCACGTGACGATCACCAACCGCACCTCGGAGGTTCTGGCCGCGGAGGCGCTCGCGCCCTCCCTGAGCGTCGACGGGCTCCCGGCCCTCCGGCTCGACCTGGCTTCGCAAGGCTTGTTGCGAATCGCCCCCGGAGAGACGGTGGAGTTCGACCAGAACCTCGGGGTTCGGCTGCTCACGCCTGGGGAGCACACCCTCACCCTCGACCTGGGCGACAGCCATAGCCCTCCCCTCCGCATCCGCGTGATCGGCGACTGACGCGTGCGCGACTCGAGCCTGAGGGGCGTCTCCGCCGACGCGACGGGGCTCCGGAGCAGGGAGGATCAGGTCACCGTACAGCAGCTCGGAGCCGAGGGCTTTCGCGGGACCATCGCCGCGACGGCGCGGTTCGACGACGAGGTCCAGATGCTTCGGGACCTCGGCGCCGACTTCGTGTCTCGGAGCTTCGCCGACACGGGCGCGGCCTTCGCCGCGGCGACGCTGCGAGCGGCGGGCCCCGAGGGGCTCACCGCGGCGGGTCCGGAGGGCGCGGGGGGCTCCTCGAGAGCCGAGGCCTCCGGACCCGCTGGGCCGGATCAGCGCAGCTCGTAGCTCACCTCGCCCTCGACCTGCCCCATGCCGTCGGGGAACGTCGCCTCGAAGTGGAGCACACGCTGCTCGGGCGTCGCGCCCTCGTGGACGGTGACGGTGACCTCCTCGGCCGGGATGTCGTCCTCCCACTGGTTGTCCTCGGGACCCGAGCAGCCGACCACGTCGATGAACAGCGACGCGCCGTCATAGCCCCGCTCGTAGTCGTTCTGGAACGTGAGCCGCGCGCCGGGCTGGAGGGCCGGATCGGCGAGGTCGCCGCTGATGTGGAGGACGCTCATGGCGGCCCAGCCGGCCGCGCGGTTCTGGGAGCGCACCTCGATGGTGGCCCAGTCCTCGTAGCTGTAGCCGGACGCCATGAAGATCTCGCCGTCGAACTCCCGGACCGCGCCGATCGTGCCGGCGTGCTGGGTCGCGTCGACGAGGAGCGGCGTCTCGACGTAGGTGGTGTCCGGCCAGCTCTCCCACACGTCTGCGTTCGGGTCGATCGAGGAGCACCCTCCGATCGACACCCCGATCGCCATCGCGCCCATGATCGTGACCATCGCCCATCCGCGCATCGTCTTCATCGGCAGTCTCCCCTGATCTGGCTGCGGCGCCGCGGGCGCACGGCGGCGGTCGTGGAGCCGTCGTCGCCAGCTCCGCGTGAGAAACCGGGCGCTCGCGCCGTCGCCGGCCGAGGCCCCGAGGAGGTGCGCCCACCTCGCGGGTTCACGGAGGCAGTGCGCCCGAGAGCCCCGAGCGTTTCACCGCGTCGCGAAGATCGTCGGGGACCGGCGCCTCGAGCGTCAGGCCGTCCACCGTCAGGCGCCACGCGTGGAGCATCTGGCGCGGCGCGTCGTCGCACGGCGGCTCACGGTAGCGGCGCTCGCCCACCAGCGGGTGGCCGAGGTGGGCGAGGTGCACGCGGACCTGGTGGGTGCGACCGGTGTGGAGCGTCACCTCGAGGAGGCTCCGCGCGTTGGTCGCGCCGAGGCGGCGGATCGCGGTGCGCGCCGGCTTGCCGTCGGCCCGGGTGACCCAGCGCCGCGCCCCGGCGTCGTAGGCGAGCGGCGCCTCGATCGTCTGGGCGGCCAACGCGAAGGCGCCGTGCGTCAGGGCCAGGTAGCGCTTCGTCGCGTCGCGCAGCCGCGCCTGCCACGGGGCGACGAGCCGGCGGCGGCGCACGAACAAGAGGACGCCGCTCGTGTCGCGGTCGAGCTGGTGGACGAGCCACACCGGCCGCCGCAGGTGCGCGGTCACGTGGGCCTGGAGCCCGCCCGGGTCGTCCGGGGTCCGGCCGGTCGACTCGACGCCCGCCGGCTTGGCGATCGCGAGGAGCCCGCCCTCGTCGCGCAGCACCGTCCACCGAGGCGTCATCGCCGGCTGTTATACTCCGCGTCCTATGCGGCACGCGGCGCGCGCGGCGCTCTTGGCTTTCATGGCCTTCGTGGCCCTCTCCAGTCCGGCGGCGGTCGCCGCTCAGGAGGACGGCGCGTCGCTCCGCCGGCGCCTCGACGCCCTCGCGCTCGTGCCGGCCTCGGACCAGGCGCCCGATCCTCCGCTGCGGGCGCCCGCGCCGGACCTGCCCGCGTCCCCCGCGGTGGAGCCCGATCCGCCGAGCGTCGGGGCGGGCCCTTGGATCCTGATCGGCTTCGGGGGAGCGTCGGCCGTCGCGGCCGGGGTGCTCTTCGGGTGGATGGCGGCCGACTTCGAGACGGTCGAGAGCGCGTCGGCGGTGGCGTGGGACGGCGAGGTGCGCGAGGCGTGGGAGCGCGCGCCGCAGCTCTCGGTGGCCGGGGCGGTGACCGCATCGGTGGCGGGCCTCGCCGTGCTCGCGGGGGCGCTGTGGCTGGCGATCGGGCCGCCGGACGCCGGCGAGCTCTCGCTCGGACCGGGAGGGCTCGCGTGGCGCGTCGCGTTCTGATCGGGCTCACGTGGGTCGCGCTCGTGGCCTGCGAGCCGTCGATCCCCGAGGCGACGCTGCTCTGTCGTCGTGCCGAGGCGACCTCCCTCACCAACTGCCCGCCCGGGTTCTTCTGCTGCGCGGCGCCGGAGCGCGAGGGCTTCGACGGGGTCTGCCACCGCGGCGGCTGCGACGGCGGGACGTCGATGGAGGACACGGACGCAGGCGCCGGGGTCGACGCGGGCTTCGGCGCGAGCGACGGCGGGGCGCGGCGGGACGCGGGGACCGCCGACGCGGGCCTCTCTGCGATCCCCACCCACGTGGCCGCGGGGGCCGCCCACACCTGCGCGCGCTGGAGCGACGACCGCCTCTTCTGCTGGGGGAGCAACGTCGACGGCCGCCTGGGCAACGGGGAGATCCGGGTCGCGGAGCCCGAGACGGCGCCGGTCGAGGTCGTCAACGCGCCGTCCGGGGTCGAGCAGCTCGCCCTGGGCGGGTCGCACTCCTGCGCGCGCACCGCCGACGCGGTGTACTGCTGGGGCAGCAACGCGGACGGCCAGCTCGGCGACCGCACCGTGCGCACCTTCGCGGAGCGCCCGAGCCGGGCGGCCCTCCCGTCGGCCCTCACCCCGATCGCGCTCGGGGCGGGGCAGGACCACGCCTGCGCGGTCGTGACCGGCGGCGCCGTGTTCTGCTGGGGTCGCAACCACGCGGGCCAGCTCGGCCAGCCGCTCACCGTGGCCTCGAGCCCGACCCCCCTCGAGGTGCCGGGGATCGACCGCGCGGCCGAGGTCGTCGCGGGCCTCGCCCACACCTGCGTGCGCCGGACCGACGGCGCGGTGTGGTGCTGGGGGCGCAACGTTCAGCGCGAGCTGGGCCGCTCCGGGTTCACCGACGCGTTCTCGGAGCTGCCCGCGTCGGTGAACATGCTGGGCGGTCCCGCGTCGCGCCTCGCCGCCGGCGCGCGCCACACCTGCGCGGTGGTGGACGACGAGGTCCGGTGCTGGGGCGCGGGGGGCAACGGTCAGCTCGGCCAGGGCGAGGAGCGAGACGCCGCGCTCCCGGTGACGGTGATGGCGCTGCCGGCCCGCCCCGCCCGGCTGGCCGGCGGGGGGACCGCGACGGTCGGGCACACCTGCGCGGGCGGGCCGGGCCTCGCGGCGCACTGCTGGGGCGCGCGGATCAGCGGCCAGCTCGGCGACGGGATGTGGCTGAGCAACCGGTCGGTGGCCGCGCCGGTCAGCACGCTGGGCGCGGCTCCGTCGGACCTGACGGCCGGGGGCGAGCACACCTGCGCGATCGTCGGCGGCGCGGTGCTCTGCTGGGGCAAGAACACGGACGGGCAGCTCGGTGACGGCACCACGACGACGGTGAACCGCCCGACGCCGATCGTGGCGCCGAGGTAACCGCGCGGTGAGGCGCCATTTCTGCTACTCCTTCGGCTCCGATGGCTGAAGCACCCACCGCGGCGGAGGGTTTCCCGCCGCTGTCGCCCATCGTCCTGGTCACCGGCAAAGGCGGCGTCGGCAAGACGACGCTGGCCGCGGGCCTCGCGGAGGCGGCGGCGCGCCGGGACGGCGGCGCGGTGCTCGTCGAGTTCGGGGACGGCGACTCGGGCGCGCGCGTGCTGGGCCGCGGGAGCAAGGTCCGCCACGAGGTGGTCGAGCCGCGGACCGCGCTGGAGATGTCCGTCGGCCGCCTGCTCGGCTCGAAGATGCTCGCCAAGGTCTTCACCGGGAACTTCGCGGTCCGCCGGATGCTGCGGGCGGCCCCCGCGCTGCGCGAGCTCGCGATGCTCGACGCGGTCGGGGTCATCGCCGACGCCGCCAAGGGCCGGCGCGTGGTGGTGGACATGCCGGCGACCGGGCACGGCCTCGCGTGGATGCGCCTGCCGATGCAGATGCGTGATCTCTTCGGCTCGGGCGGGCTGTACGAGCTGAGCGAGCGGCTCGTCCGCCGGCTCGTGGTGCCGAGCGCCTGCTCGGTGGTGGTGGTGACGCTCCCCGAGCGGATGGTGCTCCAGGAGACCCTCGAGCTCTGCGGGGCCCTGCAGCGGGAGGTCGGGATGCCGCCCGCGCGCCTGGTCGTGAACCGCTTCCCGGCCGAGCTCCCGCCTGACGCGATCGCCCAGGCGCGCGCCCTCGCGGCGTCCTCGGGGGCCGGGGCGGGGGAGGCGGCGGAGCAGCTCGTCGCGCTGCTCGAGGCGCGCGAGAGCGCCCGCGCCGAGGCCCTCGCGACGCTGCGCGACGCGCCCTCGGTCGGCGTCGCGCTGCGCCCGCTGCTGCTGCCGGTGGCGGCCGGCGATCCGAACGCGGCCCAGGTCGCCGAGTGGCTCCTGCGGGAGGACGCGGCGTGAGCCTCCGGACGATCGTCTGCGCGGGCGGCGGCGGGGTCGGTAAGACCACCACGAGCGCCGCGCTCGCGCTCGCGCTCGCGCGGCAGGGGCACCGGACGCTCGTCGTCACCGTCGATCCGGCGCGGCGGCTCGCCTCCGCGATGGGGGTCGCGGTGGACGCGGAGGTGCACGAGGCGCGCGTCGACCAGGCCTCGACCGGTCGCCTCTTCGCGCTCATGCCGGAGCCGCGCCGATCGACGCGGACGTTCATCGACCTGCTGTTCGCCGACGAGCCCGAGGCCAAGGCGCGCATGCTCAAGAACCGCGTCTACCTGCTCCTCGCGGACGCGGCCGCCGGGATGCACGAGGTCGTCTCGCTGATGCTCGTCGCCAAGGCGATCGAGGAGCACGCCTTCGACTACCTCGTCGTCGACACCGCGCCGTCGCGGCAGGGCCTCGACTTCGTCTCCTACCCCGGCCGCCTCGCGACCCTCTACGAGGGCCGCGCGGTCACCTGGCTCGGGAACCTCGCGCGCGGCGACGAGGGCGAGTCCTCGGGGGGGCTCTTCGCGGCGGGCCGCCGGCGGGTCGAGGGGCTGTTCGGCCGCCTCGTGAACCCGACCACCCTCGCCGACCTCGCGGGGCTGTTCGCGGAGCTCGCGATCGTCAAGGATCGCTTCGCGCGCCTCGCGCGCGTGTCCGAGCAGCTCCTCCTCGGGGACCTCACCCGCTACCTCCTCGTCGCGGCCCCGACCGGCTCCGCCGCGGCCGACGCCGACTATCTGCGCCGGCGCCTCAAGCGGCTGGGGCAGCGTCCGACCGCGCTCGTCCTGAACCGCGCCGACGAGTCGGTCCCCGACTGGCTCTCCGCGCTGGAGACGGCTGGCGGCCTCGCGGCCGACCTGGCGGCCGCGCTCGGGACGGTCCACGCCGAGTTCCACGCCCGGCAGCGCGCGGGCGACCACCTCGCCGAGGTCCTCGGCAAGAGCGTCCCTGGCGTGCCCGCGGTGCGCCTGCCGACCCTCGAGGCGCGCGACCCGAGCCAGATCGTGCGCCAGCTCGCCGACCGCCTGGCCCCCCGCCTGTCGCTCCTCGCCGGCGTCTGAGAGCCCCGTCCGAGGCCCCCGCGCCGGACGTCCACACTGCGGGGGGAGGATCCGCGGCGGGGCCGGCGTAGCCTACCCACGTGACCGACTGGCTGCCGCCCGAGCTCCGCCGCATCCTGCCACCCGCTGTGCTCGCGGGCGCGGCCGTCTCGTCGCTGGTGGTCGCCCTCCAGCTCCTGATGATCGCGCCGGAGCTCGCCCTCCTCAGCGCGTCGTTCGCGGGCGCGGCCGGCCTCCAGGCGCTCGGCGCCTACGGGCTGATCAAGGGCCGCTTCTGGGCCCGCGGGTTTGGCGTCGGCGCCCTGCTCGCGAGCAGCGCGGGGGCCGGGCTGTGGCTCACCTCTGCGGGCGTGGCCCTGTCGTCGACCCTCCTCGCCGCCCTCATCCTCTTGGGGGACGACGCGCCGGGGCGCTACGAGCGCCGCGCGGCCTTCCTCGACGCCAAGCAGCTCGACGGGGCGGGGGCGCGGCGACTGTTCTACGTCTCGCTCGCGCTCGGCGTGTCTCTCACCGCGCTCCTCGGCAGCTCGCTCTCTGCGCGCCTCGTGCTCGGGGCGCCCGCGCCGACGCTGCTCGCGGCGGGGCTCGGGGCGCTCGGCCTGTTCGGCCTCACGCGGCTCGCGAGCTGGTGCTACTTCGCGATCGTCGGCGCCGCGGTCAGCCTCGTGGTCGCCATCGCGATGTGCGCGCTCGAGGGCCTCGAGGGGGTCGGCGGGGGCGCGGTCCTCGCGGCCGCCTTCGCGTCGGCCACGCTGCCGCTCACCGGCCCCGTGGTGCGCGCGCTCAAGGGTCGAAGCTGAGCTGACCGGAGCCGGGTTGGTCCGAGCCG
>JAUHXR010000172.1 GCA_030426845.1 Polyangia bacterium | reverse complement strand
GGCGACCTACACGCTCCGGTGGCTCGGGGTCACGATCGCCCAGCACACCGAGCGCGAGCCCGACCGCGTGACCGTCCATCAAGAGGGGCCCGGCTTCCGCGGGGTGCAGGTCCTCGTCCGCCGCTGACCGAGCCCGGCGATAGCTGCTATCACAGGGCGCGTGCTCCCCGAGGACGCGCCGACCGAGCTGCTCGAGCGGATGGCCGCGGCCCTCCGGGAGCGCGGCGCCGAGCCCCTCCTCGAGGCGCCGATCCTCGACTCGATCGGCGACGTGGGAGGCGGCAAGGTCTTCGAGGAGACGCTCTGCCCCGCGTGCGAGCACCTCGCGCCCTACGAGTGGTGGTGGCCGGAGGACGGGTGAGCCGCCCGGTGACGCGCGCGGCGCTGGTGGAGCAGCTCCGCGACCTCGGCGTGCGCCCCGCCGGGGTGCTCCTCGTGCACACCTCGTTTCGCGCGGTGCGCCCGGTCGAGGGTGGGCCCGACGGGCTCATCGAGGCGCTCGAGGTCGCGCTCGGGCCGCGCGGCACGCTCGTGATGCCGACGATGACCGACGGCGCCTCGGTGTTCGATCCGGCGTCGACCCCGACGCTCGACATGGGGGTGGTGGCGGAGCGCTTCTGGCGGCGGCCGGGGGTGACCCGGAGCACCCACCCGGGCGGCTCCTTCGCGGCCAAGGGGCCGGAGGCGGCCGCCATCTGCGCGCCTCAGCCGCTCGCGCCGCCGCACGGGCCCGACAGCCCCGTGGGGCGCGCGCACGACCGCGGCGCGCAGGTACTCTTGCTCGGGGTAGGTCACGAGGCGAGCACGACGGTCCACCTCGCCGAGGCGCTCTTCGGGGTGCCCTACGAGGTCGCGCACCCGACCGTCGTCGTGGAGGGCGGGGTCGCGCGGACGGTGCCGATCGCCGAGCCTGATCACTGCTGCGAGGGCTTCGCGCGGCTCGACGGGTGGCTTCGGGCCCGCGGTCAGCAGCGCGAGGGGAGGGTCGGCCACGCGCGTGCGCGGCTCAGCGAGGCGCGCGAGGTGGTGCGCGCCGCGATCGACGAGCTGGAGCGGGACCCGCTCGTGTTCCTCTGCGCACCGGGTGACGGCTGCGCGGAGTGCGACCGCGCGCGCGCGTCGGTCGCCGCGCGTGAGTGAGGCCGGCGCGCTCAGCCGGCGGCGAGCGCGCAGATGTCGTCGTTCTCGAGCACCGGCTTGGGCGCGCCGTCGCGCGCGGCGCGGATCATCGCGCGGCCCACCTCGGGCGTGCTCGTCACGTAGCGCCGGAGGCCCTTGAGCAGCGGGTGGAAGGGCGCGAGGACGGCGTGGGTGACGCGGTAGCTCGCGCTCGGCGAGCGCACGCCGCGCTTGGGCTGGATGTAGGCCGGGCGGAAGCAGGTGACACGACCGAACGGCATCGCCAGCAGGCGGTCCTCGGCGTCCGCCTTCGCGCGGGCCCACATCGGGCCGCCCTCGCGGTCGGTGCCCGCGCCGCTCACGAAGCACATCGTGAGCCCCGGGCTCTCGCGGAGCAGGACCTCTGCCGCGGCCATCGTGAAGTCGACGGTGATCCGCCGGTAGTCCTCCTCGCTCATCCCGACCGACGTGATGCCGAGGCACCAGAAGCACGCGTCGAGGCCCCGCAGGCGCTCGGCGATCGGCGCGAAGTCGAGGAAGTCGCCGTGCTCGACCTGCGTCAGCTTGGCGTGCTCTTGTGCCACGGGGCGTCGGCCGACCGTGATCATCTCGGTGATCGAGGGGTCGTCGAGGCACTCGAGGAGTACGCCCTGACCGATCATGCCCGTCGCGCCGAAGATCACCACTCGCATCGAGGGCGAGTATGCACCGCCGGCGGCCTCCGCTCAGCCCTCGAGTCGCGCTCAGCCCTTGAGCCGGCGAAGGAGCGCCCGCGCCTCGGCGCGATCGGCCAGCGCGTCCTCGAGGGCGGCGCGCTCCTCGTCGGTCAGCGCGTCGCCGCTCAGGCGCTCCAGGTGGCGCAGGAGCCGGTGCAGCTCGACCCGCGGCGGGCGCCGTCGCCGGCGGGGGCCGGAGCCGCCGGGACCGCCAGGGCCGCTCGGGGAAGCGTCGTCCCAGCGCGGGGTCGCGGGGGCCCGACCCTCGCGGGCTCGGGGCGGCTTGAAGCGACCGGCCGGGCGGCGCGGCACGCGGAGCGGTCGGCCGTCGCGGGTGGTGCTCGCGTCGATCGGCGCCCAGATCGGCGCCCCCGCCTCGTCCACGAGGAGCGCGAGCGTCCAGAGGTGATCGGGCTCGGCGAGCGAGCCGCCGGTGAACACCCAGCCCGTCGCGATCGCCGCGGGTACGCCCGCGCGGCGGAGAAGCTCGCAGGCGAGCGCGTTGAGCTCGTAGCAGACGCCCGCGCCGAGGTGCTCGCCGTCGCCCGCCGCGTGGAGCGCGGCCACGTGGGCGCTCGCCCGCCCGCGCGTCACCCGCGCCAGCCAGCGGCCGACCGACGCGTCCTCGAGGTAGCTCGGGTCGTAGCGGTAGCGCGTCCGCACGAAGTCGCGGATCGTGACCGCGCGCTCCCACGGGCTCGCGTCAGGGTCGAGGTCGTCGAGGAGCGCGTGCACCTCGTCGGGGAGCTCGGCGTCCGGGACGAAGCTCGCGAGCGCCTCGGGGAGCGCGAGGGGGCGCGCGCGCTCGAGGCTCGGCGCGGGGCCGAGGCCGACCTTCAGCCGGACGGGGCCCGCGCGCTCGAGCCGGAGCAGCGGGCCGCCGTCGGGGCCGGTCACGAGCCGCGCGTCCTCCGCGTCGAGCGCGACGACCTTGCCGTAGAGCGGCAGGGGCAGGACCGCGTCGCCCCGCGGGAGGGTGCCGCGCAGGACCACCGCGCCCGCCTCGGCGCGCGCGACCTCGGGGCGACGGAGGCTCGCTCGTTCCCAGCGCTGACCCCGCCGATCGAAGCGCGTCGCGACGAGCTTGGGCGCGTAGAGCCACGGCGCGGGCAGGCGCGACGGAGAGAACGCGAAGCCGAAGTCGGGCGCGCGCCGCCGGTCCTCGAGCCAGCCGTCGGTCCCCTCGAGCTGCGGGCCGATCTCGCCGCCCGGGCGGAAGAAGCCCTCGCCGACCGGGCCCTCGGGCCGACCGTGGCCTCGACCGGATCGACCGGACGACGGAAGGGTGGGCGCCTCTTTCGCGCTCTCGCGGCGGTCGTCGCGGGCCCCGAACGCGCGCTTGAGGCGAGACCAGAGGCCCTCGCGCGCGGGGCGCGGCGCGCGCTCGGGCTCGGAAGGCGTCTTGACCTTCTTCGGCGCCTCGCCGAAGCGGCCCTCGGCGAGCCAGCGCTGGGTGGCCGCCCGGCGGCGCGGCTCGGGCGCGAGGGCTGGCGCGAGGAGCGTCGGGTCGCGGAGCGCCTGCGGGGTGAGCCAGAGGACGCCGTCGACGATCGCGGCGTCGACCTCGACCGTGGCGTCGAGGCCGGGCGCGGAGCGGTAGTCGTCGCTCGCGCGCAGCTCGAGGGTCCCGCGCGCGCGCAGGCCCTCGACCACCCGGGCGCGCTGGCCCACCGCGTCGCCGAGCGCCTCCGCCAGAGCCGCGCGCAGGGCCTCCGCGTCCGCGTCGAGGTCGTCGCGCCGCGGCCCGGTCAGCGCCTCACGCGCGCGGAACCGCGCGAGCAGGTCGCCGATCCCCGCCGCGAAGAGCAGCCCCAGCAGCGCGGGCGGCCGATCGAACGCGGGCAGTGGATCGGCGAGGCGCGCGAGCGCCGACGCGGGCAGCACCTCGGCCAGCTCGACCGGCTCGAGCAGGGTGAGCGACGGCTCGCCGATCCGACAGAGCCGGGTCTCCTCGAGGACCCGCGCGGCGATCGCGGCCCCGTCCGGCAGGCTCGCGCCCTCGCCCGCGGCGACGCGCTCGGCGAGCCGCTCGTAGACCTCGGGGAGCCGCCGCGCGAGCTCCTCCCGGCCCGCCTCGGGCAGCTCCGCGAGGTCCTCGCCGACCTCGACGAGGAAGCGGGTGATCATCGCCGCGTGGGGCCGCGGCGGGATGCCGAGCGCGTCGGTGAGCGCCGGGTAATCCGCGCCCGCGCCGAAGTCTCCGCGCAGCCGACCGAAGAGCGCGCGCGCGTCCCGCACCGCGAGCTCCGACGGCGGGCGCGCCTCGCCCTCGTCGTCGCGCAGCAGGATCGCCTCGCCCAGCGCGCGCCTCACCGCCTTGGCCTCGAGCGTCCCGTCGCGGAGGCCCGCCTCGAGCCAGCCGAGCAGGCCCGCCCGCGCCTCGCGGCCGCGCGCGTGCGAGGCGATGTCCGCGAGGGTGAGCGCGTCGGCGGTCGCGAAGCCGAGCCGCCGGCCGTCGGCCGCGGTCAGGTCGAAGCCGAGCTCCGGGTCCGGGAAGCGCGCCGCGTCGTCGCCGAAGAGCTCGACCGCGAGCGGGTCCGGCCAGAGCAGCTCGGGCGGTCGTCGCACCCGGTCGGCGCGATCGGGCACCCAGGCGCGCGTGCGGAGCCGCCAGGCGTCGATGCGCGCGGGTCGGGCCAGCGCGCGCACCGCCACGTAGCGCGCGAGCGCGCGCCGGGCCGCGAGGCCGGGGCGGAGTCCCTCGCCGTCGAGCAGGGCCGCGACCGCGCCGTCGTCCAGATCCGCGCGCGCGCCGCACGCCGCGAGGAGGCGCCGGGTCGCGGGGTCCGCGCCGGGGAGCGCGATGCGCGGCGGCAGGGCGTCGGTGACCTCCACGAGGTGGTCGGCGACCTCGTCGCTCGGAGCCCAGGCGAAGCGCGGCTTGTCCCAGCCGCCGCCCTCGACCGGCACGCGCAGGCGCGCGCGGACCTTGCCGCGGCGCACGCGCGACTCGAGCTCGTCGGGCCCGACCGCCCCCGCCCCGAGCGCCCCCGCAAGGAAGCGGAGGAGCTCGCCCGCGCGCGTCCGGTCGTCCGCCTCCGCGGCCTCGTCGATCCCGTCGAGCACGTGGTCGACGACCGCGCGGCGCGCGGCCCGCTCGAGCTCGAACGCCACACCCAGCCAGCGCGCGAGGTCGTCGGGCGCGTCCGACGCGAGGCCCCAGCCGAGGCCGAGATCGGGGAGGTCCGGGCCGAGCACCAGGTCGCGGGCTCGCCGCAGGGTCCCGCGCTGCGAAGGGAGGATGGCGGCCGCGCCGAGGGCCGCGAGCGCCGGCTCGTCCTCCTCGAGCGCCGCGCGCGCCTCGCGCAGCCACGCGTAGAGCGCGCCCGTGTCGGCGATCACCGGGTGGCCCTCGCGCGGCCGCTCCTCGGGGCACGCCTCGCGCAGCGCCTCGGCCACCGCCCGCGCGGGGAGCGGCGCGAGCAAGGTATCCTGCGCGCCCTCGGCCCAGCCCTCGTCGGCGAGGCGCGCCCTCAGCGGCAGGGCGGCGGTGAGGGCCCGCGCCGCCTCGCTCGCGGCGAAGAGCGGGGGCCGCGCGAGGTGGCCGCGCGCGTCGACGCCGAGCGGCGCCTCGCGCGGGTCGACCGCGAGCTGGAGGTGCAGCGCGGCGAGCGCCCAGAGCGCCTCGACGTCCCCCCACGGGGCGGGCTGAGCGGCGAGCGGCGCGCCCTCCTCGAGCGCCGCGGTCAGCTCGCGCAAGAGGCCCTCGGCCGCGCGGAGCGGGAGCGCAAAGGCGCGGGCCCGGCGCAGTCCGTCGCTCGAGAGCAGCGACGAGTCGAGCTCGAGCATCGCGAGCCGCGCGTCGCCGAGCGTCTCCGCGAAGGGGGTGGGGTCGACGAGCTCCTGCGCCGCGCCTCGTTCTCCGTCCGCGCGCTCCAGCAGCGGGAGGCGCGCGAGCGCGGCGCGATCCTCGGCGCCCAGCTCGCTCGAGCACGGAGTCAGCGCGTCGAGCAGCGCGTCGGGCGCGTCGAGGAGCCTGTCGGCCTGGGCTACGAGATCGCGGGGGCCCGCCCCGGCCGGGCCGACGATCGCGAGCAGGCCCGCGAAGTCGCGCTCGCACGCCGCCGACACCAGCGGGAGCGCCCCGGCCCGCAGCGCCTCGCGGAACGGTCCCGGCCGATGGGCGGCCTCGGGGTCGGGCGCCGACCAGCCGCCAAGCGGCCGCCGCGCGCCGCCCTCGTCCTCGAAGAGCGGCAGCCGGGCCAGCGGCGCGAGGGCCTCGGGCGGCACCTCGCGCGCCGCCTCCTCCAGGACCCGCGCGAGCAGTGCGGGCGGCACCTCCGGCGCCTCGCCGCGGGCGATCAGATCGCGCACCAGCGCGTCGTGGTCGGTCGCGGCCAGGCGGTCCGCGCGGCGCAGCGCCTCGAGCAGTCCGAGCGCGGCCGGGTGCGCCACCTCGCGGCCGCCCACCGCCGCGTACCAGGCGTCGATCGCGGTGCCCCCGGTGCCTCGCCGCAGGCTGTCCAGGCGGCGTGGCCGGCCCTCGAGGTCGACCCAGATGGGGGCCTCGGTCAGCGCGTCCGTCGCGCCGGTAGAGAGCGCCCCCGCCCGCGCGCCGAGCCACCCGTAGAGACCCTCGAGCGCCGCGGCGTCGATCGGCGGCGCGCCCGAGGTGAGCGCGTCCGCGACCTGCTCGACCCCGACCGCTGGCGGCTCGAGCGCGCGCACGAACGCGGCCTCCGGGTCGGCGAGCCAGGGCCAGGACGGGAGCAAGGGTGGCAACGAAGCGTCCCTCGTCCAGATCGCGCGGCCCTCGCCCTCGAGGGGGCGGAGCGCGCCGAGGTGGTCGGTGAAGAGCGGCCAGCCGGCGAGCCGTCGGGCGAGGCCCCGCGGGAGCGCGGCGGCGCGCAGGTCGAGCAGCGTCGCGAGCTCGCGCCGCGCGTCGGGGGCGAGGAGGAGGCCCGCGTCGAGGGCGTCGGCGAGCTCGGGCAGATCGAACGCGGGCACCCAGCGGTCGACCAGCGCGCGGTGCGCCGCCGCCAGCGCGGGGTCGATCACCGGGACGGCGTCCGCGAGGCCTGCGGCGATCCCCTCGAGCCCCGGCGCAGGGCGCACGAGGCCGTCGCGGATCGCCCAGCGGGCGCCGTCCGCGCCGCGCAGGATGGGCACGTCGCGGAGCGCCCCGAGCAGCGCGTCATCCGCCTCGCCGAGCGCGCGGAGCAGCGCGCCCTCGCGTCCGAGCAGCGCCTCGGCGAGCGGACCGCTCAGGTCTTCGACGAGCGTAGCGGGATCGAAGGCCCGGGCGCCGAGCCGCTCGCGGAGCCGCTCGGGGAGGGCGTCGAGGCTCGCCTCGGTGGCGAGGGGGCGGAGGCCCGCGTAGAGCGTCGCGAGCGGCCCGGGGGCGGCGCTCGCCTCGCTCACGGTGCGCAGGTTGTCTTGCGCATCCCGGAGGAGCGGCAGGTCGCGGAGGCGCGCGTCGTCGACCGCCGCGTCCCCGAGCGCCTCGAGCACCACCGGCCCGAGCCACGGCGGCGGCGGCTGCCCGCTGCGCAGCGCCCGCGCGATCGCGCCGATCAGCGCGTCGTCCCCGAGGGGACACGCGCCGAGCCAGCGGGCCACCGCCTCCTCGCGCGGGTCCAGCGGCGCGAGCGCGCGCGCGCCGTCGCCGAGGTCGAGCGCGGCGAGGGCGTGCGCGAGGTCGGCCGGCATGAGGCGCGCGTGAGCCGGCGCGAGCCAGCCGCCGTCGGCCGCGGGCAGGCAGGGCGCGTCGTGGAGCGCGGCCCGGGCGCGCGCGAGGGTCGGCTCCACCCGGGGTGAGACCTCGCGCGGGTCGGGCAGCCAGGGTAGCGGCGAGGCGCCGTCGGCCACCGCCTCGAGGGCGAGCCGCGCGAGCGCGTCGCCGGCCGCCTCGAGGAGCGCGTCGTTCCACGCCGAGCCGAGCTCGAGCCGCTCGCGATCCAGGGTGACGTCGAAGCGCGCGTGGACGATCACGCGCAGGCCCGTGCGCTCGGCGGTCGGCAAGAACGCGAAGAGCGTCGGGTGCGCGCGCGGCGCGGGTCGACCGTCGGCGTCGAGCGGCGCGGCGACGAGGACCTGGCTCTCGGCCGGCCGGCCCTCTTCGCGCGGCCCCGTGAAGCGCACCTCCGCCTCGGCGCGCCGGTAGCGCCGCCGCTCGGCCGTGTCGTCTCGGCCGAGGTCGTCTCGGCCGAGGTCGTCTCGGCCGAGGTCGTCGCAGGACAGCTCGGTGCGATCGCCGTCGCGCGTCTCGCGCCATCGCGTCGCCGGTGCGTCCGGCCCGGCCAGCGTGACCTCCTCGAGGTGAGGCAGCGTCATCAACGTCTCGGGCGGGATCCGCGCGGCGTGCGCGGTCAGGCTGGCCACGTCGACCCCGGCGCGGAACGGGAGCACGAGCGTGGTGGCGCCGGGCGAGACGTCGTCGGGCCGCTCGATCTGCCGGGGGATCGAGACGTGAGCGATCTCGACGTCGAGCGCGCCGGAGTGGACGCGCGGCCGCACGCAGACCTCGTAGACGCTCTTGAACCCGACCCCGAAGAAGCCGATCTGCGCCGCCGCCTTGGTGGTCTGCCCGATCGAGAGCACGCCCACGAGGTCGAGGAACGAGAAGGGCTCGCCGTCGTTGACGATCACCGCCCGCGTCGGCTCGAGCCGCGCGGACCAGGCGCGCGCGCCGGCGTCGTCCGCGTTCTGCAGCAGCTCGAACAGGAAGTGTCCCGGGTCGGCGTAGACGCGGCTCGCGAGCAGCCGCTCGGCGTTGACCTGGGAGATCGACTTGGGCGCGCGCGCGAGCGCGTCGACCGCGACCGCGAGGGCCTCGCGCGCGACCGGTCCCCAGACAGGATCGGCCGCGCGCTCGGCGAGGCGCGCCCCCGGGATGAACAGCGCCCAGCGCCCGTCGCCCGGCGGCCCGTCGACCTCGGCCGCGGCGCGCGCGAGGAGCGCCGCGTGGGCCTCGGGGTGGCGGCGTCTGAGCCAGCGCGCGAGGAACGCGAGCGCGCTCGGGCGGGTGGCCGGCCAGGTCGCGAGCGCGTCGGACGCGACGTCGCGGAGGAGCGCGTCGAGGGCCGAGCCGCGCGCGGCCGACGCGAACACGAACGGGAGCGACGGATCGGGGAGGCCGGCGAGGACCGGTCCGAGCGCGGCGCGGAGCGCGTCGTCGGTCGGGCCGCGCGCGGTGAGCCCGCGGAGCAGGTAGGCGAGCGGCTCGGGATCCGTGAGCGCGCCGACCTCGCCGAGCAGCGCGCGCGCCTCCCCCGCCTCGACCGCGGCGTCGATCGCGGCGAGCTGGGCCTCGAAGGGCCGCGTCGCGAGCCCGCTCATCGGGCCGCCGCGCGTCGAGAGGGCGAGTGCACGAGGCGCGGAGCATAGCCCGGTGTCTCCGCCCGGCCGCTCACCAGGCCCGCGCGCCGGCGCGGCTGATCGTGAGCGCGACGATCAGCGCGAGCCCGAAGAGCGCGGTGGCTCCGAGGGCGGGCCACGCGTCGTAGAGCGGCGCGTACAGGAGCGCGGGCAGGACCGCGAGGAGCGGCGGCCCGAGGAGGAGCCCGGCGCGCGCGAGCGGGTTGACCGACCCCGTGCTCACGAAGGGCGGCTCCTTGCGCTGCCCCGACGCGAGCGCGTCCGCGGTCGCCGCGTCGACGAGCTGCGCGCGCCGCTCGCCGCCGACGAACACCGCGACCCCCGGCCTCAGCCGGACGAGTCGGCCCTCGGGGTCGCGCCCCACCGTGAAGGGTCCGAGCCGCCGCACCTCGAGCGTCTCCACCGTCGTGAGCGGAGCCACCTCCCACGCGCCCTCGGCCGACGCGCGGAACGTGACCCCGCGGTCCGGCCGGTGCGCGATCGCCGCCGCGGTCGGCGCGAAGGAGGTGAGCCACGCGCCGAGCGCGATCGCCGCGAGCAGGAGGCCCATCAGCGCAAGCGTCACCGGGCTCGGTCGCATGGTGACCTCGACCCGTGTCCGCGCGCCGCCCACGTGGGCTGAGACCTCGGTCACGCCGCGGCCGAGGCTCCACCACGGCAGCGCCACGCAGGTGCCGCGGAGCCGCAGGTCGCCCCCGTCCAGGCGGCCTCCCCACCCGAGGGCGCGGTCGGAAGGTAGACAGGCGTGTTGACCGCCCTCGAGCGCGACGGGTGCGCCGAGTCTCCCGACCTCGAACGTCACCCCTGCGCTCGGCCCGGGCGCGCCCTCGACCGAGCGGAGGCCGACCACCAGCGCGTGGGTGCCGGGCCGATCGGGCGGCGGGATCGGCACGGTGAACGCGAGCGGGTCCGTCGCGTGGACCGCGATCTCGACGCCGTCGACGGTGGCCCACGGCTCGAGGAGCGCGATCGGGGGGCTCTCGTCGGCGTCGAGGGGGACGGTGACCCGCGCGCGGAGCGGTCGCCCGACGTCGCCCGAGGGGACGTCGATCTGCGGCCTCGAGCGCGGCAGGCGCCACGGAGTCGACGCGACGACCGCGGCCACCCCGGCGACCGGCGCCCCGTAGGGCGCGTCGGGCCGACGCTGGCGCGGCTCGAGGCGCGGCCCGGTCGGAGACTCGAAGACTTCCACCGCGCGATCCCCGATCAGGTGGAGCGCGAGCCGCTCGCCGGCCCCGACGCGCGCGCAGCGGTGCGGCTCGATCGCGCGGGTCGCGTCGCAGGCCTCGAGCAGGAGCGCGGCCGCTTGCTCCGCGTCCCAGGGGCCGGCGCCGACGTCGAGCACGACCTGGAGCGCGAAGGCGTCGGCCTCGAGCGGCGGCGGCTCGCCCGACACGATCGCGACGAAGGCGGCCCGACCCGGCGCGGCGAGGGGGTCCGCGGTGACCTCGGCCGCGGGGGAGCGCGGGCCGAGGCGCGCGTCTGCGAGGAAGCGCGCCACGTTGTCGTCCCAGGCGCCGGCCGCGACGCGACGGTACGGGGGCGCGCGCCGCGCCGCGAGGGCCGGGTGCAGCGGTCGGCAGCGCTCCATCCGCCCCATCGCCTCGTTCATGTCCGCGCTGCTGCGGAGGCACTCCATGAACGCGTCGGGGCTCGCCGCGCTCGGGCCGGAGTGGCTCGGCGCGAAGGTCAGGTCCCGGTGCGCGAGCCAGCTCACCGCGAGGACCCGGGCGAGCGCCTCGGCGCGGGCGCGCGGGGCGGGGTCGGGCATCTCGAAGAGCGCGACAACGGCCTCGCGCAGCTCGCCCGGCGGCGCGGGCTGGGCGCGCGCCGGGCTCACCGCCCCGAGGGCGGCGAGCGCGAGCAGCCCCGCGACGCTCCGGCGGATCACCCGGTGCGCTCGTCAGACGAGGTCGCCGCCGCGGATCGGCGGCGCGCCGTAGGGAGCCGCGATGTCCCCCGCGTCGGGCGGGCCGGCGTCGCTGTCGCCCGCGCCGTCCCCGCACCCGGTCGCCGCCGCGGCCGCGACCGCGACCCCGAACGCGACGTACTTTGCGCGCGACAGGCGCGAGGCGGGTCGCCGCCCTCGAGGCGCGGCGAGATCGGCCTCCCCGCAGAACGGGCAGACGTCGTCCCCGTCCCGCACGTGGCGATCACACGATCCGCAGAGGCGTAGCTGGCTCATCGTCCCTCCCCGCGCAGGATAGCCCGGATCCAAGCGACCGCGTGGGCGCGCGGCCGGTCGTCGAGCGCCCCGCGCCCGTAGTCGGCGAGGCTCGCCGCGCGATCCGCGTGCGCGCCGAGCGCGTGATCGATCCCCGGCAGCGCGCGGGCCTCGCCCCGCGGCGCGAGCGCGGCGAGCTCCTCGGTCTCCTCGCGGCTGACCACCCAGTCGTGCTCGCCGTGGAGCGCGAGCACCGGCGCCTCGAACGCCCGCCACGCGGCCCGCAGGTCGCGCGCCTCGAGCTGCGCGAGGAACGCCGCGGTGACGCCGTGTCGCCGCGCGGGATCGGCGGCCGCGGCCCGCTCGAGCGCCTCGCCCTCGAGGCCACGCAAGCGGAGCTGACGGCGCGCGCTCGCGGCCATGCACTCGCTCCAGCGCCAGGGCGAGGTCCCGTAGACGACCGCGCCCGCGAGGGGCCGCGCGAGGAGCGGCAGCTCCATCCCCCCGAGGCTGTGCCCGAACCCGAACACCGGCCCGACGTCGGGCCGCGCAGCGAAGACGTCGAGCGCGTCCTCGATCGCGGCGAGCTCACGCGCGAGGTCCGCGTCCTCGGCGCGGCCCTCGCTGTCGCCGACCCCCCACTTCTCGATCCGCAGCGTCGCGAAGCCGGCCTCCGCGAGCCCGGCCACCAGGCGCGCGAGCGGCGCGTCGGGGGCGAGCGCGAAGTCGACCGACGCGCGCGCGATGCCCTGGAGCACGACGACCCCCGGGCTCGCGTCGGCCGCGCCCGGCGTGGTGAGGGTGCGCAGCCGCGCGCCGTCGATCGTGACGTGGCCGTACTCGGTGGGCCCCGCGCCGGGCAGCGCCTCGGCCGGCCAGCGGCTCACCTCGACCTCGACCTCGATCGTCCCGCCGTCGCGCTCGAACGCGATCACCGCGCGCGCGGAGTCGAGCACCTTGGACACGCGCCGCGCGTCGTCCGCCGTGTCGATCGGGCGCCCGTCGATCGCGCGCAGACGATCGCCGGCCCGCATCCCCGCCGCCGCGGCCATCGTCCCCGGCTCCGCGCCGCGCGCGAACAGGCCGGGGGCCTCGGGCGTCGGGTCCTCGCCGAGCCGGACGCCGATCAGCGCGCGTCGGGGTAGGCTCGCGGTCATGCGCCTTCACGTCTACCACGCGCGCGCGGCCCCGCGGATCGAGGCCGCCGTCCGCGAGGCGCTGCCCGGGCACGACGTGACGGCGTGGACGCGCCCCGAGGAGCTCGCGGCGGGGCTCGGCGAGGTGGAGGTGCTCTTCACCGCGACGGCGCCCGGGCTCGACTGGTCGGGCGCGACGCGCCTGCGGCTGGTGCAGCTCATGGGCGCGGGCGCCGACGGGCTGCTGCCGGCCGACGGGTTGCCGGCGGGCGTCCAGGTGGCGGGCCTGCGCGGCGTCTTCGCGGCCGAGGCGTCGGAGCACGCGATCGCGCTCCTGCTCGCGCTCGCGCGCGGCCTGCCGACCCTCGTCGCGCGTCAGGCGGAGCGCCGCTGGCGGCCCTTCGCGTCGGCTCCGCTCGAGGGCTCGACCCTCTGCGTGGTGGGGCTCGGCGCGATCGGGGCGCGGGTCGCGCGGATCGGCGCAGCGCTCGGGATGCGCGTCGTCGGGGTGCGCAGGCGGCCCGCGCCGGTGGCCGGGGTGGAGCGCGTGCGCGGCCCCGACGAGCTCCTCGACGCGCTCGCCGAGGCGGACCACGCGGTGATCACGCTGCCGCTGACGCCGGGGACGCGGGGCCTGATCGACGCCGACGCGCTCGCGGCCCTGCGTCCGACACCCACACGCCCCACCGCGCGCCTCGTCCAGGTCGGCCGCGGCGGGGTGCTGGACGAGGCCGCGCTCCTCGCCGCGCTGCGTGACGGACGCCTCGGCGGCGCGGCCCTCGACGTGTTCGAGGAGGAGCCGCTGCCCCCCGAGAGCCCGCTCTGGGACGCGCCCAACCTGATCGTGAGCCCTCACCTCGCGGGCCTCGGGCTGCGCTACCTCGAGCGCGCGGTCGAGGCGCTCGCCGACAATGTACGTTCCCTAGACGAGGGCCGGCCGCTCCGCGGCCTCGTCGACGTCGGCGCGGGCTACTGATCGCCCGCGCCGCTCGCCCACGCCTCGTCGAGCCAGTCGAGCAGCTCCTGCTCCTCGAGCACCACGCCGTCGGACTCGGCGAGCGCCTCGAGGATCGCCCGGATGCGCGCGCGGCTCTCCGGCTTGGCGACCCGGGCCGCCGCGCGGCGGACCGCGTCCTCGCTCGGCAGCTCGACCTCCGCCTTGGCGAGGTAGGTCCAGAGCTCGGGCCCGAGGTCGCTCGCGAGCTTGCCGACGAAGCGGTGCTCGCGCAGCGACACGTGCCCGTCCGCGCCCATCATGATCCGCAACAGGCCCGCGAGGGCCAACCACTCCGACGGGTTCATCGCCAGAACGGTACGCTCACCAGGCCACCGGGCGGTAGTCCTTCAGGAACTGCCCGAACACGTGCTCGCCGGTGAGGAAGCCCTCGAAGATCGGGTCGACGATCCGCGCCGCTCCGTCCACCACGTCGAGCGGCGGGTGGAACCCGTGGACCTCGACCTTGCGGGCCGCGATCTCCTGGGGGTCCTCGTCGGTCACCCACCCGGTGTCCACGCTGTTCATGTGGATGCCGTCCTGCACGTAGTCCGCGGCGGAGGTGCGCGTCATCATGTTGAGCGCGGCCTTCGCCATGTTCGTGTGCGGGTGCTTGTCCGTCTTGAACGCGCGGTAGAACTGCCCCTCCATCGCGCTCACGTTGACGATGTGCTTGTCGCGCTCGGGGCTCCGGGTCATCAGCCCGCGCAGGCGGCCGTTGATCACGTAGGGCGCGATCGCGTTGACGAGCTGCACCTCGAGCAGCTCCACCGTCGGCACCTCGTCGAGGCGCAGCCGCCAGCTGTTGAGGTCGCGCAGGTCGACCTGCTGCAGGTCCGCGTCGAGCGCGCCCTCGGGGAAGAGGTGGAGGTCCGGGCCGTGCTCCTCGGGCAGGAGCGCGACCTGGCTCATGCGCGCGGAGTCCACCGCCGCGTCGCCGCTCGTCGCGAGGGCGGTCGCGCGCCGCTCGTCGTGCTGCGCGAGGAGCGCGCGCGCGTGGGCGGGGGCCTGCTTCTCCGCCTCGGCGTCCATGAGGTGGCGGTAGAAGCCGGGCGGGCGGCGCACCGTCTGGCACGCGTTGTTGAGGATGAAGTCGAGCCGCGGCAGGGCCCGGTCGACGTAGGCGCAGAACCGCTCGACGCTCGGGGTGTGCCGCAGGTCGAGGCCGTGGACGTGGAGCCGGTCGCGGAACGCCTCGAAGTCCTCTTCGCGGGCGTAGCGCGCGGCCGCGTCGTGGGGGAAGCGGGTGGTGACGAGGACGGTGGCGCCGGCGCGCAGGAGCTTGATGGCGGCCTGGTAGCCGATCTTCACCCGCGCGCCGGTGACGATCGCGACGCGCCCCTGGAGGTCCGCGGTGCGGTTGCGGCGCGCGAGGTTGAGCTCGGCGCAGGGCTCGCACATCTGGTCGTAGAACGGGTGGACCTCGGTGAACGGCGCCTTGCAGATGTAGCACTTGCGCGGCTCGTTCAGCGACGGCCGCGGCGCGTCCTCCGCGACCGGCGGCGACAGGATCGGCGGCGTCTCGAAGACCGGCGCGGCGCGCATCCGGCGGATCGCCGTCGCGCCGAGCTTGGCCTCGTCCGCGTCCCGGAGCGCCCGCTTGCGCTGGCGCCGGCGGGCCTTCGCGAGCTGGCGCTGCTCGGCGCGGTCGGGTCGCGAGAGCTGCCCTGCGGCGATCATCAGCGCGCGGCGCGCGTCGGGCTCGAGCGCGTCGATGCGCGTTCGATCCTCGAGCACCCAGCGCAGCGTCTCGAGGCACTGCTCGAGGCGGGCCGTCTCCTCGCCGTCGTCCACCGCCGCCGTGTAGCAGGCTCACCCGCGTCGCGCCGCCTCCTCGAAGAACGCATGCAGGTGACGCACGCCG
Source organism: Polyangia bacterium (assembly GCA_030426845.1). Classification (GTDB taxonomy): domain Bacteria; phylum Myxococcota_A; class Polyangia; order Polyangiales; family Sandaracinaceae; genus JAUHXR01. The sequence continues at coordinate 4,563 of JAUHXR010000172.1, read as the reverse complement.
TGGGCCGGCGCGACGGCGTCCGTGTCGCCACCGAGGGCGGTCATCATCGCGAGGAACGAGCCGAGGTTCACGTTGAGGGGCGCGACCGCGCGGGCGAGCGCGCGGAGGATCCAGGCCGGGACGCGCCCGAAGCGCGCCGGGCGCCCGAGCGCCTCGAAGGCGAGCGCGCCGACCTCGCGCAGGGTGAGCGTGTCCGGTCCGCCCACGTCGAGGGCCTCGTCGGCCTCGCTCGCGAAGCACCCCACGCACACCTCGGCGAGGTCCGCGCCGTGGATCGGGTTGAAGCGCGCGTCGCCGCGGCCGATCAGCCAGACTCGCCCGCGCCGCGCCATCTCGAGGACCTCGCCCATGTCGTTGAAGAACCCGCTTGGCCGGATCACCGCGCGCTGCAGCCGGCTCGCGCGGAGGCGGTCGACGACCCGCTCGCGCGCCTCGGCCGCGGGGACCCGCGCGCGCATCCCCGGCCCGCCGAGGACCGAGACGAACACGAAGCGCCGCGCGCCGGCGCGCTCGGCCTCGCCCACGAGGTTCAGGTTCGCGCGCTCGTCGACCTCCCAGATCGTCGGCCGTCGGCGGAGGTGGCGGACCCCGATGGACGAGAACACCACGTCGGCGCCGTCACAGACGCCCGCGATCGTCGCGGGGTCGGTCGCCTCGCCCACGAACACCTCGTCGCACGCGGCCCGCGTCGCGTCGTCGAGGCGCGCCGGGTCGCGCGCGAGCGCCCGCACCCGGAACCCGGCCCGCTTGGCCGCCCGCGCGGTGTGCCCGCCGAGGTAGCCGGTGGCGCCTGCGATCACGGCCAGCGGCCGGCTCTTCGTCTCGGGCTCCGTCTCGGCCGCGGTCGTCGTCGTCGTCTTGGTCATGCCCCCACGGTGAGGTCGACGCGCGGCCGGGTCGTGACCCGGGCCGCCGAAGCGGGTGACCGAGCGCGCCACCCTCGCGCGGGGCGCGCGCGGTGGGATCGACCGCGGATCGCTGGTAGGGAGGACGGGCGATGAGCGGTCCCGAGACCCACGCGATGTGGACGATCGCCCTGCTGGCCCACGCGTCACAGCGGGGGCTCGACGCCGACGCGGTTGCCGTCGGGGTGGGCCTCGACGCGGCCGCGCTCGCCGACCCGCTCGCGCGGATCCCGCTCCGCGCCCACTACGACGCGCTCGAGGCGGTGGCCGAGGCGCTCGACGACTCGGATCTCGGCCTCGCGCTCGGCCGTGGGCTCGACGAGGGGGCGCTCGACGCGCTGGCGTTCTTCGGCGCGACCGCGCGCACGCTCGGCGAGGGCCTGAGCGCGCTGCTCGCGTTCCTCCCCGCCGGTGGGGAGCGCTTCGAGCTCGAGGCGCGCGACGGCGAGGCGCGGCTCCGCTACTGCCCCTGGGGTCCGCCGCGCCCGGCCCACGACCTGCGCGCGGCGTCCTTCGTCGCCGACATCGTCACGAACGTCCTCGGGCCAGCCGGGGTGGTGCCGCGCGCGGTCCACCTCCCGACCATCGCGCCCCCGCGCCTCGACGCGGCGCGGCACGCGCTCGGGGTGTCCGTCGAGGGGGGCGCGCCGGCGGCGGAGGTGCGCTTCGACGAGGCCGCGCTCGCGCTCCCGAGCCGTCGCCCCGACCCGGCGATGCACCGGTTCTTCGAGGGCTACCTGCGCGCGAAGGGCGCCCCCGAGGGCGCGAGCCTGACCGAGCGGGTGTGTCGCCTCGTCGACGCGCGGCTCCCGGCCGGCCCGCTCGACGCGGCTTCGATCGCCCGCGCGCTCGGCGCGAGCCCCCGCACCCTGCAGCGCCACCTACGCCAGGAAGGCACGAGCCTGCGCCGGCTGATCGACGAGCGCCGCCGCCTGCGCGCCCGGGCCGCGCTGGACGCCGGCCGCAGCCCGTCGGAGGCGGCGTTCGAGGCGGGCTACTCGGAGGCGAGCGCGCTTCACCGCGCCCTCCGCCGAGCCGGGCGCGACTAGAGCGCCAATCGGTTTCGCCGAACGGCCGTCGCGCTCCGAGCTTTCTCGACTCTCCAAACCGATTGGCGCTCTAGTCACCCGGAACAGCGATTCATGGCACGTCCCACCGGCCCTCGCCGCGCGACTCGGCGTCACTCCTCCTCGAAATGCCCTCGGCGTTCCTCGTCGTCGTTCCTTGCTTCGCACGGCGATGGCTCGCCGGGATTCGCCATTCACTGCTGTCTTCAAAGGGACGGGCCGAAGGCCCAGTCCCCCGTCCTCGTGCACGAGCACGTGCACGGAGCTCGGCTGCGCCGGGCTTTGAAGACACTCCCTAGCCCGCGCGGAGGTGCGCGATCTTGCGGGGGAGCTCCACGGTGAACACCGCCCCTCCCTCGTCCGCGTTGGTCGCCTCGACCGCCCCGCCGAGCATGCGCACGAGCTGGTGCACGATGTGGAGCCCGAGGCCGGAGCTGCTCTCACCCCCGGTGGGGCGCGCGGCCGCCGTGCGCTGGTATTCGAAGATCTGCCCGAGCTCGTCCGCCTCGAGCCCGGGGCCGCGGTCGCGGACCTGCACGCGCGCGACGCCGCCGTCCTCCTCGAGCTGCACGACGACCTCCGTGCCGACGGGCGAGAACTTGAGCGCGTTGGTGATGAGGTTCTCGAGCACGCGCCCGATCGCCGAGGGATCGGTCACCACCTCGAGCTGGCCGGGCGCCTCGATCCGCACCGTGATCGACTTGCGCTCGGCCAGCGGCGACAACCCGCGCACCAGCCGCCGGCACACCTCCACCAGGTCGAGCCGCTCGGGCCGCATCACCGGCTTGCCGCTCAGGATGGCCTCGATGCTCAGCGCGCCGTCGATCACCGACGCCATCTGCTCGGCCGCCTCCTCGATCGTGCGCAGCGTGTCGTCGGTTCGCTCGGCGAGGTCGATCGTGCAGAGCATCGCGGTGAGCGGCGAGCGCAGGTCGTGCGACACGGTGCGGAGCAGGCGGGCGCGATCGCGGCTCACCCGGCCGAGCCGCTCGGTCAGCTCCGCGAGCTCGACGTTGTGCGCGCGCAGGCGCTCGGCCTCGATGCGCGCCCGGACTAGCCGCCGCCGCTCCTGCTCGGCCTCCTGGAGCCCCGCGCTCGCCTCCACCGCGTTGCGCCGCTCGCGCTCGAGGGCGTCCCGCATCCAGCCCAGCGCCTCCTCGAACCGGCCGCCCAGCGCGAGGACCTCGGCGAGCTCCTTGGTGACGAACACCGCCTGCTGCGGCCAGCCCTCGGCGTCGCAGCGCGCCAGGACATCGGTCAGCGTTCGTTCCGCCGTCGCGATGTCGCCGAGCCGCGCCTGCGCGAGCGCGCGCGCCCGGATGGCGCTCGTCAGCGCGCCTACGTCGACCGATGAGGCCTCGGCCCGGGTCGCGTGCTCCACCGCGGCCTGGTGATCGCCGCGGGCGGTCTCCACCCACGCGCGGATCGCGTGCTGCCACGCGGCCAGCTCGGGGTTCGGCGTCGCCTCGAGGCGCGCTGCCGACTCGTCGAGGAGCCGCGCTGCGTCGTCCGCGCGCCCGACCTGCCAGAGCGCGCTCGCCGCGTTGAGCCGCGCGCTGATGGCGAGCCGGGGCACGTCGTCGACCCACCCGCGGGCGAGCAGGTCGTCGAAGAGCGCTACCGCCTGCTCGGTCCGCCCCGAGCGCCGCAGGCTGGAGGCCCGCTCCGTCATCAGGTGCACCCGGGACGTGTGGGGTGCGCCGTTGGCCTCGCACCACTCTTCGGCCTCCTCGAGCGTCTCGAGGGCGGCGTTGTCGTGCCCGAGCCGGGCGAAGGCGGCGCCGCGCATCCGGTAGACGCGCACGAGGTCGCTGGCCTGCTCACCGCTCGGCAGCTCCCCGCGCAGCAGCTCGGTCGAGCGGCGGAGGGAGTCGGCGTAGCGCCCGAGGAGGTTCTGCGCCTGAAGGGCGCGGGCCCCGAGCGCGAGCCTCGCCCCGGCCGGGTCCGCGTCGCGGTCGACCTCCGCGAGCGCACGCTCCGCGCGCGCCAGCGCGGCCTCGGCGTCGTGGGCGAGCAGCTCCTCGAGCTCTTTGAGCGTGCCCTGGAGGTCCCTCACGTGACCAGTGTACCCACCGGTCTCTCCTCGGACCAAGCACGCTCGCACGCTCGCCCGATCGAGCGACGGACGTCGCCCGCGCGTCGTCTTGTCGGAGGCGAAGGGGGACGGTCCGAGCTGTCCGCGCTGTCCGTGCTCTCGTGAGGCAGAAGGCCCCGGTGCCTCGGAGGCGGGGAGGGGACGGTCCGAACCTCTCGAGCTCTCGTGCGCAGAAGGCTCGAAGAGCTCGGACTGTCCCTCTCGGCGAGCGCCGGCTCTGGCTACTGCCAGAGCAGGACGGTCAGGCGGTCGGCGCGCACGTTGATGGTCGCGTCGCCGAGCTGCACGGCGTCGCCCTGGGCCCGCAGCGTGATCGTGACGTCGCCGGTCGGCGCGTTGAGGACGAGGGCCTGGCCGCCGGGGTCGGTGCTCGCGCGCGCGCTCGGGGTGTCGCCTTCGAGGTAGGTGAGGACGGTGTCGGGCTGGGTGCGATCGAGCGCGATCGTCGCGCCAGGCAGCGGCACGCCCGCGCAGTCGGAGACCTGGACGAGGACCG
>JAUHXR010000515.1 GCA_030426845.1 Polyangia bacterium | reverse complement strand
CGCGCCGAAGTGGAACATCCGCTGACCGCTCACCGGCATGCCGAAGAGGTTCTGCGCGAGGTTCCACCCGAGGTGGAGCCCGATCGGCAGCGCGAGCTCGCCCGTCAGCAGGTAGCCGGTGGCGAGCATCACCCCGGCCATCACGATGTTGAGCGTCGCGATGGGCGACGCGTGCGGGTTCAGCGCGTGCGCGAGGCCGAACACCGCGCTGGTGAGGATCGTCGCGGCGGCCACCGCGGCCCCGCCGGACAGCCACCGCCCGCGCAGCCCGTGCGCGACGTTGGGGATGAGGTACGCGCGGAACACGAGCTCCTCGTAGAACGCGACCGCCGCGTAGATGACGACGGTCGCGAGCGCGTAGACGAGGCGCGGCGGCGAGCCGTCGGTCAGCGGCAGCTCGCCGTAGCGCGCCCACCCGAGCGCGTCCTCGGCCGTCAGGACGCCGAAGATGAGCGCGAGGCCGAGCGCGGTGCCGAAGGCGAGGTCGAGCGCGAAGCCGCCGCTCGCGCGGAGCCCGAGCGTGGAGAGCGGCCGGCGATCGAGCAGCCGGCGCGAGACGCCAACCACGGCGGCCGCCGCGACGGCCCCGACGACGAAGAGGGGCCCGAGCGTGAGGCGCACCGCAGCCGCGGAGCCCTCGCCGCGCTGGAGGAGGGGGGTGAGGAGCTGCGCGACGAGCGAGAGCAGGACGAGCGCGCCGAGGGTGAGGGCGACGCGGAAGCCGGCCCGGAGCCGGCGCTCCTCGGGATGGACGAACAGCCAGGCGAGGCCGCGGCGAGGCGGGGCGGGGGCCCTGGGCGTGGGTTCGTCGTCGCTCATGGCGTGCGGTTCGTTTCGGAGAGGCCCCGCGCCTTCGCGGTGGGGACGACTTCTCAGCGCCGCCCGGCCCCGCTAGTGTGGGAGGGTTGACCGGCCGGGCAATCAGACTTAGACCGGGTGGTCGAACCGACCAGTCGGACATGCCTCGCCGCCCCCGCCCCTCGACAGGAGCTCTCATGCGCTCGATCGCCCCGCTCGTCGCCCTCCTCGGACTCGTCTCCCTCACCGCGTGCGAAGACGACGATCCGCTACGCCCCACGGTCGACTCGGGCACCGGCGCCGACGCGGGCCCGCCCGACGTCTCGGTGCCCACCTATTACGGCGACGTCCGCCCGATCCTCGTCGAGCAGTGCACCACCTGCCACACCGCGGGCGGCATCGCGCCGTTCGCGATCGAGACCTACGCCCAGGCCTTCGACGTCGGCCAGCGCATCGCCGAGGTCACGGCCGCGCGGATCATGCCGCCGTTCCTCGCCGACGCCTCGGGTGAGTGCAACACCTACCGCAACCACCGCGGGCTGACCGACGACGAGATCGGGCTCATCGGCGACTGGGTCGCCACCGGCATGACCGAGGGCGACCCCACCACGCCCGCGCCGACCCCGGCCGAGCTGCCCTCGCTGCCGCGCACCGATCTGACCCTCGAGATGCCGGCCGAGTACACGATCGACGGCTCGACCGACGACGACTACCACTGCTTCGTCGTCGACCCCGGCCTCGCCGCGAACATCTTCGTCACGGGCTACGACGTGCACCCGGGCAACGCTCAGCGCGTGCACCACGTCATCACCTACAACCCGACGAGCCAGGCCGCGGCCGACCAGGCGGTCGCGCTCGACATGCAGGACGGCGTCGCCGGCGACGGCTACCCCTGCTTTGGCGACGCGCGGGTCCAGGCCCTGCCGCTCACCCTGTGGGCGCCCGGCTCCGGCGCGGTCGGCTTCCCCCGCGGCACCGGCATCGAGGTCACGGCGGGCCGACCGCTGATCGTGCAGGTCCACTACAACAACCTCGCGCCGGACAGCCCGGGGACCGACCTGACGACGATCGATCTCATGACGAGCGACTCGGTGACCCCGGCCTCGTTCATCCTGTTTGGCGACTTCCAGCTCGCGATCCCACCGCGCACCGCGAGCCACGACGAGACGGGCTCGGTGCCGGTGTCGTTCTACTGGGACGCGCTCGGGAGCATCCCGGTCGACACGCTGCACCTCTACGGCGTCCTGCCGCACATGCACACCCTCGGGCGCTCGCTCAACGCCAACCTGAGCGGCCCGATGGGCGATCGCTGCCTCGTCGAGGTCCCGCGCTGGGACTTCAACTGGCAGCTCGCCTACTGGTACGACGAGCCGATCCCGGTCCAGCGCGCCGACACCGCGTCGGTCTCGTGCAACTTCAACTCGATGTCGCGCGACTCGGTGACCAACTTCGGCGACGGCACGCAGGACGAGATGTGCCTCGCCTTCGTGTACGTCTCGCTCTGAGGCGGCTATAAAGCGCGCGTGGACAGACTCGTCGCCACGCTCCGCACCTTCGGCGTCCTCCTCGGGATCTGGGTCGTCCTCACGGTGGTGGGGATCGTCTTCGGCGTGATCCCGCTGGAGACGTTCGGGTTCCCGAGCGGGGAGCCCGACGCGGCCGACGCGGGCGTGGACGCGCTCGACGCCAGCGTCGCGGCGCTCGACGGAAGCACGCCGGACGCGGGCGCTGGCGAGTCCGCGGCGCTCATGCCCAACGAGCCCACGCCCAACGAGCCCACGCCCAACGAGCCGGCGCCCAACGAGCCCACGCCCAACGAGCCGGCGCCCGACGAGCCCGCGAACGCGCCGACCCCGCTCGCCGCGACCGGCGACGGGATGGGCGCGCGCTGGGCGGTGTGCGCGGCCAGCGAGGCCGAGCCGTCGCTCGCGGTGGGCGAGCTGTTCGGCGGCGGCGCTCCGGAGGTCGTGGTGGGCTGCGCCGACGGCTGGCACGTCATCGGCCTGGGCGCGCGCGGCCCCGTGCGGATCGCGCGCTTCACCGCCCCCGAGCCGCCGTCCGGCCAGCGCGGGCGAACGGGCCCGGCCGCGTTCGGCGACGTGGACGGAGACGGCGCGGCCGACGTGGTCCTGCCTCTCGCCTTCGAGTCGGCCACCGGGGCGACGCGCGGCGGAGCGCTCCACTGGGTGCCGGGCAGCCCGTTCGGCGGCGTCCGCGAGCCGGTCGCGCTCGCGCCCATCGCGGCCTTCGCGGTGGCGATCGGCGCGCTCGACGGCGCGGACGGGCAGGACGTCGCGGCGATCAACCGCGCCAACGCGCTCGCGCAGCTCGACAGCGAGGCGTGGGCGTTCGGAGGCGGGGCCGCCCCGGCCCGCCTCGCCGCCCTACCCCTCGGCGTCGAGGGCCGCGCGGTCGCGATCGCCGATCTCGATCGCGACCGCCACCCGGACGTCATCGGCCTGAGCGCGGGCCGCGTCGACCTCCACTTCGGCGACGGGGCCGGCGCGTTCCCGCGGCACCACACCCTCGAGCTCGCCGGCGCCCGCGAGCTCGGGATCGGCGACCTGGACGAGGACGGCGGCGACGATCTGGTCGTGCTCGGCGAAGGCATCCGCTGGATCCGCGCCGGCGCGCTCGACGGCATGGAGCCGCGCGGCCTCGACGGTGTGCCCACCAACCTCCGTGGCCTCGAGGTCCTCGACACCGGCGGCGACGGCCACGTCGATCTGGTGGGCTGGGATCACCCGCGCCTCTTCGTCATGCGCTGGCGCGCCGAGGTCGACTTCGAGCCGGTCGACGGCGTGAGCCTCGCGGGCGGGCCGTTCGGTCCGCGCCGGCA
>JAUHXR010000171.1 GCA_030426845.1 Polyangia bacterium | reverse complement strand
ACTTCCTCGGGCGGGGCTTCTGGTCCCCTGGATCGGCCATCCCCGTGCGGATCGTGTGCCGCGACCCGGACGAGGCGCTGGACAACGCCGCCCTGGTCCGGCGGGTCCAGGCGGCCGCCACGCGGCGGAAGCACCTCGGCGTCATGGGGCCCGAGACCGACGCCTACCGGCTCATCCACGCCGAGGGTGACGACCTCCCGGGGGTGGTCGTCGACGTCTACCGCGACGTGGCGGTGGTCCAGCTCACGACGCGCGGGATGAAGGACGCGCAGGACGCGATCGTCGGCGCGATCGCGCGCGCGACCGGCGCCCGCAGCGTGATCGAAGCCCCCGGCGGCCGCTCGCAGATCAAGGAAGGCATCGAGGTCGAGCGCGCGGTGGTGCGCGGGCCCGACGTGGACGCGCTCCGGTTCCGCGAGAACGGCTTCGAGTACGAGATCGAAGAGGCCACCACGCAGAAGACTGGCTACTTCCTCGACCAGCGCGACAACCGGGCCCGGGTCGAGGCGATGGCGTCGGGGCGGCGAGTGCTCGACCTCTACGGCTACGTCGGAGGCTTCGCGATGGCCGCAGCCCGCGGGGGCGCGACGCGGGTGGAGTCCTACGACAGCTCCGCCGCGGCGGTGGCGCAGGGCGCGAGCATCGCGCACGCCAATGGGCTCTCCGACCGCGTGAGCCTCGCCCGCGCCGACGTCCGGCGGGTCCTCGGGAGGCTCGGCGAGGAGGGCGCGCGCTTCGGCCTCGTGATCGTCGACCCGCCGAAGCTCGCGCCGACCGTGCGGCACCTCCGGCGCGCGAAGTCCGCGTATCGCCGGCTGAACGCGCGGGTGTTCAGCCTCGTCGAGCGCGGGGGCTTCGTGGCGACGTGCTCCTGCTCGGGGGCGCTCCGTGCCGACGAGATGCTCCGCCTCCTGGCGATGGCCGCGCGGGACGCCCGGCGCCACATCCGGCTCCTCCACATGGGGCAGCAGGGCGTCGACCACCCCGTCCCGGCCGCGTTCCCGGAGGGCCGCTACCTCAAGTGCGCGTTCCTGGAGGTCGAGTGATGCGCCCGCTCGAGCCGGCCGCGCTCGCCGGCATCCGGGGGGTCGCGTTCGACATCGACGACACCTTGACCACGCACGGTAGGTTGACCGGGGCGGCCTACGCGGCCCTCGAGCGGCTCGCGAGCGCGGGGGTCCGGCTGGCCGCGGTGACCGGCCGCCCGCTCGGGTGGGCCGACGCGTTCGCGGCGAGCTGGCCGATCGAGCTGGCCGTGGGCGAGAACGGGGCCGGCTGGGCGCGCCGCGAAGGCTCCTCGCTGGCGCTCGGGTACTTCGACGACGCGCCGACGCGGGCCGCGCAGCGCGCGCGGCTCGAGGCGTTCGAAGCGCACGTCCGCGCGCGGATGCCGGAGCTGCGCCTGGCGAGCGACCAGCCGGCGCGGCGGTGCGACCTCGCGTTCGACGTCGGCGAGGCCGAGCGGCTGGCGCCGGAGTCGATCGCCGCGCTGGTGGCCGAGATCGAACGGGCAGACCTCCGCGCGACCGTCTCGAGCGTGCACGCGCACGCGGTCCCTGGCGCCTGGGACAAGGCGGCCGGGCTGGTGCGCGCCCTCGGCGAGCCGGCGGCGCGCGTCCAGGCGGAGTGGCTGTTCATCGGCGACTCGGGCAACGACGCGGCCGCCTTCTCGTTCTTCGCGCGCACCGTCGGGGTCGCCAACGTCCGCGAACACCTGGCGCGCCTCCCCGACCCGCCGCGCTGGGTCACCGAGGGCGCGCGCGGCGAGGGCTTCGCCGAGCTCGCCGACGCCGTGCTGGAGGCGCAGGGTGGCTGACGAGCGCCGCGTCTCGACCCCGCTCGTCCTCGCGCTCGCCAGCGGAATGCTCGCGGTCGCCTTCGTCGTCTACCTCGGCCTCGATGAGCCACCCGGGGCGGCGACCTACGAGGAGGCCGAGGGGCCGGCCGCGCTGCACATCGACGACCGCACGCCCGAGGCGACGGCCGAGAGCTTCTACGACGCGTGGCGGCGGCGGCGCTGGGACGCGGCGAGCGGGATCGCGACCGGCGAGGCCCTGCGCGCGGTCCAGGAGAAGCAGCGCGCCGACGAGGCGATGCCGCACGAGGAGCGGGTGATCGCGGAGCGCGCCTGGGACGCGCTCGCCCACGCCGAGCTCCACCTCTTGCTGGACCGCGTCGACATCGTCTCCGACGACCGGTACGACCTCGGCGGGACGGCGGAGTACCAGCTCGTCGGTCGGCCCTACCGGCGCCGGGTCGAGTTCGCGGTGGTGCGCGAAGGGGAGGCCTTCCGCGTCGAGCGCATGGAGCTGGGCGAGGTCCTTACCGAGCTGCCGGACCTGTTCCGGGCGGAGGCGCAGCCGTGAGCCGCGAGGCGGACGAGCACTACGGCGACTCGCGCTACTACGACCACGCCTACGCCCGCTACAAGGTCGACCTCGCCTTCTACGCCGAGCTGGCGGGGGCGCGCGGCGGGCCGGTCCTGGAGCTGGGCGTGGGCACCTGCCGGGTCGCCTTCGCGATGGCGGAGACCGGCGCCGAGGTCGTGGGGGTCGACCGCATGGAGTCGATGCTCGATGGCGCGCGCGCGCGGATCGCGAAGCGGCCGCGGCGGCTGCGCGAGCGGATCACGTTGGTGCAAGGCGACTTCCGATCGGTGAGGCTCGATCGGCGCTTCCCGCTGGTGGTCGCGCCCTTCAACGCCTTCCAGCACCTCTACACCCGCGAGGACCTCGAGCAGGCCCTCGAGACGGTCCGCGTCCACCTCGCGCCGGGCGGCGTCTTCGCGTTCGACGTGATGCTACCCGACCCCTACTCGCTGTCGCGCGATCCGAACCGCTTCTACCGGTGCCGGCCGATCAAGCACCCCGCGGACGACCGGCGCTACGACTACGCCGAGGCGTTCGACTACGACCCCGAGCGACAGGTCCAGATCACCACCATGCGCTTCACCGCGCAGGGCGCGCCCCCGAAGAAGCGCTTCGATCGCCTCATCCAGCGGCAGTACTTCCCCCGCGAGCTCGAGGCGCTGCTCCACTACAACGGCTACGCGATCGCGCGCCACGACGGCGGGTTCGCCGGCGAGTCGATCACCGAGGAGTCGGAGTCTCAGGTGGTCATCGCCCACCTGCGCGAGGGCTGACGACCGAACCGGCTCAGCGGTTCCTCGCCTGGGCGCGATCGCGCGCCTCCTGCAGGATCTTGTTGTGCTCGGCCGGATCCATCCACCGGAGCCGGCCCTCCTCCGGGAGGAGGTGGATCGGATCGAAGTAGAAGAAGTAGCGGCCCGGCTTGACGCTGGGCGCGGTGTAGACGCTCACGCCGGTGACGCGGTCGTAGTGGTCGAACGAGTGGCAGTCGCGCTTGCCGCCGCCGCCGGGCGCGTCGACCACGAACACCGGCGTGTTGAAGCCCGCGGTGCAGCCGCGGACGTTCTTCTCGATGTTGATGGCGGTGTCGACCGTGGTCCGAAGCTCCTCCACGCCCTTCACCATGTCGTGGACGTAGACGTAGTACGGCTGCACGTTCACGTAGCCGAGGCGGCGCACGAGCAGCTGCATCGTGTCGACGTCGTCGTTGACCCCGCGCTGGAGCACGCTCTGGTTGCGCACCGTCACGCCGGCGGAGAAGAGGCGCTTCATCGCGCGCGCCGTGATGTCGGTGATCTCGTTCGGGTGGTTGAAGTGCGTGTGGAGCACGACGTCCTTGCCGAGCTCGCGCCCGCGCTGGACCACCTCGACGAGCGCGCCGAACCAGTCGTCGTCGCTCAGGACCTTCTGCGGCATGACCGCGGGGCCCTTGGTCGCGAAGCGCATCCGCCGGACGTTCTCGATGTCGAGGAGGCGGTGGCCGATCTCGCGGATCTGGTCTGCGCGCAGGTTGAACGAGTCGCCGCCGCTGATGACGATGTCCTCGAGCTCGGGCCGCGTCGCGACGTAGGCGAAGACGTCGTCCCAGCGCTGCTTGTTGGCCTTGAGCGAGAGCTTCTCGAGCTCGTCCTGCTCGACCTCCGGGCCGACCGCGTAGCTCCGCGTGCAGAAGCGGCAGTAGACCGGGCAGGTGTCGAGCGCGAGGAACAGCGCCTTGTCGGGGTAGCGGTGCGTGAGGCCGGGGACGGGCGAGTCCGCCTGCTCGTTGAGACTGTCGAAGCGCAGCTTCGGGTGATCGGGCAGTCGCGTCGAGCCGAGCGGGATGAACTGGCGACGCAGCGGATCCTCGTACGGGTTCGACCAGTCGATGAGGCTCAGGAGGTAAGGAGAGACGCGGACCGCCATGGGCGCCGCGCCGAAGCCCTCCTTGGCGTCCTCGATGAAACCGGGCGCCACGAGCCCCTCGAGCGCGGCGAGGAGCTTCGGCACCTTCGTGATCGACCGCTTCATCTGCCAGCGGTGATCGAGGAACGTGGCCTCGTCGACGTCCGCGTAGGCGGGGATTCGCCGCCAGAAGTCCCCCTCGAGGAGGTTGCGGTGTTCGAGGGTCGACGGATCCGCCGGGGGCTTGCTGGGGCGAGCGGGGGGCTCGCCCTCGATGACCTTGAGCTCCATGGGGCTCTGGCTAGCACAATTTTTGACAGCAATCCCGGGGTGCTCCACTCCCGTACCGGGATGCGTCCCAGGAGGCGAACGTGTTGAATTCTCAGGCTATCGGGACTATCAGCCCCAGCTCTCGCCGGCGCTCGGCGAGCCCCGGGGAGGCCGCCATGAAGGACCGGATGCTCTTCTTGATCTCGACGCCCCGCAGCGGCTCGACGCTGCTGCAGCGGATGATCGGGGGGCACTCCGAGATCTTCACCCACCCCGAGCCGCACCTCATGACGCCGCTCGCGCACCTCGGCTACTACGACAAGGTCGACAAGGCGCCCTACGACCACATCAACAGCGCCGAGGCGATGCGGAGCTTCGTCGAGGAGCTGCCGCGCGGCGAGGAGGACTACCTCGACGCCGTCCGCGCCTACGCGGACACGCTCTACGGCCGGATGCTCGCGCCGACCGGCAAGCGCTACTTTCTCGACAAGACCCCCGCCTACGCGCTGGTCCTGCCGTTCCTCGAGCGCGTGTACCCCGAGGCGAAGTACGTGGTCCTCACCCGTCATCCCCTCGCGATCTTCAGCAGCTTCGCGAACTCGTTCTTCGACGGCGACTGGGAGACGGCGCACCGCTTCAACCCGATCGTCGAGCGCTACGTCCCGGCCATCGCGCGCTTCGTGCGCGAGGCGAAGACGCCGATGATCCACGTCCGCTACGAGGAGCTGGTGGCCTCCCCCGAGGCGCACCTCGAGCGCGTGTTCGGGTTCCTCGGCCTCGAGAACCAGCCCGAGGCGGTGGACTACGGCGACCGGTTCGACGCCAAGAAGGCGGGCCCGGGCGACCCGATCGGGGTGACCCAGCACTCGCGGCCAGTGACCAGCTCGCGCGAGAAGTGGGCGGCCGAGCTGGCGAGCGATCCGCGCAAGCTCGCGCTCGCGCGGCGCATGATCGCGCCCCTGTCGGACGAGGACCTCGAGCTCTGGGGCTGGCCGCGCGAGCGGCTCTTCGACGCCCTCGAGGACGCCGGGGGCACGGCCCCTCCGCAGCCCGTCCTCAACTGGTACACGTTCCAGCGGCGGGTGATGCTGGCGCTCAAGAAGGACATCGATCGCCGCCCCCATGGACACGTTGTCCGGAAGTTGCGCTACTATTGCGACGTGCTCCTGCGGGAGTGACCGGAGCAGGGAGCGCTCCGGGCTCTCGCGCCGGGCCCCCACGCGACCGAGGTGATCCCGACGTCGCGTGTGGCCCGAGGGGTGCAGGCGGGAGATGCGTATGCGCGGAGCGTGGCTCACACCTCGGACCCTCGACGTTCGAACGTTCGTGCCCTTGCTGCTCGTCCTCGGGCTGGGCTGCGAGGGGCTCGTCATCAACCCTCCGGCGCGCCCCTACCGCGACCGGGACGACATCGTGCCCGGCGTGGTGCAGCCGGCGCCCCAGACGCGGGCTGCGCGGCTGACGCATCTGCAGTGGGAGAACAGCGTCCAGGATCTGTTCGGGCTCGACGCGCCGCTCGGGCTGGCGTCGAGCTTCCAGACCGACGCCCTCCCCGGAGGCGCGATCTTCGACAACCCGGGCGGCTCGCTCCTCGTCGACGACGGACTCTGGACCAACTACCGCGACGCAGCCGCCAGCGCCGCGGCCACGGTGACCGGCGACTCGACGGTGATGGCGCGCATCGACCCCTCGAGCGACGCCGCGACGTTCATCCGCGACTTCGGCGCCCTGGCCCATCGCCGGCCGCTCACCGACGCGGAGACGACCGAGTACATGACCGTCTACGCGGCGGCGGCCGGCAACTACGGGACCGGGGTCGACGACCACACCGCCGGCGTGCGCCTGGTCATCGAGGCGATGCTCCAGAGCCCGCAGTTCCTCTACCGCGTCGAGCAGAGCCGCGAGCGCAGCGACGGGACCATCCCCCTGGACAGCTACGAGATCGCGTCACGGCTGTCCTACGCTCTCTGGAACAGCATGCCGGACCGCCCGCTGTTCGCGGCGGCCGAGGCCGGGGAGCTCACCGATCCCGAGAACGTCCGGGCGCACGCGCGCCGGATGCTCGAGGATCCGCGCGCCGACGCGATGATGGTCCACTACCACCGGCAGCTCTTCGAGGTCGACGAGTACAGCGGGATCGCGCCCGACCCGGCCACCTTCCCCAACGCGTCGAGTCAGCTCGGCGCTCACGCCGCCACCGAGCACGACATGTTCGTGGTCGAGATCGCGATGCGGCGCGAGGGCACCTACGCGGACCTCCTCACCTCGCCCGACACCTTCGTGAACCAGGAGCTGGCCGACATCTACGGGCTCGAGGGCTCGTTCGATGACGCCTTCCAGCCCGTGAGCCTCGACCCGGCGCAGCGCGCCGGCATCTTCACTCAGGTCGGGTTCCTCGCGAACAACGCGACGAGCCGCAACCCCGACCCCATCCACCGCGGCGTCTTCGTGGCCGAGCAGATCGCCTGCGTCCACATCGAGGCCCCGCCCGACGACGTGCCGCCGGTCCCCGTGATCCCCGGCGCGACCAACCGCGAGATGGTCGCGATGCACACCGAGCAGCCCGGCTCGATCTGCGCCGGCTGCCACGCTCAGATCATCAACCCGTTCGGGTTCCCCTTCGAGAGCTACGACGCGGTCGGCGCATGGCGCGACGAGGACAACGGGCAGGCCGTGCGGACGGACGCGGCACCTCCGATCGACGGCGCCGCGACCCAGGTCGCGGGCGCACGGGACCTCGCCCACGCGCTCGCCGAGAGCCAGTGGACCCACGAGTGCTACGTGCGGCACTGGGTCGAGTACGCCCTCGGTCGCCCGGCGGCGGCCGAGGACCAGGCCCTCGTCACGGACCTGGGCGCGCGCTCGGCCGCGGGCGAGCTGACCATCCGCGAGCTGGTGGTCGAGCTGGTCAGCAGCAAGGCGTTCCTGCATCGCAGCACGCGGGAGGAGTACTGATGAAGCTCTCACGTCGAGTCGTGCTCCGGGGTGCGGGCGGGGCGATCCTGGCCCTCCCCTTCCTCGAGAGCGTCGGGAACAGCGCCCCCGCGCGCGCGGACGCCGAGACCGCCTACGCGATCTTCTTCCGGCAGGGCAACGGCGTCGCGGCCGCGCAGAACACCGAGGTGGGCTCCGAGCCCGAGCGGTTCTGGCCTCGCACGCCCGGCCCGCTCACCACCGACTCGATGATGGGCCGCGCGGTGGGTGAGCTCGTGGACTACCGCGACCGCGTGCTCGCGCTCGGCGGCGTCAACATGGGCAACTTCAACTACGGCGACGGCCACGCGCGCGGCGCGCTGCAGTGCCTCACCGCGTCGCGGCCCACGACCGACGGTCAGGGCGGCAACAGCGAGGCCGCCGGCATGTCCATCGACCACTACCTCGGCGAGCAGCTCAACGGCGGCGAGGAGTCCTGGTACATGTACGCCGGGCGCAACAGCGGCTGGCTCGGCGGCGCCTGCATCTCGTACCGGAGCGCCGGCACCCGCCGAAACCCGATCCACGACCCGTACCAGGGCTACATGCGCCTGATGGGCGGCGACGCGGGCCTCAGCGCGGAGGCGCAGCGGCAGCTCGCGGAGCGCGGGCGAAGCGTCAACGACCTCGTGCGCTCGCAGCTCACGCGGCTGATGTCGTCGGACCTGAGCCGCAACGACCGCGACCGCATCGACCTCCACCTGAGCGCGGTGCGCGACATCGAGGTGCGGCTGAGCTGCCGCCTCGCCGACGAGGAGGAGCGCGCGATCATGGGCGCGGGCTCCATCTACGAGAGCGACAACGGCGACGAGGTGCTCCAGACCGCGCGGCTGCACATGGACGTGGCGGCCCTCGCGATCGCGTGCGGCGTCACGCGCTCGGTCGCCATCCAGGTCGGCAACGGCAACGACTCGCACATCCGGTACCGCGACGACAGCGGCAACCCGATGGAGAACTACCACTACATCTCGCACCGTCGGCTCAGCCACGACTCGACGGGGGCGGTGATCTCGAACGCCGACGTGCTCCATTCCATGGTGGACCGGCAGTTCGCGCAGACCTTCCGGCACCTCCTCGACAAGCTCGACGCCTACACGATGCCGAGCGGGGCCACCCTGCTCGACTGCGGGCTGAGCTGCTGGCTCAACGACCTCGGCAACGGGCCGGCGCACTCGCGCAGCAACGTGCCGTGGATCATCGCGGGCGACGCGGCCGGTCGGTTCCGCACGGGCGAGTACTACCAGCTCAGCGCGGGCGACTCGCACGCGCGCCTCCTCTGCTCCATCGCGACCGCGGTGGGCGCGCCGACGAGCAGCTTCGGCGACTCGAGCCTCCCGCAGGGCGTGCTCGACGATCTCGTCGTCGGCTGACCCAGCCGGCTGGCTCAGAACAGCACGCCGCGATTGAGCGCCGGCCTCGAGGTCGGGCATGCTCCTCCGCATGCGCACCCTCTGCTTCGCTCTCGCCCTGTGCCTGCCCCTCGCCGCCTGCGACGGTGACGGCGGCGACGACGCGGGGCGCGCGGACGGCGGCGACGACCGCGACGCCGGCCCGCCGGGCATCGACGCCGCCGTCCTGACCGACGGCGGCGAGCGCGACGCGGGGCAGGACGCCGGCTCAGGGGACGCGGGGCTCCCCGTCGATCCGCTCGAGGGGATCGGCGCGGTCGAGGAGGTCCAGGGCGGCTTCATGTTCCTCGAGGGCCCGCGGTGGCGCGAAGCCGACGGCGTCCTCCTGTTCACCGACATCCCGGCGCGGACGATCTATCGGCTCACCCCACCGTCGAGCATCGACACGTTCCGTGCGAACAGCGACGGCGCGAACGGGCTCGCCACCCTCCCCGACGGCCGCCTGCTCGCCCCCGAGCAATTCGGCCGCCGCGTCAGCGTGACCGACAGCGCAGGCGCGGTGACCGACTTCGCGGCGCGCGACGCGATGGGCCGACGCTTCAGCAGCCCGAACGACGCGGCGGTTCGGTCGGACGGAACCGTCTACTTCACCGATCCTCCGTATGGGTTGATGGGGCAGCCGCAGGAGACCCCGTTCCACGGCCTCTACCGCGTCGCTCCGGGCGGCTCGGTGACCGCCGAGTGGATGAGCTCCCGCATGAGCCAGCGCCCCAACGGCGTCGTCCTGAGCCCGGACGCCTCGGTGCTCTACCTCGCGGACACCGCGGACGGAGTGGTCCGCCGCTTCGACGTCGCGAGCGACGGCTCGCTGAGCGGCGAGGACATGTTCGCGACCGGCACTCCGGGCGCGGATGGGATGGCGATGGACACGGCGGGCAACCTCTACGTCACCACGTCGAGCGGCGTCATGGTCTTCGCCCCCGACGGGGTCCGCTGGGGGACGATCAACGTCCCGATGCAGCCGGCGAACTGCGGGTTCGGCGACGCCGACCACCGGACGCTCTACATCACGGCGCGCTCATCGCTCTACCGCGTGCGGATGATGATCCCCGGCGTGTACTGAAGCCGCGGCGCCAAACGAGGCGAGCCCGCGGCCTCGAGGGCCGCGGGCTCGTTCGTGCGGGCGACGTCCGACGGATCAGGCCTGCGCCATCTGGCGCAAGACGTACTGCAGGATCCCGCCGTGGAGGTAGTACTCGACCTCCTGCGGCGTATCGAGGCGAACCTTCACGTCGAAGGTCTTGTCGTCGGCCTTCACCGTCAGGGTCGCGCCCGGCTTGAGCCCGGCCGCGATGTCCTCGATGGAGATGACCTCCTCGCCGGTCAGGCCGAGCGACTCGTGCGACTGGCCTTCGAGCAGCTCGAGCGGCAGCACGCCCATGCCGATGAGGTTGCTGCGGTGGATGCGCTCGTAGCTCGCGGTGATCACCGCGCGCACGCCGAGCAGGTAGGTCCCCTTGGCCGCCCAGTCGCGGCTCGAGCCGGTGCCGTACTCCTTGCCGGCGATCACCACGAGCGGAACGCCGTCCGCCTGGTAGCGCATCGAGGCGTCGTAGATGCTCATCTGCTCGCCGCTCGGGAGGTGGCGGGTGACGCCGCCCTCCGTGCCCGGCGCGAGGAGGTTCCGCAGGCGGATGTTCGCGAAGGTCCCGCGCATCATCACCTCGTGGTTGCCGCGCCGGCTCCCGTAGGAGTTGAAGTCGCGGACGGCCACTCCGTGCTCCTGGAGGTACTTGCCGGCCGGGCTGTCGGGCTTGATCGCGCCGGCAGGCGAGATGTGGTCGGTGGTGACGCTGTCGCCGAGCAGCGCGAGGACCCGCGCCCCGACGATGTCGGCGGGCGGCGGCGGCGCGCCGGCCTCGAGGCCGTCGAAGAACGGCGGCTTGCGGATGTAGGTGGAGTCGTCCTCCCACGCGAAAGTCGCGCCGGTGGGCGCCTCGGTCGCCTGCCACTGCTCGGGGCCCACGAAGACCGAGGCGTAGCGGTCCTCGAACTGCGACTGCTTCACCGACGCGCGGATGGTCGCGGTGATCTCCTCGTTCGTCGGCCACACGTCACGCAGGAACACGTCCTTGCCGTCCGCGTCCTGGCCGAGGGGCTCGGTCTCGAAGTCGATGTCGAGCGTCCCGGCGAGCGCGTAGGCGACGACGAGGGGCGGCGACGCGAGGTAGTTGGCCCGCGTCTGGGGGCTGACGCGGCCCTCGAAGTTGCGGTTGCCGCTGAGCGCGGAGCAGACCACGAGGTTCTCGTTGACCACCGCCTCGCGGATCGGGTCCTCGAGGGGCCCGGAGTTGCCGATGCAGGTCGTGCAGCCGTAGCCGACGAGGTGGAAGCGCAGCGCCTCGAGGTCGTCCATCAGGCCGGCCGCCTTCATGTACTCGGTGACGACCTGGGAGCCCGGCGCGAAGCTGGTCTTGACCCACGGCTTCACGTTGAGGCCGCGCTTGCGCGCGTTGCGGGCGAGGAGGCCCGCGCCGATCATCACGGACGGGTTGGAGGTGTTCGTGCAGCTCGTGATGGCGGCGATCACGACCGCGCCGTGCGGCAGGTCGAACTCGCCGCGGTCGAGCTTCACGTGGCCGGTGCGCTCGAGGGCCGCGCGCGCGCCCGCGTCGGTGACCGCGCTGGTGTCCCCGCCGTCGAGGAACGACGCCGCCTTCTGCTCGATGCCGTCGGCCTCGCGCGCGAGGTTGCCGACCAGCGTACGCCGCCACGCGCGCTTGGCGTCCGTCAGCGCGATGCGGTCCTGCGGGCGCTTGGGCCCGGCGATCGACGGAACGACCGTCCCGAGGTCGAGCTCGAGCGTGCTCGTGAACTCCGGGTCCGGCGACTCCGCGGAGTGGAAGAGGCCCTGCTCCTTGCAGTAGCGCTCGACGAGCGCGACCTGGTCCACGTCCCGGTTGGAGAAGCGGAGGTAGTTGAGGGTCTCCTCGTCGACCGGGAAGAAGCCCATCGTCGCCCCGTACTCGGGGCCCATGTTCGCGACCGTCGCCCGGTCCGCGAGGGACAGGTTGCGCATGCCGTCGCCGAAGAACTCGACGAACTTCCCGACGACGCCGTGGGCGCGGAGCATCTCCACCACGCGCAGGACCAGGTCGGTCGCCGTCGCGCCGGCGGGGAGGCTCCCGTTGAGCTTGAAGCCGACCACCTGCGGCAGGAGCATCGCGATGGGCTGGCCGAGCATCGCCGCCTCGGCCTCGATGCCGCCGACGCCCCAGCCGAGGACGCCCAGGCCGTTGATCATCACGGTGTGCGAGTCCGTGCCGACCAGCGAGTCCGGGTAGGCGACCGCGCGGTCTCCGAGCTCCTTCAGGAAGACGGTCGGCGCGAGGTACTCGAGGTTGACCTGGTGCACGATGCCGGTCCCGGGTGGCACGACGCGCATGCCGTCGAACGCGGACTGGCCCCACTTGAGGAAGCGGTAGCGCTCGCGGTTCCGCTCGAACTCGATGCGGACGTTCTCCTCGAAGGAGCGGAGCGTGCCGAAGCTGTCGACCTGCACGCTGTGGTCGATGACCAGGTCGGCCGGCTGGAGCGGGTTGACCCGCGCGGCGTCGCCGCCCATGTCGGCGAAGGCCTCGCGCATCGCGGCGAGATCGACGACCGCGGGCACGCCGGTGAAGTCCTGCAGCAGGACACGCGCGGGCCGGAACGCGATCTCGGTCGACGGCTCCGCCTTGGCGTCCCAGCTCGCGACCGCCTCGATGTCCGCGCGCGTGACGGTCTTTCCGTCCTCGTTCCGGAGGAGGTTCTCGAGGAGCACCTTGATGGAGTACGGCAGCTTGCCGACGTGCCCCACGCCCGCCTTCTCGAGCGCGTCGAGGCGGAAGATGTCGATCTGGCGGCCACCGACGTCGAGGGTGGCGCGCGACCCGAAGCTGTCCTGACTCATGGCGGGTCCCTACCACGAGCCGACGAGCGTCTCCAGCCTCCACGCGTGACGGCGCGCGCGCGCTGCACAATTGGCACGACCGCACAATTGGCACGACCGAGCCGATCGGTCGGCTCGGTCGCGTGAGGGGAGGTCAGCGAGGCGCGGGGCTCAGACCGCGCACCAGCGGAGCTTGAGCTGGACGTCGCTCGACCACTGCGCGTCGAACGCCCGGACGCAGGTGTCCAGGTAGCGCTCGTAGTCGACGTAGACCTTGTCGCCCCAGCGCTCGCGGATGGTGGCCTCGTTGGCGCGCAGGCGCCGGAGCCACTCGCCGGTCGTCTTGCCGTAGCACTCGCGCTGGGTGCGGAGCTCGACGATCTCCCAGTACGGGCGGACCGCCATGATCAGCTCCTCGAGGCGCGGATTGAGCCCGCCGGGGAAGATGACGTCGGCGGTGAACGCGAGGTCCTCGAGGTCCTTGCGCGTCCGCGGCACCCGGTCGCGCAGGATGGCCTGACACGCGAACCAGGCGCCCGGCTTCACGAAGGAGTGGCAGCGCTTGAAGTACTCCCGGTACAGCTCGACGGCCATGCCCTTGCGCGCCTGCTCGGGCGAGCAGATGTGGTCGATCATCTCGATCGACACGAGCGCGTCGTACTTCTCCTCGGGCTCGTAGTCATGGAAGTCCATGAGCTTGGCCGTGACGCCGGGGAGCCCGCGCTGGTTGATCCACTCGGCCTGCGCAGTCGACAGCGTGATGCCGTGGGCGCGCTTGACGCCGCGGGTGGAGAGGTACTCGAGGTTGCTCCCCCAGCCACAGCCGATGTCGAGGATCAGCTTGTCCTCGTTCATCTCGGCGTAGTCGTAGAGGATCCGGCACTTGTTGATCTGCGCCTCCTCGAGGGACTCCTCGCCGGTGAGGAAGCTCGCCGAGGTGTAGTGCATGCCCTCGTCGAGCCAGAGCTTGAAGAAGTCGTTGGAGACGCTGTAGGACTCGTCGATTTCGGCCTGGGTGCTCGTCATCGCGGGGAAGTCTTAGCCCGCGCGATTGCGCCTTTCCAGGCGAAACCACCCCGCCGCCCGGGCCCCCCGAGCGACGTGGAGCGCTCTGCACACTGAGGCCTTGCTCGGCGCGCCAGGGCTGATATAGCTGCCTGCTCGCGGCGCCGTAGCCAAGTGGTAAGGCAGAGGTTTGCAAAACCTCCATTCGCTGGTTCGATTCCAGTCGGCGCCTCTCCGGATCTCCTCCCGCGCGTGAACCTCGGCGAGCCTGCCCACCCGGCAAATCTCCGCCCGCCGCCGCGCTGATGGCCATCCGCAGCCTCCCGCGTCGGGCGCATGCGTGCTACCTCCAGGGGGTGCGCATCTCCCGCTCCCTGCTGCTCGTCGTGGCGCTCCCGGCGCTCCTCGGGCTCACGGCCTGCGATGGCGACGGCTCGGCCGACGGCGGGCTCGACGGCGCGGTGCGGGACGGCGCGACGCGGGATGCGGCGCGGACGGATGCAGGCGGCGCGATCTGCGAGCCGACCTGCCCGCTCGACCTCGCGTGCTGCGACGTGACGGGCGGCGGCACGAGCTGCGTCTCGCTCCGCGACGACATCCACAACTGCGGCGACTGCAACGTGGACTGCCTCGCGACCTCGCGCGGCGACGCGTGCACGCGGAGCGTGTGCACCTGCGGCTCCTCCCCGCTCGGCTGCCGAGGCACGCGCCAGGACTTCTGCTGCATGCCCACCGGGTCGACGCCGTACTGCGCCAACCTCGACCAGGACGCTGACAACTGTGGAGACTGCGGCGTGGTGTGCGACGGCGCGGTGGGCAACCGCTGCGACGGGGGCGAGTGCCGCTGCGGCGACACGCGGGCCCCGTGCCTCGGCACCGAGGAGTCGACCTGCTGCGTCAGCGGCGCCGACGTCGGGTGCGTGGATCTGCGCACCGACCAGTTCCACTGCGGACGCTGCAACAACCTCTGCCTCGGCTTCGAGCGCTGCGAGGAGTCGACCTGCCACCGTGGCCCCGAGACCTGCGCGGGCGGGTGCGGCGGTGACGACGAGATCTGCTGCCGCGGGCAGTGCTGCACCCGCGAGGCCTGCATGATGGGCACCTGCGGGGGACCCGCGAGCGACGCGGGGACGCCGGCCGACGCGGGGACGCCGACCGACGCGGGGCCGGCCGACGCGGGCCCGGACGCCGGCTGAGTTGCCTGGCGGCTCCGCCCGGGACTCGAGCTCCACCCGAGTCCCTAGGAGCTTGAGGGCGAGCCGGGCCCCAGCGGTCAGCCGGGATGCAGTCCGCGCACCACGCGCAGGCCGTCGCCGGCCCGATCGCCGATCGCGATGAGCGCGCCGTCCCCGTCGAGCAGCGCGTAGGGGCCGCCGGCCTCGGGCGGAGGCTGCGCGATCGGCCGGCCGTGCCGCGCGTCCGCGACCTGTCGCGGGTCGAGCGCGATCCGCGGCATCGCGCGGCACGCGTCGAGGAGCGGGAGCATCGCCCCGCGCACCCGCCGCCGCGCGTCGTCGTCCTCGCGGGCCGCGCGGAGCACCTCCCCGTCGAGCGCGTCGGCGAGGGTGAACGGGCCGCTCGCGGTGCGGCGGAGCGCGACGAGGTGCCCGACCGTCCCGAGCGCGCGGGCGAGGTCGCGCCCCAGCGAGCGCACGTAGAACCCCTTGGCGCAGCTGAGCTCGAGCTCGAGCCGGTCGGGGGCCTCGCGCGAGACCTCGAGCGCGTCCAGGCGGACCTCACGCTCCGGCACCTCCACGTCCTCGCCTCGCCGCGCCGCCTCGTGCAGCCGCTGGCCGTCCACGCGGATCGCGCTGTACACCGGCGGCTGCTGTAGACCGACGCCGAGGAACCCGGCGGCGATCCGCTGCACCTCGGCGTCGTCGAGCGGAGGCACCTCGGCCCGCTCGACGACCTCGCCCTCCGCGTCGAGGGTGTCCGTCTCGGCGCCGAGCGCGAGGGTCGCGACGTAGGCCTTGTCGTCGGCGGTCAGCCAGCGCACGAGCTTCGTGCCCTCCCCCACCGCGAGCACGAGCACCCCGGTCGCCATCGGGTCGAGCGTCCCCGCGTGCCCGATCGAGCGCGTCCCGAGGGCGCGTCGGGCCCAGGCGACCACGTCGTGGCTCGTGGGCCCCCGCGGCTTGTCCACGACCAGCACGCCGTGGACGTCCGAGCGGCGGCGCCGGCTCATTCGCCCTCGATCGCCCGCGCGACGAGCGGGCGGACCTCGGCGTAGGTCGCGTCCAGCCCGACCGCGGTGCGCGCCCCCGCGGCCGCGCGGTGACCGCCGCCGTGGAGCGCGCGCGCGACCGCCGCGACGTCGGCCGAGCCCGAGGCGCGGAGGCTGATCTTGGTGCCTCCGTCCGGCTGCTCCCACAGCAGGACCGCCACCTCGACGCCCTCGAGCATGCGACCGTAGTTGACCATGCCCTCGACCATCTCCGCGTCGGCGCCGACGCGCGCGAGCGCGTCCTGGGTCACCCGCAGGACCGCCACCCGGTCGTCGAGATCCAACGTGAGGCCAGCCAGCAGGTCAGCGAGCAGCCGCATGCGCTGCGGCTCCCAGCGCTCGAAGAGGTGCGACGCCGCGACCCAGGGCTCGACCCCGAGCTCGAGCAGCTCCGCGGCCACGCGGTGAGTCTCGGCGTCGGTGGACGAGTAGCGGAAGCCCCCCGTGTCGCTGACGATCGCGGCGTAGAGCGGCCAGGCCGCCGCCTCGGGGATGCGGTCGATCCCGAGCTCGCGCATCAGCCGCACGACCACGAGCCCGGAGGCGCAGGCGTCGGGCTCTCGGAGGACGACGTCGCCGAAGCCGTCGTGCGCCGCGTGGTGATCGATCATCACGACCGGACCGCGGAGCCCCGGCGGGCGCGGCGGCACCAGCGCCTCCGCCGCCGCGTCGCAGACGAAGCAGGCGTCGAACGCGCCGCTCGGGATCGCGCGCGGCACCTCGGCGACGCCCGGGACGAAGCCGGTCATCCGCGGAGGAGGATCCACGCTGTAGATCGCGACGTCCTTGCCGAGCTCGCGCAGGATGACGGCGAGGGCCACCGCCGAGCCGATCGCGTCCGCGTCCGGGCGCCGGTGGCAGGTGACGGCGAAGCGGTCGCCGGCGCGGATCAGCGCCGCGACCTCGGCCCGGCTCACTCCTCCTCCTCGCGGATCTCGTGGAGGATCGTCTCGATGCGCGCGGCGCGCTCGGTGGTGTCGTCCCACTCGAAGCGCAGCTCGGGGGTGTAGCGCAGGCCGAGCCTCGGCCCGAGCTGGCGCCGCAAGAACCCTTGCGCACGTTCCAGCGCGCCGAGGAGGGCGCGCCGCCGCCGCTCGGCCGTCTCGATCTCGCCCCGCCGCACGTAGACCGTCGCGTGGCGCAGGTCGCCCGACACGCGGACCGCGTGCACGACCGCGCCAGAGGCGCCCGGATCCTTGAGCTCGCCACGCAGGAGCATGTCCATCAGCTCCTCGCGGATCCGCTCGCCCACCTTCTCGGGTCTACTCATCGTCGTCCCAGCCTTCGTCGTCTGACCCGAGGTCCCAGCCGCCTGGCTCGGCGCCGAGGTGCTCGCCCTGGCCGAGGTGGATCAGCTCGGCGCGCCGATCCACCAGCACCGCGTCGCCGGCCGTGGCCACGAAGCCCACCACGGTGTCGAGCATCGACTGCGCGTGGGAGGCGTCGTTCGAGACCACGGTGACGCCGAGCGTGAGCCGCTGGTGCACGTCGAGATCGTCGACTTCGGCGATCGCCGCGTTGAAGCGGTGACGCACGCGGTCGACGATCCGCCGCAGGACCTTGCGCTTTCCCTTGAGCGAGCGGTTCCCCGGGAGCGAGAGGACCAGCCGCGCGGTGCCGACGACCATCGCGTCCCTTCAGGGCGAGCCGGGCGAGCCTGCGAGCGAGCCGCTCACAGGGTCGCTTCGACCTCCTCCATCTCGAAGCACTCGATGACGTCGCCGACCTTCACGTCGTTGTAGCCCTCGAGCCCGATGCCGCACTCGTAGCCGTTGGCCACCTCGCGGACGTCGTCCTTGAAGCGCCGGAGCGAGGCGACCGCGCCCTCCCAGACCACGATGCTGTCGCGGACCAGGCGGAGCTTGCCGTTGCGGATGATCTTGCCGTCGATGACGTAGCAGCCCGCGACGGTGCCGATCTTCGGGATGCCGAAGGTCTCGCGGACCTCCGCCTTGCCGAGGTCCTTCTCGCGGTACTCGGGCGCGAGCAGGCCGGCCATCGCCTTCTTGACGTCGTCGACGGCCTCGTAGATGACCTTGTAGCCGCGGATCTCGACGCCCTCCGCCTTCGCCGTGGCTCCCGCCTTGCCGGCCGGGCGCACGTTGAAGCCGATGATCAGGCCGTCCGACGCGCTCGCGAGCATGACGTCCTGCTCGGTGATGCCGCCGACGCCCGAGTGGACGACGTTGACCTTCACCTTGTCGGTCGACAGGTCGGTGAGCGCCTTGGTGAGCGCGGCCGCGGTGCCGTCCCCGTCCGTCTTGACGACGACGTTGAGCGACTGCTGCTCGCCCGCCTGCATGAGCGTCTGGAGAGCCTCGAGGCCCGTCTGCTGACGCCGCTTGGCCGCGGACGCCGCGTCCTGCTGACGCTGATCGACGAGCTCGCGCGCGCGCTCCTCGTTCTCGACGACGTAGATCGCGTCGCCGGCCGAGGGCACCTCGCTGAGGCCGAGCACCTCGACCGGGGTCGACGGGCCCGCCTCCTTGACGCGGGTGCCGTGCTCATCGGTGAGCGCCCGGACCTTGCCCATCGCCGCGCCGGCCACGACGGTGTCGCCCTGCTTGAGGGTGCCGTTGCGGACGATGATGTTGGCGACCGGGCCGCGGCCGCGATCGAGCTTCGCCTCGAGGACGACGCCCTCGCCCGGGATGCTCGGGTTGGCCTCGAGCTCGAGGAGCTCCGCCTGGAGCGTGACCGCCTCGAGGAGCTGGTCGATGCCCTGGCCGGTGATGGCCGACACGTCGCAGAACAGCGTGGTGCCGCCCCACTCCTCGGGCTGCAGGCCGTAGCCCACCAGCTCGTTGCGGATGTTCTGCGGCTGCGCGTCCTCGCGATCGATCTTGTTGACCGCCACGACGATCGGGACCGCCGCCGCCTTGGAGTGGCTGATCGCCTCCTTGGTCTGCGGCATCACGCCGTCGTCCGCCGCCACCACCAGGATGACCACGTCCGTGGCCTGCGCGCCGCGGGCGCGCATCTCGGTGAACGCCTCGTGGCCGGGCGTGTCGATGAAGGCGATGGGGCCCTTGGGGGTCTCGACGCGGTAGGCGCCGATGTGCTGCGTGATGCCGCCGGCCTCACCCGCGGCCACGTTGGCGCTGCGGATGCGGTCGAGGAGCGAGGTCTTGCCGTGGTCGACGTGACCCATGACGGTCACGACCGGGGCGCGGGTGACGCGCTCGTCCTCCTCGTCCTGGAACTGGCCGCGCATGGCGTCGATGAGCTCGTCCTCGCTCTTCGCGACGTTCTCGACCTCGTAGCCGAACTCGCTCGCGATGACCTTCGCCTGGTCCAGGTCGAGGGTGGAGTTGATGGTCAGGCCCATCTCGCCCATCTGCATGAGCTTCATGAGCACGTCGGTGGCCTTGAGGCTCATCCGGTTGGCGAGAGCGGGGAGCTGGATGTCGCCCTCGATCTTGATGATCCGCTTCTGGGCGCTCGGGACGGTGATCTCCGTCTTGAGCCCCTTGCGGTTGCTGCTCACCCGCGGGCGGGCGCGGCCCCGACCGGCCGGGCGCCCCGGCTGACCGAGCTCGCGGCGACCGACCTCGCGGCGGCGCGGGCTGCGCTGCTGGGCGTGCTGCTGGACGATCTTGCGGCGCGCCTCCTCCGAGATGCGACCCGCGGCCGGAGCGGTCTGGTTGCCGCGCCCGATGACTCCCGGGGGCAGGTTCGCGTGACCGAGACGGTCCGCGGCCGGCGGCGGCTGGGTCCGCGGCCGCTGGTGCGGCAGGAGCGGGTCCATCGGCTCCGCCTCCGGCTCGGGCGCGGGCGGGGGCTCGGCCACGGCGGGCGCGGGCTCCGGCTCCGGCTCAGGTGCGGCCACCACGGGAGCAGGCTCGGGCTCCGGCGCCGGCGGCGGCGGCGGCTCGGCCACGACGGGCGCGGGCTCCGGCTCCGGCGCGGGCGGCGCGGCCTCGGCGCGCGGCGGCTCGACCGCGGCCG
>JAUHXR010000514.1 GCA_030426845.1 Polyangia bacterium | reverse complement strand
CGCGAGCGCGCCCGCATGAGATCATCCGCGTGAGATCAATTGTTGAGGTGGCTCTCGAGGAACCAGAGGTCGAGCTCGACGCCGCGCAGCACCTCCGTGAAGAGGTCCTCCGAGACCGGGTCCTCGAGCCGCGCGGCCTCCCCGATCGACTCGCGCAGCACACCTCCGAGCTTGGCGTACCGGTCACGAAGCGCGCCCAGGTGGCGGCGCCCCTCGACCGCCTCGAGGTCATACTCGTCCAGGACCGAGCCCGACGAGGCGAGCCGGACCGTGCCGTTCGCGTAGCCTCCGAGCGTCGAGGCACGCTCCGCCACGTCGTCGGCCCACGCGTTCAGGTGCGCCGCGAGGTCGTCGAAGAGCTGGTGTCGCGCGAAGAACTGCGGCCCCTTGATGTTCCAGTGCGCCTGCTTGACCTGAGAGTGGAGGTCGAGGAGCGAGGCGAGGAGCTGGTTGCTCCGTTCGATGAGGTGGGAGCGGGCGCGGTCGTCCATCTTCACGCCGCTCTGAAACTTGATGTTGGAGTTCGTCATGCCCGTGAGTGACATCAAGTCGTGTGCCATCCGCGACAGCGAGGGTCGCGCGGCTCGAGGGTGAGGCGGGCCTCCACGATCGCGGCGCCCTGCCCCGCCACGGCCGTGGACCTTGCGTTTTGCAGGCATTTTTGCTAGGTTTCATTCGCCTCGAGGTTCGTCTCGTCCCTCTGCGACTGCCTGACCGCATGTGCGCGTGACGACGCTGAGCTTTGCGGGCGAACCCATCGACGGCTCACCCCGTCCCCGAGCTCGGCTGGCGTCGCGGCATCGCGGAGTCGGCCTCTGGTGCGTCCGACGTGCCGCTACGGAAGGAAGACGACTTGCACGAAGCCCCCCTCTCGAGTCCCTCGGATCCCATCGCGATGGCCCCCCTGGACGCGGCCGTGCCGCCGCTCTTGCGGCACTCCCGGCGTGAGCAGTGGGGCCTCGGCGTGATGGTCGACCGCGGAGGCGACCGGGTGAACATCCAGTTCCAGGACGGCCGCGCCCGCACGTTCAAGGAGGGCTACTACCACCTGTTCGAGGCCGTCGACCGCCGTCTCGACGTGGCGCTCGGGATCGTCGAGGCGCTCCACAGCATGAGCGGGCAGCCCGCGCGGGTCGCCGGCTCGCGGCGCCAGCCGGTCACGCTCGAGGAGCAGGTCGAGCACTTCGCCGCCCTCTTCCCCGAGGGCTTCCGCGGTGACGACTACGTGGAGGCGCACCGGGGCGACGAGCGCAGGCGCCCGCTCAAGCGGCACCGCGACCACCTCGTGGCCCGCGCGGCCGAGGCGCTCTCCTCGCGCGCGATCAAGAAGGCGATCAACGCCTCCGATCCCGCCGCGGTCCTCGCGGCCGCGGGCGAGGTCGTGGCGGCCACCGACCTCGTGAAGGTCGCCGAGCGCAAGCGGTTCCTCGACATCAAGAAGAAGCACCACGAGGCGGTCGCCGACGCGCTCTTCGCGCTCCTGCACGGCCGCTCGGCGCTGACCCCGCGCTTCGACGCGTGGGTCGCGACCCTCGAGCGCGCCCTCGGCGCCGCCCCGTCCTGGGAGCTCGCGACCGTCCTCGTCGGCGCGGCGCACCCGGACGCCCACGTCGTGGTGCGCGAGTCCGTGTTCACGCGGCAGGCCGTCTTCATGGCGCCCGGCCTCACCATCCCCAGCCGCCCGATGGGCATCCTCTACGAACGCCTGCTCGCCCTCACCGTCGGCGTGCGCGACGCGCTCGTCGAGGCCGATCTCGAGCCCCGCGACCTGTTCGACGTGCAGGACTTCATGTGGCTCACCCTCAAGCCCGCGGCGCAGCGCGCGATCCGCGAGCGGCGACGCGACGCCGAGCTCGCGCCGCGCGCAGGCCGCGCCGAGCGCGAGGCCGCCTGAACCGACCCCAACCTCAACCCCAACCCCCCTGGAGACCCCGGACCTTGATTTCCCCCAAGACGATCGACATCAGCACGAGCAACATCCTCTTCAACGAGCAGGACCCCGTCGGGCTGCTCCCGGAGGCGAGCGCCTCGAGCTACCTGCGTGAGCTCCGGCAGCGCCTCAGCGAGCGCTACCCGAAGGCGAACGTCTTCTTGCGCTGGAGCCCGTCGACCAACGAGCCCACCAACGTCTTCACTCTGCCGCCCGAGGCGGTCGAGGCGAAGAAGGAGCTCCACGACATCGCCGAGCAGCTTCGCAAGGAGGACTCCGAGGAGTGGCTCCGCTACGACGAGAACGTCCGGGAGATGTTCGCGAGCTGATTCGATCGAGCCGACGCTCGACGACGCCGGTCGCACCCGCGGCCGGCGTCGCTGCGTTCTGGGGGGCTCTTCGGCCGGCACCGACCGCGTCGTCGCGCCACGACCGTAGCGGGCTGCCTCGCCGTGCGCCGCCGCGCGCCAGGCCGAGCGCGTCGGAACGCAGAGTGCATCGGGCGTGCCCATGGATCACGCCCTCGACCAAGCCCTCTCCACCCTCGAGCGCTGGGGAGATCAGCTCCTCGCGATGCTCCCGAACATCGCGGTCGCGCTCGTCGTGCTCGCGCTCTTCGGGCTGCTGGGCAGCCTCGCGCGGCGGCTCGTCGGCCGGGTGCTCTCGCGGACCAAGCTGAGCGCCACCACCATCCCCACGCTCGCGAAGACCGCGTCCCTCGCCGTCGTCCTGCTCGGGGTCATCGTCGCGCTCAACGTCCTCAAGCTGGAGGAGGCCGCCGCGAGCATGCTCGCCGGTGCCGGGGTCGTCGGCCTCGCGCTCGGCTTCGCGTTCCAGGACGTCGCGGCGAACTACCTCGCGGGCTTCTTCCTCTCGGTGCGCCACCCGTTCGACGTCGGCGACATCCTCGAGACCAACGGCGTCATCGGCGTCGTCGAGTCGGTGGAGCTGCGGAACACGCGCCTGCGCACCTTCACCGGCCAGCTCGTGTCGATCCCGAACCGAAAGGTGTTTCAGGACGTCACCACCAACTACACCGCGTTCGGCCGTCGGCGCATCGACGTGGAGGTGGGCGTCTCCTACGCGGACGACCTCGAGGAGGTCGAGCGGGTCACGCGCGAGGCCCTCGAGAGCGTCGAGGACCGGCGGGAGGAGGACCCGGTCGAGGTCTACTTCACCGGCTTCGGCGGCAGCTCGATCGACCTCGTGGCCCGCTTCTGGATCGACCTCCGGCGTCAGCCCGACGTGTTCCGCGCGCGCCACCGCGCGGTCATGGCGATCAAGCGGGCCTACGACGCGGCCTCCATCACCATCCCGTTCCCCATCCGCACCCTCGACTTCGGCATCGAGGGCGGCGCGACGCTGCAGGAGATGCTGCCTCCGCCGCGCGCGCGCTCGAACGGCCAGGGCGACGCGAGGGATCGCGCCGAGCGGCCCGAGGTGCACTGAGGCCAGTCAGCGCGGCGCGACCCCGGATCGCGCGAGCGACTCCGCGAGCGCGACCACGGTGAGCGGCGAGCAGCCCTCGGCCTTGTTGTTGGCGATGACGAAGACCTCGCCGCCCGCGGCCTCGGACCGGGCCACGATCTCGCGCACGTCCGCCCGCATCCCCGGCTGGGGCGCGCGCAGTCGGTCGTACGGCGCGAAGGCCTCCGCGAGCTCGGCGTAGCGGCGCCCCGGCGGGATCATCAGGCGCACCACGCAGCGGGGGCCGACCTCGACCCC
>JAUHXR010000170.1 GCA_030426845.1 Polyangia bacterium | reverse complement strand
CGCGCGGCCGCGGACTCCAGCCGTCGTCCAGCCTCGCCGGCGTCGCCGTCCGCGAGCGCGCGCCGGCCGGCCGCGAGGTCGCGCCGCGGGAGCAGGTCCTCGGAGCGCGGCGCCTCGAGCGACTCGAGCACGCGCTTCGCCTCGTCGTGCCGGCCGAGCCGCGCGAGCGCCTCGACGCGGTGGCAGGTCACCTCCGCCCGCTCGCGCTCGGCGCCCAGCGACGCGAGCCGCGCCTCGGCCGCGTCGAGCGCGTCGAGCGCGTCCTCTGGAGCTCCGCGACCGAGCGCGAGCTCCCCCGCGGTCACGTCGCACGCCCCGAGCAGCAGCCCGGCCGACGCCTCCTCGGCGAGCTGGCGGGCGCGCGCGAGGGACGCCGCGGCGCGATCCCAGACGCCGAGGTCGCAGTAGAGCTGAGCCTCGTCGAGCTCGATCGTCGCGAGGGTCGCCCGCTGCCCGAGCGCCCGCGCTATGCGGTGCGCCCGCCGGTACGCCCGGGCCGCGACCCCGTAGTCGCCGCGCTGGTGGGCGACCGTGCCGAGGTTGAGCGCGGCGTGGGCGATCCCGTCCTCGAGCCGGTCGCGCTCGGCGACCTCGAGCGCCTGCGCGTAGGCGGCGCCCGCGGCCTCGAGGTCGCCCCGGCGGTAGGCGTCGATCCCGAGGTAGCTCAGCGCGCGCAGCCGGTCGGCCGGTCGACCGCTCGCGAGCGCTCGCTCGGCGCGCGCGAGGTGCGCCGCCGCGTCGGGTTCGCCGAGGTAGCTCTTCGCGACCCCGAGCGACTCCTCGAGGAGGCCGCCCGTGAGGCCCTCGCGCGGCGCCGGCGCGATCGCGTCGATCGCGGCCGCGTACTCGCCCCGCTTGATCCGCGCGCGGGCGCGGAGGTCGGCCGCCTCGGGGTCGTCCGGGGGGAGGGCGGCGAGCGCCTCGAGGACGCGGTCGGCGCGCTCGAGCTTCAGCGCGCAGCTCGCGACCCGGATCGCGACGTCCCGGTCCGTCGCGTCGAGCGCCTCGAGCGCCTCGAGCGCGCGCGCCGGGTGCCCGCGTCGCTCGAGGGCGCGCGCGGCGGCGAGCCGGAGCCGGGGGTCACGGGCCTCGGCCAGCACCTCGGCCGCCCGGAGGGCGAGGGGGTCGTCACCGTCGAGCGTCTCCGCGCAGGCTGCCGCGGCCCCCTCGTCCCCGGCGCGCAGCCAGTGGGCCGCGCGCATCGGGCCGGCCACCGTCTCCGCGAGCCGAGCGTGTGTCCGCCGCGTCGCCGCGTCGCCGAGCGCGCGCTCGATCGCCGGCGCGTCGGCGGGCCGCGCGAGCTGGACGGAGCCTCCTTCGACCTTCACCCAGCCGCGGGCGGCGAGCCCCTCGAGCCCGTCGAGCGGCTGCTCCGCCGCGCGCAGCCCGGCCAGCGACCAGCTCCGCTCGGAGGCGGCGAGCCAGCCGAGGAGCGCGCGCTCCGCCGGCGCGTCGGGGACCCGCGCCCGGGACGACGCGCGCTCGAGCGGCGCGGCGAGCGCCTCGCCGAGCAGCCTCCTCACCGTCCCCGGGTGCCCGCCCGACTGCGCCATGAGGCTTGTGATGCTCGAGGGGTCGACGCGGCCCTCGGCCCACCGCCGGACCTCCGCCTCGGCGAGCGGAGCCAGGCGCTCCTCGCGGGCCGAGTCGGTCGGGAGCGCGCCGGCGACCAGCAGCAGGACGGGATCGGTGGGCTCCAGCCCGCGCGCGATCGCGTCGAGGGTCCGGCGTGCGGGCGGGGTGAGCCGGTCCGCGTCGTCGATCACCCAGAGCTGCGCGTCGCCGCGGCGGCGCGAGGCCTCGAGCGCCTCCGCGGCCCCGTCGACGCCGTCGGCTTCGCCGAGCCACGGCGCGAGCGGGCGCGCGGCCTGCGGCCAGGCCTCGACCACGGGCACCCGCGCGAGGGCGCGGCGGGTCAGCTCGCGCAGGAGCCGGGTGCGGCCGCTCCCCTCGACGCCCACCAGGGCGATCGCCCGGACCCCGGCCGCGCCGCGAACGAGAGCGTCGAGCGCGGCGTCGAACCGCGCGACGATCGCGCCGCGCCCGAGGAGCGCGCTGGCCTCGGGCCCCGCCTCGCCGCGGGCCCGGTCGGCGGCCCCGAGCCGCTCGAGGACCTCCGCCGCGCCGCTCGGTCGACCCGCGAGCGGTCCGCGGCAGGCGTGGGCGATCCGGGAGAGGTCGCCCGGCGCCGGTCCGAGCCGGGCCTCGAGCGCGTCTACGCAGGCCCCGAACGCGAAGAGGTCGGCGCGACCGTCCGCCGGCTCGCCGCGCAGCAGCTCCGGCGCGAGGAAGCCCGGCGTGCCCGAGACCACGTCCGACGCCTCGCCGATCGCGCGGGCGCACCCGAAGTCGAGCAGCAGCGCCCGTCCGGCGCCGTCGAGGCGGACGTTGCGCGGGGTCAGGTCGCCGTGGCGGACGCCGTGGGCGTGGAGGAACCGGAGACCCTCGAGCGCGTCGAGCAGGGCGGGGGCCGCGCGCTCCCAGGAGCCGACCTCGGCGAGCTCCGGCCCCTCGACGAGGCGCGACGCGTGAAACAGGCGGCGCTCTTTGGCGATCGACACCTGGCCGAAGCCCACCACCTGGGCGACCCGCGGGTGAAAGAGCCGCCCCAGCAGCTCCAGCTCGGTGAGCAGCGCGGCCTCGAGCTCGGGGGCGGTGGAGCGGAGGATCTTGAGCGCGACCGCGTCGCCGTGCAGCGCGTCGCGCGCGCGGAAGGCGGTCGCGCTGCCGCCCTCGCCGAGCGGGGCCTCCACCCGGTAGCGGGAGGCGATCCAGGTCGGGACGGCGCCCCTCGTCTCAGTTGATGCCACTCTGCGGAGGCAGTCTGAGACGTTCTGAGACAACGCGCCAGGCTATGCTCTGGCGGGGCCCCTGGCACGCCGCCTGCTCTCTTGCTCGTCGTGACCCATCGGACCGCATGGCTGCTCGCGCTGCTCGCCCTGGCCTTCGGCCCGGGCTGTGTGGGGAGCCCTCAGCCGAGCCCGCCGAACCTCGCCCCGGACGGGGTGTTCCGCGCCGGGGACGGCAACGACATCATGGACGGCGTCCTCGTGGCCGGGCGGCCGGGCGCGGTCAGCCCGCCCGAAGGCTCGGTCGTCGCTGTGAACCTCGACCGCCTCGGGCCGCCGGTCGCCGAGCCGGTCGCGGCCGACGGGAGCTTCGGCGTGATCGTCGAGGGGGACACCGAGGACGAGTACCGGCTCCAGGTGCGCAACGGAGGCGCGCGCTCGGCGCCCCTCGACGTCGTCGGCCAACGCGCCGCCATCGGCTTCGTCCCCGCGCCGCGTCCCCTCGCGGATTGCCTCACGCTCGCCCCGGCCGCCGAGCTCGACTTCGGCGACGTGCCGGTGGGCGCCCCGGTGGTCGAGACGGTCGTGATCACCAACGACTGCGGCGAGGAGGTCATCCTCTCGGCCACGCTGCGCGACCCGACCGCGCCCTTCGACCTCACCCTCGACCGGACCTCGGTGCCCGCCGGCGAGGTGGCGCAGCTCAGCGTGCGCGCCCGGCCCGCGGCCGCCGGATCGGTCGAGGCCATCGCCTTCGTGACGGCGGTCTCGCCGTCCCTCGATCGCCGACCCCTGACCCTGTTCGTCCGCGGGACCGACTGACCCCCGCACCCGTCCCCTCAGCCGAGCGCTCCGCCTTCGCCCCATCCTGGGCGCGCGGACCGGTGCGCCCCGACCTGGAGATATGATATGCAACGCACCTTTACTTCTCTCGCCCTCCTCTCGCTCACGCTCGCCGGCTGCGTCGGGGCCCACGCGCGCTTCACCAAGGCCGAGGCCCGGCGCATGGGCGGGCGCGGGCCGGACGGCATCGACCTCTGCGCCCAGGAGGGCTGGTACGGCGACGGCGCCTGCGACGCGTTCTGCCCGGCGATGGACCCGGACTGCGCCACCTGCCCCGACGCCACCGACCCGCGCGTCCGCTACATCTCCACCGACCCGACCGTGTGCACGGAGGACATCGTCGGGTGCGGGCCGACGCAGACGCTCTTCAACAACCCCGAGTGCGGATGCGGCTGCATCGACGACGGGCTCGCGTGCCCGGACGAGGGCGACCCGGCGGTGCACTACGTCGGACGCAGCGTCGAGGAGTGCGCGATGATCGACTTCCTCTGCGACGCCAACGCGCGCGCGTTCTCGTCGGAGTGCGGCTGCGGCTGCATCGACCTGCCGGCCTCGATGTGCCCGGACCCGACCAGCCCCGACGTGCGCTACGTCATCCGCGACACCCCGGAGGACTGCGACCTCGCCGACATCCACTGCGAGCCGGGCTGGCAGGTCTTCACCTCGCCGGAGTGCGGCTGCGGCTGCGAGCGCGCCGGCGCGGGCTGCCGCGACGCCGACGACCCGCGCGTCCGCTACATCGCGAGCAGCCCCGGCGAGTGCGCGGCGATCGACTACGCGTGTGAGCCCGGCTTCGACGCGTTCTCGGACGACTGCGGCTGCGGCTGCGTGGCGACGGCCGCGGCGTGCGAGGACCCGACCGATCCGCGCGTCCGCTACGTGTCCCGCGAGCCGACGACCTGCGAGGTGATCGACTTCGCCTGCCCCGCTGGGGAGCGCCAGTTCTCCAACGGCTGCGGCTGCGGTTGCGTGAGCCCCGACGAGGTCTGCCCCGACCCCGCCGATCCGGGCGTGCGCTACTTCGCCCATGTCCGTGAGGCGTGCCTCGCGATCACCTTCGCCTGCGCGGAGGGCGAGCAGCGCTTCGACGACCTCTGCGGCTGCGGCTGCACCCCGCTGCCGGCGGGGTGAGACCGGCGACGACCGCGCCGGATCGATGTCGCGTCGCAGGGCCGAACGAGTCGAAGGAGCTCGGAGCGCGGGGGCTGGCGCGTGCGCGGGCTTGAACCGCGCTGCGCTACCCCTCCGCGCCCGTGAGCTCTCGCCGGAAGAGCGCGTCGCGGTAGAGCCGCAGCTCCTCGATCGACTCGCGGATGTCGGCGAGCGCGCGGTGCCCGCCCGCCTTGGTGGGCTGGGGCGCGCTGGGGAACCAGCGCTTGGCCAGCTCCTTGATCGTCGTCACGTCGATCACGCGGTAGTTGAGGTACGACCAGAGCTCGGGCATGTGCACCCGGAGGAACCGCCAGTCGAGCGCGATCGAGTTGCCGCACAGCGGCGAGGCGCCCTCGGGGCAGTGGCGGCGCAGCACCTCGAGGGTCTGCTGCTCGGCGTCGCGGGTGCTGAGCGTGCTGGCGCGGCTCGCGGCGGTCAGCCCGCTGGCTCCGTGGTGCTCGATGCACCACGGGCTCATCGTGGCCAGCACGGTGTCCGAGTGATGGATCACGAGGTCGGGGCCCTCCTCGAGGATCGTGAGGTCGGGCGTGGTCACGATGGACGCGATCTCGATCACTTCGCACGAGCGGGGATCGAGGCCGGTCATCTCGAGATCGATCCACACCCACGGCGGCCCGTCGCTCATGAGACGAGGATACACCTCGAGGTCGAGGGCCGGAGTACCGGTGGCGCAGTGCCGGTGGCGCAGTGCCGGTGGCGCAGTGCCAAAGGCGCAGTGCCAATGGCGCAGTGCCAATGGCGCAGTGCCGGTTGCGCAGCGCCGGTGGCGCAGGCCGTGGTGGCTGAAGATGGGGCTGACCGAGCCGTCGAAGACGCCATGCGATACCCTGATCTCATGAAGAACCGCATATGGATGGTGGCGGCCTTCGCGGTCGCGGTCGGCCTGGCGCCCCTGAGCGCGAGCGCCCAGAGCGTCACGATCACGGTCGAGGCCCCGAGCGCGCCGCCCGCGCCGCGGGTCGTGCGGGTGAGGCCCCCGCAGCCGGCGAACACGGTCTGGGTCCCCGGCTACTGGGCCTGGGAGCAGGGCCAGTGGGTCTGGTACCAGGGCTACTGGGTCGAGCAGCGCCCGGGCTA
The DNA here is from genome assembly GCA_030426845.1 of Polyangia bacterium. Lineage (GTDB taxonomy): Bacteria > Myxococcota_A > Polyangia > Polyangiales > Sandaracinaceae > JAUHXR01. The sequence continues at coordinate 14,184 of JAUHXR010000170.1, read as the reverse complement.
CGTGATCGTCCAGCCCCGCTGGGTGCAGCGCGGCGGGCGCTACGTCTACGAGCCCGGCGGTTGGGCGCGACCGGGGAGCCGCCGCGTCGAGCACCGCTTCGCCCGACGCGCGCGGCGTGAGGCCCGACGCGAGGCCCGGCGTGAGCGCCGCGAGGACCGCCGCGAGGTCCGCCGTGATCGACGCGAGGATCGACGCGATCGACGCCAGGATCGCCGCGAGGTCCGGCGCGAGCGTCGCGAGGATCGCCGGGATGCCCGCCGCGATCGCCGAGACACCCGCCGCGATCGCCGAGGCGCGGTGCGCGGCGCCCGCGTGCGCGTGCGTCCCTGATCGATCCTGCAGCGGCCTGCGCCACCGGGGATCTGCCCGGAGGATTCTCGCGGAGCGATGCGCCGCGCAGGCGCGGGCTCGCGGCCGTGAGGCGCGCGGGGAGCTCTTCAACGGGCTGCTATGCTGCCCGCCATGTGGACGGTGGACAGCGACGATCCCCGGGCGGTCGTCGGTCGGTTCGGCTCGGTGGGCGTCGCCGTGCTTCACGACGCGCTCGACGAGCCGTTCTTCGACCGGCTGCGAGACACCCTCGACGCGCTGGCGAGCGAGCACTCGCGCTACTCGGCGATGGTGATCCGGGCCAACGAGGTGCCCGGCTCGATGCCGAAGTCGCTCCGCGAGAAGGCCACGCGGACGCTGTCCTCGCACAAGGCCAACCTGCGCGGCTTCGCCTACGTCCTCGGCGGCTCCGGGCTGAAGGCGAAGATGGTGCGCGGCGCGATGAACGCGGTCCTCGTCACCATGCCCTTCGACGCGAAGATCTTCGCCGACGTGCCCTCCGCCACGCGATGGCTCACCGGCCTCGCCGGCCAGCCGCCCGAGGTGGCGTCGCACGAGGCGGCGCTGCGCGAGACCATCGACCGGCTCTGTCGCCGCTGACGATGTCCGCGGTCACCGAGCACGAGGCGATCGTCGTCGGGAGCGGGTTCTCGGGGCTCTGCATGGCGATCGCTCTGCGTCGGGCGGGGATCGACGACGTCGTGGTGCTCGAGAAGGGCGACGACGTCGGCGGCACGTGGCGCGACAACACCTACCCGGGGATCGCCTGCGACATCCCGAGCCACCTCTACTCGTTCTCGTTCGCCCCCAACCCGGACTGGTCGCACACCTACCCGCCGGGCGCCGAGATCCAGCGCTACCTCCGCCGGGTCGCAGAAGAGCACGATGTGTTGCGGTGCGTGCGCTTCGGTGCGCGGGTCGATCGCTGCGTCTATGGGGACGGCGGCTGGACGGTTCACTGCGCAGACGGCGACGTGCGGCGGGCGCCGATCCTGGTGTCGGGGATCGGCGGGCTCCACGTGCCCAAGCTCCCGGCGATCGAGGGTCGCGAGCGCTTCGCCGGGCCCGCGTTCCACTCGGCGCGGTGGGATCACGGAGCGCGGCTCCGCGGCAAGCGCGTCGCGGTCATCGGCGCGGGCGCGAGCGCGATCCAGATCGTGCCCGCGATCGCGCCCGAGGTGGAGCGGCTCTACGTCTTCCAGCGTACCCCGTCGTGGGTCGTCCCGCGCGGCGACCGCGCGTTCGGGCCGCTCGCCAAGCTCGCGCTCCGCACCCCGCTGGGTCGGCTCTACCGCTGGCTCCTCTACTGGCGCGCGGAGGCGGCGGTCTACGGCTTCGTGCGCGAGCCGCGGCTGATGCGCGTGCTCGACCGGCTCGCGCGGCGACACCTCGCGCGGCAGGTCGCGGACCCCGCGCTGCGCGCCCGCGTGACCCCCGGCTACACCTTCGGCTGCCGGCGCATCCTCATCTCCGACGACTACTACCCCGCGCTCTGCCAGGACCACGTCGAGCTGATCGCCGAGGGCGTCGCGCGGATGGACGAGACGTCGCTGACCACGCCCAGCGGCGAGCGTCGCGAGGTCGACGTCGTCGTCTACGCGACCGGGTTCGAGCCTGGCGCGCTCGGCCCGCTCACGATCGTAGGCGAGGGCGGCCGCACGCTCGACGACGCCTGGCGCGAGGGACCCGAGGCCTACATGGGGACGATGGTCGCGGGCTTCCCGAACCTCTTCTTCCTCGTCGGTCCCAACATCGGGCTGGGCCACAACTCGATGGTCTTCATGATCGAGGCCCAGGTGCACTACGTCATGCGGTGCATCGAGCGTATGCGGGCCCGCGGGCTGAAGCGCTTCGCGGTCGACCCGGTGGCGCAGCGTGACTTCAACGCGTCGCTCCAGCGCCGGCTCGCGGGCACGGTGTGGGCGAGCGGCTGCGCGAGCTGGTACCTCGACGCCAACGGGCGCAACGGGACGCTCTGGCCCGGCTCGACCGTCTCGTTCTGGGCGCGCACGCGGCGCCCGGAGCTCGCCCACTTCGAGCAGGACGTCGAGCTGCCCCGACTCCCTGAACGACCGAGCTGAACGACCGAGCTGAACGAGTGAGGCCGAGCCCCCGAAGGGACCCGGCCTCGTGGAGTGGGGCGCCGAACGCGTCTCAGATGGAGCGGAGGTACGCGAGGAGGTCGTCCATCGCGGCGTCCGGGATCTGGTCGGCGTCGGGCATCGCGAGGACCGCCTCCTCGAGGGTCTCGGCCGACCCGTCGTGGAGGTAGGGGCCGCGGAGCAGCACGTCGTGCAGCTTGGGCGCCTGGAACTCGTGCGTGCGGGCCTGGAAGGGGACGTCCCAGTCGGTCACGATCGCGCCGGTCGCGCCCATGCGGAGCGCCGACGCGCCGTGGCAGGTGTCGCAGCCGGCGTCACGGAAGACCTGCTCACCGCGGTCGATCCGCTCCGCGTCCGCGAGCTGACCCGGGGCCGAGGGCACCGCGTCGATCCACCGCTCGAAGGAGTCGACCTCGTCGCCGCGGGGCGCCGTCGCGCCGCCCATGCGCTGCACGAAGGTGTCATCGAAGACCGCCGCGAGGCTGCTGTGCTCACCGTTCCAGTGGAAGGGCGCCGTCTCGAGGATCCCGCCGCGCAGCGACTGGCTGCGGCGCGGGCCGAAGGAGAACAGCCAGGTGTGGCCGTCGTCACCGCCGCCCGGGTGGCAGGACGCGCAGGTCGCGCCGCTCGGGGTGGCCTCGTGGAAGAGCGCGTGGCCGGAGTCCTCGACCGAGCCCCCGGTGAGGGGCACGCGAACCTGCGCCGGGGTGACCGACGAGGTGACGGGGCCGAAGCCGTCGAAGCTCAGGGTGCCGGCCGAGATCGTGCCGATCATGAGCTCGCCCGGGTCGCGGTACTGCGCGAGGAAGCGCCCGTCGCCGAGCGAGACGACGGCCACCGCGGGGCGGCGGTCGTCGAAGTTCTGCGAGGTGGGCACGCAGTTGTCGTCCACGAAGCCCGGCTCGGGGCCCCGGCCGCCGAAGTCCGTCGACGACCCGTCGAGGGTCATGCCGCGGACGCCGTTGACGCGGGGGGTGAACTCGTTGGCCTCGTCGGCGGCGACGTCCGGCTCGGAGGCGGCCGCGAGCGCGACCATGTTGCCGCGGATGTCGCCGTCCACCGCGAGGGTGGTCGACGCCGCGGTCCGGGTGGTGAAGCCGCGCCCGTCGAAGAAGGTGAACGCGGAGCGGATCACGCCGCCGCCCGAGCACTGGTCGAAGCCACCGCCGCCGCCATAGCTCGGCGGGGTCGGCTCGGGCTGGCTCGGGATCGACTCGCCGTTGACGCTCGTGGCCTGCGAGAGCTGGTGGACGATCATCACCCGGCCGCCGCCTACGTCGCGCATGCGCCAGGCGACGGTCGCGTCGAAGGTCGGGGTCGCGGGCATCGACGGATCCTCCGGGAGCGGCGGGGCGAAGCCCGAGAGCGGCGTGACGCCGGGGATGGGCATCGGGTCGCCGACCATCTCGCCGTCGCGGATCACGAGGACCTCGGCCGCGCGGAACCGTGTAACCCACTGCTCGCCGCCCGGCCGCGCGACCACGTCGCGGAGGTCGCTCGGCAGCGGGATGCGCTGGCTGACCCCGCCGTCGGCCGGGGGCATCCGGACGAGCGCGCCCTCCGCGCAGGCCACCCAGAGGTCGCCGGTGTCGGGGTCGGTGTCGATGCCGCGCGGGCTCTCGCAGGCGTGGCGCCGCTCGAGGATCTCGCCGCTCGACACGTCGAGGGTGGCGACCTCGCCGGTGCGGCGCAGGACGACGTAGGCGAGGCTGCCGGCGGGCGCGATGCGCCCCGGCTCCGCGTCGGGGACGAGCACCCGGTGCAGCTCGGCCTCCGCGCCGCGGGTGACGTCGACCACGTAGATCGAGCTGCGGGCGGGGTCGCTCGCGACGGCGAGCTGACGCCCGTCGACCTCGGTCAGCTCGAGGGTGCCGCCCTGGATGGGCGGGGCGCCCCCGGCCGGGGTGTGCTCATCGGGGCCGCCGCAGCCCGCGAAGGCGAGCAGGCAGCCGAGGGCAAGGAGAGTGGTTCGCATGGTCGGCTGGTGGCGGCGGGGGCCACGAGCGTTGCACGCGGAGTGATCGCGCGAGAGGTCGGAGGCGTCCATGCCGACCAGTCTACGCATGACTCGGGCCAACGAGCTATTCCCCGAACACGGGGGGTGCGCTGCGCCGTGGACGCGGCGCGCGTCAGGGCGGTGGCACAGTCGGGCCGCCTTGTCACATCCGATCCCTCGGACCTGCGCCACCCCAGAGCAGCGGCTAGCCTGTGGAATGCCTAGCTTCCTGTCGGTGCGCGCACCCGCGCTCCACCCCTCTGCGCTCCACCCCTCTGCGCTCCACCCCTCTGCGCTCCACCCCTCTGCGCTCCACCCCTCTGCGCGCCTCGCCTCGGCGCTGGTCGCCACCGTCCTGGCCGCGACCGCCCTGCTCGGCTGCGGCACGTCCCACGGCCCGGACGACGCGGGCGCGGATGGAGGCGGGCGCGACGCGGGTGAAGCGCGCGACGCGGGCCCGGGCCTCGACGCCGGCGCGCCCGCGGACGGTGGGGGAGACGCGGGCGAGCGGGACGCCTCGGTCGGGACCTGCGGGGCGATGGACGCACGCCGGATCGCCTGCCCCGAGCTGCTCTGCGATGGGATCGACCTCTGGTACTGGAGCGGAGATCGGTGCTTCTCCCTCGACTGCGGCGCCTGCGAGGGCGCCGATTGCGACCGCGGCTTCGTCTCCGAGGCCGATTGCCGCGCGGAGCACGCCGAGTGCGACGCGAGCCTCTGCCAGGCCAGCGGCGGCGAGTGGCTGTTCTGGGGCGAGGAGTGCGGGCACTTCGTGTGCGGAGTGGCGCCCCCGCAGATCTGCGTCATCGGCGTCCCGGTCTGCGACTGCGGTCCCGAGCAGCTGTTCGTCCCGGGCGTGGGCTGTCAGTTCGACGTGTCTTGCACCATGCGCCCAGGGGGCACCCGCGAGGAGCTCTGCCTGATGTCCGGCGGGACCTGGGAGCCGATCTGCTGCGACACCGAGTGCGGGGAGTACTGCCCGCTGCCGTGCACGAGCATGGCGTGCAACTGCGGCCCGGGTCGGGTGTACGAGGACGGCCGCGGCTGCGTGCAGGCCACGCGGTGCTACGAGCGCGCCGCGACGGAGTCCTGTGGGCTGCCAGGCGCGCGCTGCGAGGACGGGACGATCTGCTGCGACCGGTGCGGCGGCGCCGGATGCGAGGGCCGACCCACCTGCCGCCCGCCGGTCTGCTCGGACGTCCCCGAGATCGACGAGTGCGGCAACAACCGCGCGGCGCCGTGAGCCTCGCCGCTAGTCACCCGGAACAGCAGTGAATGGCAAATCCCGGCGAGGGCCGGTGGGATTTGCCATGAATCGCTGTTCGGGTGACTAGCGCGTGACGTCGACCTCGAACACGCCGTAGTCGCTCGTCGCCGTGCCGAGCACCCGGGTCGTGCCGGGGACCCGGCGGACCTGATCGGGGTTCGACGGATCGGGCTCGATCGTCCCCGCGAAGGTGAGGTTCATCGTGACCACTCCCTCGATGTCCCCGATCATCTGGAAGTCTCCGTCGAGCGTCCCCTCGAGGGTCCCGGTCGGGATGTTGCGGAGCATGAGGTCGAGCTGGGGCGGCGCGGCCGGGTCGGTGTCGTAGACCACCGCGAGCTCGTCCGCCTCGAGCAGCTCGATGTCCTGGTAGTCGACGAGCGCGAGCTCGAGGCGCATGCCCTTGTTGTCGCTCGCGCCCTGATCGACCTGGCCATCGACGGTCAGGGTCCCGCTCACCTCGCCGGTGGTCGTCTGGACGGGGATGTTCGCGCTCGTGGCCGCGTTGAACCCGTCGAAGCCGAGGTTGAGGGCCTTGCCCACCATCGCGTCGAGGCCGAGGTAGGCGGCCCGGGCGGCCGCCTCGGAGGCGACGCCGCCGCCGCAGCCGACGAGGAGGAGGAGCAGAGAGCCGACCGTCGCGAGCGTGCGCATGGTCGGATGTTCGCACTGTCAGCGGACGATTGTATATGCTCTGTGCATATGTCGTACACCCGACCGCTCGCGTTCGCCCTCTCGCTCCTCTGGCTCACCGGCTGCGGTGACGACGGTGCGGGCGACGACGGAGGGCGCACGGACGGCGCGGTCCGGGACGCCGCCCCCGGCATCCTCGACGGCTCGGCGCCGGACGGCGCCACGCCCGGGATGGACGGGGCGGTCCGGATGGACGGCGCGGTCCCCGACGGCGGCCCGGTGCCGGACGGCTCGATCGCGTTGCCCGACGGCGGCGTCTGCACGCCCTCTCCGTGCGCCGGGACGGTGTGGGCTTGCGGCAACTGCATGGACGACGACGGCGACGGGCTGCTCGACGCCCAGGACCCGGACTGCACCGGGGCCTGCGACAACAACGAGGCTGGCTACGCGCTGATGATCCCGGGCTCGGATACGCCCAACTGCACTCTGGACTGCTACTACGACGACGATCAGGGCTCGGGCAACGACCGCTGCCTCTGGAACTCGAGCTGCGACCCCCTCGCGCCCGAAGACCCGATCTGCCCGTTCACCGGGCCGGGCGGAGGCGTGATGTGCCCCGACCCGCAGCGCGCCGAGTGCCTCACCAACTGCGCCCCGATCACCCCGAACGGCTGCGACTGCTTCGGCTGCTGCGAGCTGCCGGCCGGCTCGGGGAGCTACGTGTTCCTGGGCTCGCGGCCGACCAACGGGGCGCCGCCGTGCTCGGCCGCCACCGCGACCAACCCCGACTCCTGCCACGCCTGCACCCCGGTGACGGCGTGCTTCAACCCCTGCGGTCGTTGCGAGGTGTGCCTCGGCGGCAGCCCCGAGGACGTGCCGTGCGACTGCTTCGAGCCGGGCACCGCGCCGCCGCGCTGCGGGACTGACGCCGGCGTACCGCCCGGGGTCGACGCGGGCCCGCGGCTTGACGCCGGCCCGCTCCCGGACGGCGGCACCCCGCCGTCGTCGCGCTGCCCTTCCGGCGGGCAGCCCTGCGGTCAGCCGACGGACCCGGTCTGTCCTGCGGCCGAGTACTGCCAGACCGGCTGCTGCGTGACCTTCGGCTGAGCGGGTGTAGACGGGCGGTCCGCAGCTGCGACCGCCCGCGTCGCACCCACGCCCGTCGCGCTCCGCCCGGTCGCACCGAGAGCCCCCGCCGGCACGTGGATCGGTCGCGGTACGGTCCTTGATTAGAACCCGGACGTGCAGTCCTCTCGCGTCGTTCTGGGGGTCCTCGTCGTGAGCCTCGCCGTAGGCCTCACGGGGTGCGTCGAGGACCTCCCCGTAGTCACCCGGACCCCGCCGGTCATCCCGTTGGATTCGCCCGTGGTCGCGCTCGAGAGCGAGTGCGTCCCGACGAACGGCGCGACCGTCGCCAGCGTAAGCCCGGAGGGCGACCTCTGGCTCGCGGCGCGCGGCGCGAGCGGCACCGGGCTCACCGTCCACGCGGCCGACGGCTCGGTCACGACCTACGACGAGCCGCGCCAGATCCTCGGCGCGGTCGCGTGGAGCGACGACGAGCTGACCTTCGTCGCCGACGACGGCGTGTTCGTGCGGAGCGGGGCCTTCGTCGACAGCCTCCCCTGGCCGAGCGACGCGACGGGGCTCCGGGACCTCTGCGGCGATCCTCGCCTCGACCGCGACGGCTTCATGATCGCCGACGACCTCTACCAGCGCTCGGGCGGCGAGTGGTGGCGCTGGCGCCCGACGATGAGCGAGCTCGGCGACATCCACGGGGTCGCGCGCAACCTGGGCGCGTGCCGCGGCGTCTGGGGCGAGTCGTGGGTCGTCACCGGCGCGGGCCTGTGGCGCATCGGCGACCTCGCGCTCGAGCGGGTCGAGGGCCTGCCGCGGGTGTCGGACGCGGCCTTCGGCGGCGGCTTCGGCGCGGCGGCCCTGACCGAAGAGGGGCTGTTCCTGGGGCCCGAGGACTGGCGCTACACCGCGTTCGAGGCGGGCGAGCCGACGGCGATCGCGGCCGCGGCCTCGCGCCTCTACGTGGTCGCCGGCGGGCGGGTCTACCGCGTCACCGAGACGGTCGAGGAGCTCCGCTTCGATGGCGCGTCGGCGGTCACCGCGCTCCACCCCTACGCGAGCGGCCTGTGGGTCGAGGCCGGCGGCGAGGTGTGCCGGGTCCCCGAGGAGGAGGGCGCGGTGCAGGTCCGCGGCCTGCGCCCCTGGGTGCGTCGCGGGATCGACCCGCTGATGCTCGAGGTCGTGGCGCCGGCCGGCCAGCTGCGGATCCTCCGCGACGGCGCGATGGTCCACGAGAGCGGCAGCTTCGCCGGGACCGCGGCCGTGCAGGGCCTCGCGGCGGGGGAGGCCGGCTGGCACACCCTCACCGTCGAGGCGGGCGAGCCGGGGCGCGAGGCGCGCCGCGAGCTGCGCTACGAGGTGGTCCGCGCGTCGGGCGCGACCTACGACACCGACATCGCGCCCCTCTTCGAGGCGCACTGCGCGGGCAGCGAGTGCCACGGCGCCGATCGCGACGACGCGATGCGCCCGGATCTGTCGACCTACGCGGGATGGGTCGAGTCGGCCGACGCGATCCGCAGCCGCGTCGGCGCCACCGGGGACATGCCGCCGTTCGATACGCGGCTCGAGAGCTGGGACTCCGAGGAGGCGACCCTGATCGTCTCCTGGATCGACGAAGGAATGGTGAGGGGAGAATGAAGAGCTCACGCGCGACTCTCGTCATGGCCTGCCTCGCGCTCGGCGCGTGCACGGGCCAGGTCGTCCAGCCGGGCGAGGACCCCGGCTTCGACGGTCCCACCACGGAGGGCGTCGACTCGCCCGACCGCCACTCGGTCGGCGCGGCGGAGCACGACGACACCCGCCGGGTGCGCCGGGTGACCGCGGACCAGCTCTTCCTGTCGCTCCGCGCCGCGACCGGCCAGGAGTGGGCCGGCTACGAGGAGTACGCGAACGCGCTCGGGCGGCCGGACCTCGCCGAGGTGACCGACGAGGGGCGCACCGTCTCGGTGACGTTCGACAAGCTCGCCGGCGACGCCGCGCGGGCGACCTGCCGCGCCGCGATCGTCGCCGACCGCGAGGCGCAGAGCGAGGGGACGATCCTGCGCCGGGCCACCCTCGAGGACCGTGACCTGCGGCCGCTCGCCGACAACTTGCGTTACCTGTTCCTGAGGTTCCTCTCGGTGGAGATCACCTCCGATGACGACCCGCGGCTCACGCCCTGGCTCTCCCTCCTCATGGCCCCGCCGGTCGAGGGAGAGATGACCGACACCGACATGGAGTACCGCTGGCAGGCGGTCTGCATCGGCCTCGCCACCCACCCGGACTTCCTGAACTACTGAGGCGCAACGTGACTGACTCATCCATCACGCGTAGGCAGATGCTCTGGGGAGCGCTCGGGCTGGGCGGCGTCGCGGCCGCCTCGAGCTTCGGTCCCCTCTCCCGCCTCGTGGCGGACACCATCGAGGACCGCCGCTTCGTGGCCGCCTACTTCAACGGCGGCTGGGACGTCCTGCTCGGGCCCGACGCGCGCTCGCGCGACTACGCCGGCACCCTGCGCATGGGCTACGACATGCTCCCCGCGGCCTACCGCACCCCGCGGACCGTGGAGATCGCGGGCACCCCGGTGCTCTGGGGCGCGGCGATGCAGCCGGTCGAGCGCCACGCCGACGTGCTCACGCTCTTCCGCGGGGTGAACATGAACACCGTCGCGCACCCGACGGGCCGCGCCTACGTGAACACGTTCCTCCCGCCCGCCGGCGTGGTGGCGCGAGGCGACTCGCTCGGGACGCGGATGGCGACCGCGCGGCCGACCTCGGACCTGATCATGCCGAACGTCGCGATCGGCGTGCCCTCGTACAACGCGTCCTACGCGGCCGACGTCACGGGGGTCACGGTCGCCCGCGCCGACGAGGTGCGGGGCCTGCTGCGCCCGCTCGGCGACGAGCTGCCGCCGGACGTGGAGGAGCTGCTCCGCCAGGCGCAGGACGAGACCGGGAGCTGCGTGCACGAGCGCGTCCAGGGCGGCTCGCCCGACGCCCGCCTCCGCATCAGCCGCGCCCGCGTCCGCCAGCTCTTCGAGCAGGACCTCGACGCGCAGTTCGACTTCGCCGCCGACGACGCCCTGCGCACCCGGTACGCGATCGCCAACCCCGCCAACGGGCGCGAGCCGGGGGTGGTCGCGGCGACCTGCTTCAAGCTCCTGACGACCGGCCTGGCGAGCACGGTGAGCGCGCAGCTCCAGGTCGGCATGGACACCCACTCCACGAACTGGGCCGCGTCGCAGCCACAGCGGCTCGAGCAGGGCATGACCGCCCTCGCGGCGCTGCTCGACGACCTGCGGGTGGACGACCCGAACCTCGATCACACCACGGTGCTCGCCTACTCGGAGTTCGCGCGCACCCCGATGATCAACGGCAACAGCGGGCGCGACCACTGGTTCGCCAGCTCGATCCTCGTGTTCGGCGGCGGCCTCCGCCGCGGCGTCGTCGGGGCCACCGTCGAGGAGACGCTCGGCCTCACCGGCATCGACGTCCGCACCGGCGCGCCCGACCCCGAAGGGCTCGTGATGCGGCCCGAGCACATCGGCGCGACCCTCGCCGCCGCCGCCGGCCTCGACCACGGCGCGTTCCGCGTCGACCCCCTCACCCATTGGATCGGAGGCGCGTGATGAGTCGTTCCCTCCCTCGCGCGCTCGGCCCCCTGGCGTTCGCGCTCGTCCTCGGCTTCACCGGCGCCGCGCTCGCTCAGTCGCCTACCGAGTGTGGGCCGAGCGACGCGATCGACCACCTGCGCCTCTACCGGCAGGCGTCGCTCGACGTCCGCAACCGCATCCCCACCTTCGACGAGATCGAGGCGCTCCGTGCCGCGCCCGACCGCGACGTGGCCCTCGAGCAGGCGATCGCCGCGATGTTCGAGTCGGAGGAGTACTTCGCGCAGGTGCGGCGGACGTTCCAGGTCCAGCTCTGGAGCACGCTCGACGGCGTCGACAACATCGTCGCGGGCCAGAACCGCTTGACCACCACCGGCGCGGGGGCCGCCCGGCGCTACTTCCAGGGCAACGCGCGGCGCCGCTACCGCGGGGACCTCTACACCTGCCTCAACCAGCTCCAGACCGAGTTCGACGCGAACGGGCACCCGATCCCGATCCAGCAGGTCGCCGATCCCGACTGCCGGGACGTCGGCTTTGGCCGCGGCACGTGCGTCCAGGAGGGCTACGTGATGGTCCGCCCGTTCTGGGATCCGAGCACGGAGATCAAGGTCTGCGCGTTCGACGCCCAGGACATGGCGATGGGCTTCACCTACGCGTGCGACACTTACGAGCCGGTCGACCGCGGCTGCGGCTGCGGGCCGAACCTGCGCCGGTGCATGCGCGAGCTCGACACCGACCTGATCCGCGAGGGCGTGGCCGAGGAGCCGGGGCGGATCTTCGAGGACATCGTCCGCAGCCGTCGCCCGTACATCGACGCGTTCACCACGCGCGACACCTTCGTGAACGGGCCGGCGAGCCACTACTACCGCCACATGTCGGGCGCGCGCGCCATGACGATCGGCGGCGCGATCGTCTACGACCACGACCTCGGGGCGATGCCCGAGCTCGACTACGCGGACGAGGACACCTGGGTCCGCGTCGAGCGCGGGGAGTCGCACGCCGGCGTGCTGACCACGATGGGCTACCTCAGCCGCTTCGCGAGCAACCGGGCCCGGGCGAATCGGTTCTACACCGCGTTCTACTGCGACCCCTTCGTGCCGAGCGAGGACGGGCTCCCCGCCGAGGAGGCCAACCCGCACCCGGATCTGCGGCAGCGCAACGGCTGTCAGGACTGCCACAACGTGCTCGAGCCGGCGGCGGCGCACTGGGGTCGCTGGCGCACGGGCGGTACCTACGGGTTCTTCGACCTCGAGTCGGTCTCCTTCGAGGAGCCGCGCCTGGACTGTCAGTGCGGTCCGGGGACGTCGCGGGCCAACTGCTCGGCGTTCTGCCAGACGTACTTCGTCACCGCGTCGAACTCGCACGAGGACACCTACGCGACCTACGGCGGCCTGCCGCTCGCGACCGCGTACCTCCTCAGCGGGGAGGGCGCCGCGCTCGACGCCGGCCCCGCCGCGCTCGTCGACTCGCCGGCCGAGCAGGCCCAGGTGGCGGCCTGCGCGGCGCGCACGCTCGCCCAGACGCTGCTCGGGCGCGAGATTCAGCCGGCCGAGCTGCCCTGGCTAGAGGACCAGACCGAATTCTTCCTCTCTCACGGGATGGACTACACAGCTCTGATGTCGAGAATGGTTTCCGACCCCAAGTACCGCGCGATACGCTAGCGGCGCCTTGTCTGTCTCACACCGCCTCGTGGTCGGCCTGCTCGGGGTCGGCCTCCTCGTGGGATGCGCGCCCGGTCTCGACGACCCGGACGCCTTCCTCGTCGAAGACTGTCCGGAGGACGTGCCCGCGCTGCTGCGCCGGAGCTGCGGCCTCTCGAACTGTCACGCCGCCTACGAGTCGACCTACGGGCTCGACCTGCAGAGCGGCAACGTCGCCGAGCGCCTCGTCGGGATCGAGGCGTCGTCCTGCTCGGGGCACGCGCTCATCGATCCGCAGAACCCGTCGCAGAGCTTCCTCCTCGAGCGCCTCTCGGAGGAGCCCGACTGCGACGGGATGATGGTCGGGCGCATGCCGCAGGGGGGCTCGCTGACCCCCGAGCAGATCGCCTGCGTCGCGGCATGGGTCGAGGAGGTCGCGGCGGAGTACCCCGACCGCACCGCGCCGGTAGCGCGTGACGCGGGCGCGGCCCCGACCGACGCCGGAGACGCGGCGGACGCAGGCCCCGGCGCGGGAGACGCGGGATGACGCGCCATCTGAGCATCGGGGCGCTCGCGCTCGCGCTGGCCGCCGCGGCCGCGCCGGCGTCGGTGGCAGAGGCCCAGACGGTTCACGTCGGTCGCGTGCGCGGCCCTCAGGGTCGGACGATGGCCCGCCGGCTCGAGCAGGGGCTCGAGGGCGCGGGCTTCACCCTGACCGACTCGGCCGACATCGAGATCAACGGCCGCGTTCGGCGTCAGGGCCGCCAGATCGTCTTCGCGCTCGACATCGTCCGCGACGGCGAGACCGGCCGCGTCCGCCACACCGGTCGCCGCCCCGCGGAGGTGGTGCAGGCCGCGGTCGAAGAGATCCGCGCCCTCTTCCCCGCGGACGGTGGGGGCGGCGCCTCGTCGTCGGAGGATCCACCCGACGAGCCCGACGAGCCCGCGCCCGCCGCGGCCGCGTCCACGGCCCCCGCGCCCGCCGCGTCCTCCGCCCCGGCGCCCGCGCCCGGCGGCTCGAACCCGCTCGACGGTGCACGAGACGCCCTCGAGGTCTGGGTCGGCGGCGGGGTGGTCGGTCGCGCGCAGTCGTTCCGTGGTGACCTGCTCGACACGGTCGGCAGCTACCGGCTCGACGCCGCCCCGATCCTCAACGCCCGCTTCCGGTGGTTCCCGCTCTGGCACCTCACCAACTCGCCGCTCCTCGGGATCGGCGTGCAGGGCTCGGCGTTCGGCGCGATCGGCCTCTCCTCGGAGCGCGCCACCAACGACACGCCCGAGAGCCTGGGCACCACGCTGACCGAGGTCACGTTCGGCCTGGTCTACAAGCTGCCGATCATCGAGCTGCTCACCCTCGAGGCGAGCCTCGACTACGCGCAGAGCACCTTCCGCGTGGACAGCGTGGGGGCGCGACGGATCGACGAGGACGGCGGCCAGCTCGACACCCGCGGCGAGGCGATCCCCGACGTGGTCTACGATCAGCTCCGGCCGCGGCTCGCGGTCGAGCTCAACCTCCCGCTCGGCTTCGGCGCACGCGTCGACGCGGCCTACC
>JAUHXR010000513.1 GCA_030426845.1 Polyangia bacterium | reverse complement strand
GCGTCACCCGGGTCGTCCTGCGCCTGCGCGTGCTGACCGTCGCCTCGGACAACCTCCTGCCGACGTGGGAGGAGATCACGAGCCAGCACGACGGCCCGATCGCCCAGGCCGCCGAGCGCGAATAGCCGCGTCCGTGTCGGCACGGGACGAGGCCCTCGCGGCGATCGCGGCCGACGCCCGGCTCGCCGCGCTCCACGCGCGCGCAGCCGAGGCGCTCGACGACGACGATCCCGGCCACGATCTCGAGCACCACCTCCGCGTCGCGGGCTGGACGCTGCGCTGCGCAGGCCCCGAGGTGGATCGCGGCGAGGCGGTCGCGGCCGCGCTGCTCCACGATCTGGTGAACGTGCCCAAGGACTCGCCCGATCGGGCGGAGGCGTCGCGTCGCAGCGCGGAGGCGGCCCGGGCGCTGCTCGCGGAGGCCGGTTTCGGCGCGGAGGCCGCGCGGCGGATCACCGAGGCGATCGAGGATCATTCCTACTCGCGCGGCGCCACCCCACGCTCCCCGCTCGGGGACGCGCTCCAGGACGCCGACCGGCTCGAGGCGCTCGGCGCGCTCGGCCTGTTCCGCACCATGAGCTGCGGCACGCGCATGGGCGCCCGCTACTTCCACGCCGGCGATCCCTTCGGCGCCGATCGCCCCCTCGACGATCGGCGCTACAGCGTCGACCACTTCTTCACCAAGCTGCTCGCCCTCGCCCCGACCCTCAGGACCGCTCCCGGCCGCGCCGAAGCCGCTCGCCGGGCGGCGTTCCTCGAGGCGTTCCTCGATCAGCTCGCCGACGAGCTCGGCCAGCCGCGCCCCGTGTCCTCGGGTTCACCCGCCGCGGCCCCGCGCGCGTGAACCCCGGGCCACGGCGCCGCCCAAACCGACCTGATAGAACAATCACAAGCGATCGGCACGCGCCTTGCCATGTGGCGCGTCCATGCGAAACATCGCTCTGATTGCCTCATCACTTCTCCTGGCGGCCTGCGGCACCGGCGGCCTCTCCGCGGAGGAGGTCCAGTCCATCCCCGACGGCACGGCGGTCGGCTCGTCGCTGAGCGGGCGCTACGCGCTCGACGTCCGCGTCGTCGAGTGCCGCGGCCGCTGCGGCCCGTTCACGGTCGGGATCTTCTCCTCGAGCCTCTGCGACGTCGGCGACGTCGACACCCTCGACGCCGAGGTCACCCAGGCGGACGGTCACCTGCGGATCGAGACCGACGACCTTCCGTCGCTCTTCGAGGGCGGCGCCTACGCCGACGACTCGTTCGAGGTCGGCGGCTACGCGACCCAGCTCGGCGGCGCGCTCGAGATCACCGCGCGCTCGGTGGGCTCGTTCGAGGGCGGGCAGCTGCGGGCCACGATCGACTCGCGGAGCTGGGGGACCATCGAGGGCCAGGGCGCGGACTGTCACGGCGTCCGCGAGGTCACCGGGGTTCGCGAGGATTGACCCCGCGCGCGTCGGCCGTAGGGTCGCCGGGTGTCGGGCCCGCTGTTCTTCCGCACCCGCGCCCACGTCCTCGTGTGCACCGGACCGAGCTGCGCGCGCCGCGGATCGGGGCGTCTCTTCGCGTCGGTCTGGTCCGCGTGCGAGCGGCGCCGTCACGCCTACTACGCGGGCGGCGAGGTGCGGCTCACCGAGTCCGGGTGCCAGGGCGCGTGCAGCCACGGGCCCAACGCGATCGCCTACTATCTGCCGCGCGCGCCCGAGGCGCCCTCCCCCGGCGGCCTCCCGGGGCAGCTCGCGGAGGCCTGGTACCACGGCCTCGACGAGCCGCGGCTGCTCGGGCTGGTCGAGGCGCTCGACCGCGGCGAGCCGCCGCCATCCGACGGCCGCTACGACCGCTGAGCGAGCGCCGACGCGAGATCGCGCCACAGATCGTCGAGGTCCTCGATCCCGACACTGAGCCGCATCAGGCCCTCGCCGATCGACGCGGCGGCGCGCTCCTCCGCGGTCAATGAGGCGTGCGTCGTGCTCGCTGGATGCGTCATGAGGCTGCGGGTGTCGCCGAGGCTCACCGCGCGCGCGATGAGCGACAGGCGGTCGTAGCAGCGCGCCCCCGCCTCCTGGCCGCCCGCGAGCTCGAACGCGACGAGCGATCCGAAGCCGCGCCGCATCTGTCGCGCCGCGACCGCGTGGTCGGGGTGCGACGCGAGGCCCGGGTAGTGGACCCGCGCCACGGCAGGGTGCGCCTCGAGCCGCTCGGCGAGGATCTGGGCGGTGGTGGACGCGCGCGCCATCCGCAGGCCGAGCGTGCGCGCGCCGCGCGCGATGAGCATGGCGGTCATCGGGCTCATCGCGGCCCCGCACGAGCGCACCCCGAACGCGCGCGCCTCGGCGACGAGCTCCGCCGAGCCCGAGAGCACGCCCCCGATCGCGTCGCCGTGGCCCGAAAGCGCCTTGGTGGCGGAGTGGACGACCAGATCGGCGCCGAGCTCGAGGGGGCGCTGGTGGTAGGGCGTCGCGAACGTCGAGTCGACCACGAGGCAGGCCTCGCCCTTGTGCCGCGCGACCGCCGCGATGTCGGTCACGGCGAGCGTGGGGTTCGCCGGGGTCTCGAGGTAGACGACGCGGGGCGCTCCGCCGA
This sequence comes from Polyangia bacterium, assembly GCA_030426845.1. GTDB lineage: Bacteria > Myxococcota_A > Polyangia > Polyangiales > Sandaracinaceae > JAUHXR01. Next base: position 1,088 of record JAUHXR010000513.1, on the reverse strand, counting down.
GCCGCCCCTCGACCGCGTCCTCCGGGCGGACCGCGCGGAGGGTCACGCCGAAGCGGGCGAGCGGACCGCGGAGCAGGCGCAGGGTCTCGGCGTAGACCCCGCCCACCACCGCGACCTCGTCGCCCGCGCGGAGCCGCGAGCCGAGCGCCGCGTGGACCGCCGCCATCCCGCTCGCGAAGGCGGCCGAGGCCTCCGCGCCCTCGAGCGCCGCGGTCTTGCGCTCGAGGGCGGCGACGGTCGGGTTCTGCCAGCGCGAATAGATCCATCCGTCGCCCCCGGGCCCGAAGCGCGCGGCCGCGTCCGCCGCGTCGTCGAACGCGAAGGCGCTCGACAGGACCACCGGCGGCGCGAGCGCGCCGGTCCCCGGATCCGCCTCGTCGCCCGCGTGGACCGCGACCGTATCGAACGAGGGGTCGGGCGGACGGTCGGAGGAGGGGCCGGATGACGTCGAATTCATGCCGCGATGCTACCCCTGATATCGTCGGGCGGTGGACGCCACCGACCGCTTCGGCCCGTACGAGCTCGTGCGCCGGCTGGGCGCGGGCGGGATGGCCGAGACCTTCCTCGCGGTCCGGCGCGGGCCGGCCGGGTTCGTCCAGCACGTTTGCGTCAAGCGCATCCTCCCAGCGCTCGAGGCCGACCCGGAGCAGGTCGCCCAGTTCCTCGAGGAGGCCCGGCTCGGGGCCCAGCTCCGGCACGCGTCGATCGCCCAGGTCGTGGACTTCGGCGAGGTCGGCGGCCGGCACTACCTCGCGCTCGAGCTCGTCGACGGGATGGATCTGCGCGCGCTCCTCGCGAAGCTGCGCGAGCGCGGCGAGCGGCTCCCGGTGCCGCTCGTGATCCACATCGGCCTCCGCGTCGCGAGCGCGCTGGACTTCGCGCACACCCCGGGCGCGCGCCGTCCGCCGGTGATCCACCGCGACATCAGCCCGTCCAACGTCCTGCTGAGCCGGGCGGGCGAGGTCTACCTCACCGACTTCGGGATCGCGCGGGCCCTCGACACCCCGCGCCAGACCGCGTCGGGCGTCGTGCGGGGCAAGGTCCCCTACATGGCGGCCGAGTACGCGCGCACCGCCCGCTACGACGCG
>JAUHXR010000512.1 GCA_030426845.1 Polyangia bacterium | reverse complement strand
GTCGACCAACAATGGTGTGCTCAGCCTCGACCCCCGAACGTTTTCTCGCTCCGCAGTCCAGTAATCCGGAAGCCTCACCACCCGAGGACCGATGCGGGGTCTCGATGGACAAGCACCGCACCGCGTTCCGGCGCGCCCTCGAGCGGCGCGAGGTGTTCACCCATGGCGCCCATGCGGATCCGCCCCTGGTACTTCGCTCGAGCACCCCCAGATAGCAGCACGACGAGTGGCCCGTCGCGCGGCGCTACCTGACCACTGCTCGCTCGACGAGCTCGACCGCAAGAAGCCCAACCCCGCGCTCCAGGAACCGGAGATCCCGCTGGCCATGACCGCCCAAGACCTCGATGACGCGGTGGCGTCATCCACCACCTTGACGGGCACTACCAGGCGAAGGCGGCCGGCGCGAGCGGCGGCGCGGATCCGGTCTCAGGGTAGGCTCGCGCCGCGATGGCTGGGGAGAAGCGAGAGGACTGTTACATCTGCGGGGCACCGGCGACTACAGTCGATCACGTCCCACCGAAGGTGTTCTTCCCGCGGCAAAGTGAGGCCGGCGGCCGAGATCTTCGCAGAAACCTAGTCACCGTTCCCGCGTGCCAACCCTGCAACGGGGACCGGGCGGTAGACGATGAGTACGCGGCGATCGCCCTGACCTTCTGCTTGCATGGGCGCTACAAGCCCTCGGAGGAGTACTTTCAGCGACTCCACCGTGCTCTCACTGCGCGAGATGCGGCGCTCGGAAGGCGCGTGATGAGCCAGGTGCAACCCCCCACCCAACGTCGCCCCATGGCGCTGTGGAAGCCCGAGATGGATCGCATCGAGCGCGTGATCGAAGCGACCGGGCGAGGGCTGTTGTTCGCTCAGACACGAGTCCGAATGGTCGATCCCGCCGTCTGGTGGAGGAGCGGCGCCGCGTTCAACTCAGAGCGGCCCATGCCCCGCGAGCAAGCCGAGCGACTCGCGGCGCTGAGCGAGTTCACCGACGCCGTACCGGCCCATGGCGAGAACCCGGACGTTGCGGTGTGGTGGGTGCTGCCCAAGCACCGAGTCGTGCATCTCATCCTCTACAATGAATGGGAGTTCTTCATCGTGGATCGGGAGCAGCCCAAGAGAGCGCGCCCCTGACTGTCACAGGAAGCGTCGCTTCCGCCCGACGGATGACGACGGCACGCAACGCCCCGCGACGCGCAAGGGGTTGAGATTGCTGGATTCCGATGCGTGTGCGGGGGTGGGCTTCGTCCTTGCTACCGGGACGTCCTGGGCCTCTCCCACGCGGGTCCGGCGATCCAGCACAACCGCAGCCGCCCGTCGTGCGCGGCGTGCTGGAGCGACTGGCCTTGACCGACCCTTGAACGCACTCGCTACTCGATCGGCGCCACGCCCACGCGGCGCTCGGTCACGAACACCGCGTGGCCCGGGACGAGGCGGCCGCCGTCGAGGGTCCACTGGCCGGTCGGGGGCACGCCCTCGATGTGGTGGGTGAGGACGCCGCGGCGCAGGTCGAGGACGAAGGCGCGGCCACCCTGGGTGACGAGCGCGCGCTCACCCAGGACGTGGAGGCCGACCGAGGGGATCTGCAGCTCGAGGTGGTCGTCCTCCTCGCCGCCCACCGGGCGCCAGCGGAGGCGGGAGGCGTCGCCCTCGTGCTCGAGGATGACGAGCCAGTCGTCGGTCACCGCGACGTCGGAGACACGGTAGCCGGGGTAGTCGATGCGCTGCGCGAGGCGCCAGCCCGCGCCGGACCGCTCGTAGAGGAGGACGCCGTCGCGCATGCGCGGCTCGTTCACGACGCGGACAGCGACCCAGCGGCCCGAGGGGGACGCCTCCACCGGCGGGCCGTCGTCGTCGGTCTTCAGGCCGTCGGGGAGCGGGTGGGTGTGCGGTCGCCAGTAGGACGGGCCGTTGACGTAGCCCGGCCACCGCACGTCCTCTTGACGGCCCGCGCGGCTCACGAGGAAGAGCGCCTCGTCGCCCGACTCGGCCGAGGCGAGGAGATCGCGGCCGATCCCGACGCGACGGCTCACCTCGAGGTCCGCGTCCGGCGCGGCGCCGCCGACGTACTCCCAGTCCGCGCTGCCCACGGGGTGGAACCAGCCGCCGAGGCAGCCCGACGACTCGTCGAGCTCGATCATCACCGTGCTCCACACGCGCCCGTCCACCGGCGCGGCCGAGACGCGCGCCGCGCCGCCCTCGCGCCAGTCCATCGGCTCGACGTTCGGGCTCTGCGGGAGCTCGTCCGGGAGCTGCCAGTAGTCGCCGACGACCGCGGGGCCGTCCTGGACGCGGAGCTGGAGCACGGCCGGCTCGCGGTCGCGCGACGCGCCGCCGCGTTCGAGGCCGCCGTGGAGGATGCCGCCGACGAGGACGACGTCGGCCGCGGCCGCGAAGGTGTGGGGGCGCAGCTCGGCGGGCAGCTCGGTCCACGCGATGTGCGTGACGCGGGGTCGTTCCACGGGGTCCTCCTGCGCCGCGCGCCCTCCCGAGCAGCCGGCGAGCCCGAGGAGGGCGGCGAGGGCGGCGTAGAAGACAGAGAAGCGCGCGGGCACGTCGGGTTGTACGCGGCGCGACGCCGCAGCTCCCTCGCTACTTGAGATCCCAGCGGATGCCCTGGGGCGACGCGTTCTCGAGCGTCGTGAGCAGGGGGTGCTCCATCGGGAGGCTGAGCACGAGGGTCGGGCCCTCGACGCGCAGGCCCGTCTGGGGCGACGGCTCGATCGCGACCGCGAGCGGGTTGGACGGGTCGATGTCGTGGATGAGGAGGTGGCGGCCGAAGGGCAGGCGCGCGCGGAGCATCCGGTGGATGCGCGCCGCGTGGGCGCCGCCCGGGAAGTGGGCGACGATCCCGCCGCCCTCCTGGGCCCAGCGCACGCCGGGGATCGCGACGTAGCTGAAGGCCGCCCCGTCCCGCGCGGAGCCCTCCTCGACCGCCGCCCGCACCGCCGCGTCGTGGACGTAGCTCGGACGCGCGAGATCGGTGGCCAGCGTCGGATCACGACGCGCGATCGCCGAGACGAAGCCCGCGGTCGACCAGAGCTCCATGAGCTCCACCTCGTCCGGGTGGATGCCGATCGCGCGGCGCACCTCGACCGCGCCGTGCGGCGTCTCGATGCGCGGGAGCGCCGGATCCTCGACGAAGCAAGCCGCGTTGAGCGGGGCGTCGGGCATCTGGCCCTGCTCGGCCGGTGCGACGGCGAAGCGCGTGATCGGAGCGGGGAACGGCATGAACTGGCCGACCTCGAGCGCGCGCCCGCTCGTGATCATGTAGCGGCAGAGGCCGCGCAGGAAGAGCGCGGGCCACATCGTGGCCGGTCCGCGCACGCGCACCGACATCTCGAAGGTCGACGGGCGCGCCGGGTCGATCGCGCGGCTGAGGCCGTAGGTCAGGTAGAGCGTGTCGGGCCCGATCGGCACCGTCGCGACGCTCCAGACCGGGGGGCCGCCGGCGGCGAAGGTCTGGATGCGGCGCGGATCCATGAAGTGCATCACCTCGCCATCGCCGACGCGCGCGAGCGCGGCGTCGAACGCCTCCACTCCCGCGTCGTGGGTCTCGCGCACCTCGCCTTGGCGCAGCGTGAAGCTCACCGAGTGGCTCGTTCCGTCGTTCGACATCGGGGCAGCCTACTCCGCCCCGTGGGGCGAGCTTCCCCCGCGAGGAAGCCGGCGC
>JAUHXR010000511.1 GCA_030426845.1 Polyangia bacterium | reverse complement strand
GCCGACGGGGCGGGTTCGTAAGCAGTCTGGAGAGGAGCCCTTAAGCGAAAACAGCCCTCGAGGCTCGAGGGCGTGGATTGCTAGCAGTCGCCGATTTGGCTGTCAACGCGCGGAAAAGCCCGCCTGACGCACGATGTCCACCAATCGGGTGACCACCGCGTCGAGCGGGAGCGCCGTGCTGTCGAGCTGGACGGCGTCGGCGGCGGGCCGGAGCGGGGCCACGTCGCGCGACGCGTCCCGGGTGTCGCGCTCGACGATCTCGGCCTCTACCTCCGCCTCGTCGGCGTCCACCCCGCGCGCGCGCAGCTCCGCGCAGCGGCGCCGGGCCCGAGCAGCCGGAGACGCGGTGAGGAACACCTTCACGTCCGCCCCGGGGAACACGACCGTGCCGATGTCGCGGCCCTCGAGCACCACCCCGCCGCCCTCGCCCATCCGGCGCTGGACCCCGAGGAGCGCGGCCCGCACCGCCGGGTGGGCCGACACGCGGCTGGCCCCCTGGCTGATGTGGGGGGCGCGGATGTCGCCGGAGCGGTCGACCCCGTCGAGCAGCAGCGGCGGGCGAGCCCCGGGCTCGGGCGTCGCGAAGACGAGGTCGAGCTCCGACGCGAGCGCGCCGAGCGCGGGGCCGTCGTCCCAGGACACCCCCCGCTCCTCGGCCGCGAGCGCGACCGCGCGGTAGAGCGCGCCGGTGTCGATGAGGACGTAGCCGAGCCGCTCCGCGAGCATCCGCGCGGCGGTGCTCTTGCCCGCGCCCGCGGGGCCATCGATCGCGATCACCGCGCGCTCCATCAGCCCTCCTCCTCCTCGCGGATCTGCGCCCCGAGGCCCTCGAAGAGCGCGGCGAACCCGGGGAAGCTCGTGCGCACGCAGGCCACGTCCTCCACCACCGTGCGACCCTCGGCCGCCATCCCGAGCACCGCGGCCGTCATCGCCACCCGGTGGTCGCCCCGTGAGTCGACCACCGCGCCGCGCAGGCGCGCCCCGCCGTGGACGTGGAGGCCGTCGTCGAGCTCGGTGCAGTCGGCGCCGAACGCCTCGAGGAGCGCGACCGTGGTCTCGATCCGGTCCGACTCCTTGACCCGCAGCTCCTCCGCGTCGCGGACGTCGCTCCGCCCGCGCGCGCGCGTGGCCACCGCGGCGAAGATCGGCACCTCGTCGATCATCCGGGTGAGCAGCTCGCCCGCGCTCATCGCGGCCGACAGCGGGCCGTGGGCCGCGCTCAGGTCGCCGCGCGGCTCGCCGCCGGCGCCCTCCCCCGTCGGCCGCACGTCGAGGCTCGCGCGCATCGCGCGCATCGCGTCCACGAAGCCGGTGCGGGTCGGGTTGATGCCCACGCCTTCGACCGTGACCTCGCTGCCCTCGACCATCAACGCGGCGGCGAGGACGAACGCGGCGCTCGACAGGTCCCCCGGGACCTCCCACGTGAAGCCGCCCCAGCGGCGGTCCCACCCGGTCGGGTCGAGGACCATCATCGGGCCCATCGTCTGCAGCGGCACGCCCAGCGCGCGCATCATCCGCTCGGTGTGGTCGCGGCTGATCGTCGGCTCGGCGATCGCGGTCAGCCCGCGCGCCCAGAGGCCGCTGAGGAGCAGGCAGCTCTTCACCTGCGCGCTCGCGACCGGCGAGCGGTACTCGAGCGCGATGAGCGCCTCGTCGTCGATCAGCGGGGCGACCGCGAGCGGCGGGTAGAGCTCGCCCTCCTTCGCGCCCTTCACCCCGGAGATGTGGGCGCCGCGGGCGCGCAGCGGGCCGATGATCCGCATCATCGGGCGCCGGCTCAGCGACTCGTCGCCGACGAGCCGCGTGCCAAAGCGCTGGCCGGCGAGCACGCCGGCGACGAGGCGCATGGTGGTCCCGCTGTTGCCGCAGTCGAGCGCGCCCGCGGGAATGCGCAGGCCGTCGAGGCCGACGCCCTCGATCTCGGCCCGATCGCCGTCGAGCGCGATGCGCGCGCCGAGGTCCGTGAAGATCTGCGCGGTCGCGCGGTTGTCGAGCCCGCCGCTGAGCCCCGTCACCACGGAGCGGCCCTCGGCGAGCGCGCCGAAGATCAGCGCGCGGTGCCCGATGGACTTGTCGCCCGGGACCCGCGTCGACCCGCGCAGCGGCGCGCCACCCTCGATGACGAAGCGGGCCACCGGCGGTCAGCTCGCGAGGAGCTCCCCCACCGCCGCGAGGAGGCGGTCGTTCTCCGCCGGGAGGCCGATCGTGATCCGGACCCACGAGTCACCGACCGGGATCGGCCGGACGATCACCCCGACGCGCAGGAGTCGGTCGTAGACCTCGTCGCGGGGGCGACCGAGGTCCGCGAAGACGAAGTTGGTCTGGCTGGGGGCGACGCGCGCCCCGAGATCCGTGAGCGCGGCCGAGACGCGCGCGCGCTCCTCGCGGTTCATCGCGACGTAACGCGCGACGTGGTCGGGATCCTTGAGGGCGGCGCGCGCGGCGACCTGACCGAGCGTGCCGACGTTGAACGGTGCGCGCGTGCGGTTGAGGTGGCCGACCACCTCGGGGCGCCCGATCGCATAGCCGACCCGGTTGGCGGCGAGGCCGTAGGCCTTGCTGAAGGTCCGCAGCACGAGGAGCCGCTCGCGCGTGTCGCGCAGCTCGAGCGCGGAGCAGTAGTCGTCGGCGTCGGCGAAGTGCACGTAAGCCTCGTCGACCACAGCAACGACCTTCGGCGGCAGCTCGGTGAGGAGGCGGGTCAGCTCCGCGCGCCCGACGTGCGTCCCCGTCGGGTTGCAGGGGTTGTCGAGGAACACGAGCTTCGTGCGCTCATTCACCGCCGCGAGGACACCGTCGATGTCCCAGAAGACCGTCTCGCGGTGAGGCACACGGTCGAAGGGCACGTTCGCCGCGGTCAGGCCGAGGTGGTAGCAGACGAAGCTCGGGGCCCCGATCACCGCGTGATCCGAGGGGCCCGCGTAGGTGCGGCAGACGAGGTCGATGAGCTCGTTGCTCCCGTTGCCCATCACGAGCTCGTCCATCGACAGCCCGTGGTGAGCGGCCAGCTCACGCCGCAGCTCGTAGGTCGCCGCGTCTGGGTATCGGTGCACCTCCGCCGCGTGCGCCTTCATCGCCTCGACCGCGAGCGGCGACGGCCCGATCGGGTTCTCGTTGCTGGCGAGCTTCACCGCCCCGGTGATGCCGAGCTCGCGCTCGAGCTCCTCGACCGGCTTGCCGGGGCTGTAGGGGACGAGGCGCGAGACGTTCTCGGGGATCAGGTCGTCCATCACGGGGGCTCATGTAGAACGAACCGCGCCGCGAGGAAAGGCGCGAGCTACTCCGGCGGCCGCGGGAAGCTGCCCAGGACCTTGAGGTGCTGGCTCGCGCGGCTCACCTCGTCGATCGCGGTCACCACCGAGCGCTCGGTCGCGTGGCCCTCGAGCTCGAGGACGAAGACGTACTTCCAGCTGCCGCCGCGCGCCGCGCGCGACTCGATGCGCGAGAGGTTGATCCCGCGGTCCGCGAAGGGCTTGAGCGCGTGGTAGAGCGAGCCGGGGCCGTCGCCGACCATAAGCGCGACCACCGTGCGGTCGCGGCCGGTGCGTTTGGGGTGCTCCTGCCCGATCACGACGAACCGGGTGTCCACCCCGGCGCGATCTTCGACGCGGGTGCGCACCACGCGGAGCGCGCGGTTCGAGCCGCTGTCCGACGGGGCGCGGT
>JAUHXR010000169.1 GCA_030426845.1 Polyangia bacterium | reverse complement strand
GGGGCGTCCGACCCGCACCCCGCCGCGAGGCTCAGGAGCCCCGCGAGGCCGAGGAGCGCGCGCCTCAAAGGCCCTCCACGAACGCGACGAGGGTCGCGCGATCGGTCGGCGAGAGCCGCCCGAAGCGCTCGACCGAGACGTTGGCCTCGGAGCCCTCGGAGGCGTGCGCGGCGATCGCGCCGAGCACCGTCTCCGCGCGGCCGTCATGGAGGAGCCGCCGCTGGAAGCGCAGGCCGATCAGCGCGGGCGTGCGCCACTCGCGTCCCGAGGCGTCGCCCTCGACGATTCCGTCCGCGAGGCCGAGCCCCATGTCGTGCAGGAGGAGGTCGGTGTAGACCGCCGCCTCCACGTCGCGCAGCGCCTCGACGGGGTGGTCGGTCCGGGTGCGCGCGCGGGGGACGTGGCAGCGCGCGCAGCCAACCATCACGAACAGCTCCGCGCCCGGGCGGGGCTCGCGCCGCGGGATCGCGAGCAGGCGGACGTAGTCCACCAGGCGCTCGACGTCGTCGCGGGTGAGGTCGACCCCCGGGCGCGCGTCCTCGACGTCGTCGGGCCCGGGCGGCTCGCTCGGTCGGTGCGGCGAGGTGAGGCCCATGTCGCCGACGAGCGCGTCGGCCACGAACTCGTCGAGCGTCGCGAGGCGCCCCTTGAGCCCGAAGCGGCCGAGGGTCGGCGCTCCGTCCGCGAGCGCCACCGCGGAGCTCCGCGCGACCCGATGCGCGCGCCCGCGGACCCCGTCGTCGCCCGCCGCCTGCTCGCGCTCGTAGCGCAGCAGGGTCTCGTCGGGGATCGCCTCGAGGTAGCCGCGGCCGAACACCGGCGGCGCGAGGCGCGCCTCCTCGCGGACCCCGGAAGGCGGCGGCAGCAGCGGCCGCGCCTCGCCGATCGCGCGGGGGCGCACCACGTCGCCAAACGGCAAGATCTCGTGCGGATCTCCGGAGGTGACGGCGAGCCGGCGCACGACGCTCGGGCCGCGCGCGTCGTCCTCGTGGCACGACACGCAGGAGCGCTGGATGTACCGCGGGCCGAGCCCCTGGGCCTCGCGGAACGGCAGCTCGAAGCGGGCGTCTCCCTGCGCGAAGCGCTCGAGCTCCGCCGGGGTCACCGCGTCGATCGGCGCGTCGCTCGGGTCGTCGCCCACCAGGGTGAGCGGCGGCGGCTCGGGTGCGGCGACGGGCGGATCTTCGCAGCCGAGGGCGCCCGCCGCGAGGACGAGCGCGATCACCCCGGGGGTTCGCGGCGCGCTGCCCCTCGGCGTCACGGTGAGCGTCGCGCGCCTCGGCGGGGCGCGCTCTGGTCGGCGAGGGTCGATGCCCGAGTATGGTCGACGGCCGCGCCGGCGCGAGCCTCGGGGTTTGACTTCGCCGCCGCCGGGGAGTTGCATGCCGCGGTGCGCGTCTTGTTCGTCGGCAACAGCTACACCTTCTTCAACGACATGCCCGAGCAGGTCGCGGCGCTCGCCGCGTCGGACCTCGGCGCGCCCGCGCTCGAGACCGAGCGGGTCGTCCAGGGCGGCGCGACGCTCAAGCTCCACTACCACGTGACGGGCGCCAAGCAGCGGATCGAGGAGGGCGGCTTCAGCCACGTCGTCCTGCAGGACAACAGCGCCGGCCCGCTCCTCGATCCGGACGAGTTCCGGGTCTACGTCGCGCTCCTGGCGGAGCTGGCGAAGGCGCGCGGCGCCGAGGTGTTGCTGTTCGAGACCTGGGCGCGCGCGGCGGGACACGGGGCCTACGACGCCGACTGGTCGGGGCGCTCGCCCGCGGAGTTCCTGCGGCGGGTCGCGGCCGAGTACGCGGGCGCGGCGGCCAAGCTCGGCGCCCGCGTCGTCCCGGTCGGCACGGCCTGGGCCGAGGCACTGTCGCGCCACCCCGCGCTCGACCTGTTCGACGAGGATCTCCACCACGCCTCGCCGCTCGGCAGCCACCTCACCGCGGCGGTGTTCTACGCGTGGCTCACCGGCCGCGACCCGACGCCCTGCCCGTTCCGCGCGCCGAAGGTGGACCCCGACGAGGGGCTGATGGTGCGCGCCGTCGCCCACGATGTTGTCCGCGAGGTCGTGCGCGAGGTCGTCCCCGCGACCGCGGGCTGAGCGATCGTCGGCGCGCTACCGGCCGAGGCGCCGCTGAGCGTCGCGGTTGTCCTCGTCGAGCTGGAGGGCCCGCTCGTAGGCTCGGCGCGCGCCCGCCTCGTCGCCGCCCGCCCGCCGCGCGTCCCCGAGCAGCACGTGATACTCGGCGCGCCGCCGGCGAAGACGCACCGCGCGCTCGGCGTACCGCGTCGCCCCGGGCGCGTCGTTCGCAGCCAGCCGCTCGCGCGCCAGCCCGGCCACCGCGTGGGGGTTGTTCTCGTACACCGCGAGCGCCGCCTCGTAGGCTCGCCGCGCCTCGTCCCATCGGTTCGCCGCCTCGGCCGCGCGCCCGTCGTCGACCCGGGCGTCGGACAGCGCCCGCGCCGCCTCGGGGTCGAGCCCATCAGCCTCGGCGCCGGCAGGCTCGCTCGGCGCCGGCGTCGCCTCGCTCGGCGTCGGGTCCGCGGGCCCGGCCTCGGACGGAGCGGGCGCGGTCGGGCTGGGCTCGGCCGGCGAAGCCTCGGCCGGGGCGGGCTCGGCCGGGCTGGGCTCGGCCGGCGAAGCCTCGGACGGGGCGGCCTCGGCCGGGCTGGTCTCGGCCGGCGAAGCCTCGGTCGGGGCGGTCTCGGTCGGCGTCGCGGTCGGCGTGGCCTCGGTCGGGGCAGTCCCCGTCCCCGTCGGCGTCCCGGTGGGGGCAGCCTCGCTCGGCGTCGAGCCGCCCGCGATCCCGGGCGCGGCGACCGCCGGTGTGGTCTCGGCCGGGGCGGCCGGTGGCTCGGGAGCCGCGGCGATCGCCAGGGGGTCCTCGTCGACGCTCCGAAGCGCGATCCAGCCGGCGACGCCCGTCGCGGTCACCAGGATGAGCGCGGCGGCGGCGAGGAGCGCCCACGGAGGCCCGGAGCGTGCGGGGGCGGCCGCCGCCGCGACCGGCGCGCGCTCGAGGGGTGGAGCGGCCGGGGCCGTGGGCGGCGCGCCGATCGCCGCCTCGGGAAACGAGGCCTGGGGCGCCTCCGGTTGAGCCGGCCCGGCGGTCCGCGTCACGGCGGGCGGGGTCGCGAGGGGGAGCGTCGCGGCGGGGAGCATCGCGGACGGAGGGGGCGGCGCCGGCGGCAGGGCGCGGTGCTCACCCGTCGGGCCGTCGTCGGCAGACGTCGGCGGCTGGTCCAGCGGGTCCGCCTCGAGGGTGAACGAGTCGAGGATCTCCCGCTCCACCTGCAGGGCGTCGTGCGGGCGAGTCTCGTCCAGCTCGGGGTCGCGCGGGACGGAGGGTAGGCCGGTGATCCCGCTCGGGAGCCGGTCGACCGAGGGCGGGCTCGGCGCGGGCGGCAGCGCCTCCAGCGGCTCGACGCCGGGCATCGGCGGCGGGGGGCCGGAGCCCTGGGGGAGCGTGATCCGGCGGCGCGCCCCCCCGAGCCGGGCCGGATCGCCCGGCAAGGGCATCTCCGGCGCGCGGCGCACGGTCTGCGGATCGTCGTCCCAGGTCAGCTCGTCGACCGCGACCCGGGGCCCGAGCGTGCCCGCGTCGCGCACGTCCTTGGCTTCGCGGGCGAGCTCGTCCACGAAGCGCTGGACCGCGCCGAGGACCCGCTCGCCCGAGCCCAGCTCGAGCTCCACCCGCCGGCTCGAAGGCCCGCTGACCTTGTCGACCAGGCGCTCGCGCACCGCGTCGAGGAGCGGGCCGAGCTCGACCCAACCGAGGCGGTCCCCGGGCGCCGCGACGTGCGCGAGGATCGCGTCGGCGAGCCCGTCGTCGCCCTCCGCCGCGTCGATCACCGTGGCACCCAGCCGCACCGCCTCGAGCCGGGCCGCGGCCGCGCTGCCGGGCAGCACCACGTAGAGGCGCGCGTGGCGCGGCGCGCGCTCGCTCGCCGCCGCGCCGCCGTCGATCGCGGCCGCGCCGAGCAAGACCACGTGCTCGACGTCCAGCACGTGCAGCCCGTTCACGCTCGCGCGCGTCACGTCCGCCCCGCGCCGCCCGAGGGCGCGCGCCAGGCCACCGTCCACCTCGCCGACCACCGCCATGGTCGGCCCCGTCGCGTCCGCGCCCGTCACGAGGCCCTCAACCTACCCGACCCTGCCCCTCGGGTCAGCCGAGGTAGCGCTCGCCGCCGTCGCAGAGGATCGTGACCACCCGCTGGCCGGGCTGCATCCGCTTGGCGATCTCCACCGCCGCGTGCACGTTGGCCCCCGAGGACGGCCCCACCAGCAGCCCCTCCTCGCGCGCGAGCCGCCGGGTCATCCGATCGGCCGCGAGGTCGGTCACCGTCACCACCTCGTCGAGGAGCGCGCGGTCGAGGACGGTCGGCACGAAGCCCGCGCCGAGCCCCTGGATCCCGTGGAGCCCCGGCTTGCCTCCGGAGAGCACCGCGCTCGCCCGCGGCTCGACCGCCACCACGCGGACCTCCTCGAGCCGGGCCTTGAGCACCCGACCCACCCCGGTGATCGTGCCGCCGGTCCCGACCCCCGCGACGAAGGCGTCGACCTCGCCCCCGGTGGCCCGCAAGATCTCTTCCGCCGTGCTCAGCTCGTGCGCGCGCGGGTTCGCCTCGTTCTCGAACTGGCTCGGCATGAAGGCGCCGTCGGTCTCCTCGAGGATGCGCTCCGCGCGCTCCACCGCGCCGGCCATGCCCTCGGCCGCTGGCGTCAGGACGACCTCGGCCCCGTAGCTCCGCAGGATCAGGCGACGCGACATGCTCATGTCCTCGGGCATCACGAGCACGCAGCGGTAGCCCTTCACCGCGCTCATCGCCGCGAGGCTGATGCCCGTGTTGCCGCTCGTCGCTTCCACGAGGGTCGCGCCCTCGCGGATCTGACCGGCCTCCTCGGCCGCCTGGATCATCGCGAGCGCCGGGCGGTCCTTGACCGATCCGGCCGCGTTGTTGCGCTCGAGCTTCGCGCAGACCTCCGCGCCCCGCTTGGGCGAGAGCCGCCCCAGGCGAACCAGCGGGGTCCGCCCCACCAGGTCGAGCGCGCCGTCGTAGATCCGGTCGTCCACGGCGGCAGGGTAGCTCAATCCGGGCGGGCGCCCCGCGCGATCACGGGCTCAGGGAGAAGCGCTCGAGTCGCTCGACTTGGGGTCCGAGGGGATCACGCCCCGCGTCCCCGTCACCCGCGCGACCAGCTCCACCCGGCTGTGCACCCCGAGCTTGGCGAAGATGCGCTTGAGGTAGGTGTTCACCGTCGCGACCGTCAGGCCGGTCGACTGCGCGATCTGGCGCGTGCTCGCCCCCGACAGCAGCCGCCCCACCACGTCCCGCTCGCGCGGCGTCAGCGGCGTCCGCTCGAGCATCGCCTGGATATCCTCGGCGGTGCGCTCGTGGTTGCGGTCGTCCAGACGGCTGGCGTTCCGCAGGCACGGCGCGAGCAGCGCGCACCCCCAGCGCGCGAACTCCCGGCCCGACGCCGTCAGGTCGCCGTACAGGTGGAGCGTCCCCACCGCGCTGTCCCCCGCGCGCAGCGGCTCCTGGTGCGTCGCCGGCCCGCTCGGCGCCGGCTCGCTCGCGAAGGTGTCGCCGTCGAGCTGCAGCCGAAACCCGCTCGCCCCCGCCAGCCGGGCCACGATCGACGCCCCCCGCTGCGGGTAGGTCTTCACCGGATCCAGCTCCACGAGCTGGGTCACCAAACTCATCTGCTCTTGTGTCAGCAAGGGCCCCCCCAAAAAGACACGATTTGTCCTGATTCTCGCCGCTGGACGACGGATTTGCAACGCCCCCGGCGGATGAGCTAACCCGTCGCGGTCGCTCGGGACATCCTCGTCCCGGGGCTCCACTCTCCGAGGACACCCCCATGACCCGTAACGTGATCATCATCGGCTCCGGCCCCGCCGGCCTCACCGCCGCCATCTACGCGGCTCGCGCCAACCTCAAGCCGCTCTGCATCGAGGGCCAGCTGATGGACGGGATGATCCCGGGCGGGCAGCTCATGTTCACGACCGAGGTCGAGAACTACCCGGGGTTCCCCGAGGGCGTCACCGGGCCCGACATGATGGTCAAGTTCCGCGCCCAGGCGGAGCGCTTCGGCACCGAGATCCTCACCGCCGACGTCGACCGGGTCGACCTGAGCCAGCGCCCCTACAAGGCGTTCGTGGGCGACGACGTCTACGAGGCCAACGCGATCATCATCGCGACCGGGGCCTCGGCTCGCTGGCTCGGGCTCGAGAGCGAAGAGAAGCTCAAGAACCGCGGCGTGAGCGCCTGCGCGACCTGCGACGGCTCGTTCTTTCGCGACCAGGACGTCTGCGTCGTCGGCGGCGGCGACACCGCGCTCGAGGAGGCCCTCTACCTCACCAACATGTGCCGCAGCGTGACCGTGATTCACCGCCGCGACGAGCTGCGCGCGTCCAAGATCATGCAGGACCGCGCGTTCAAGAACGACAAGATCACGTTCCTGTGGGACTCCGAGGTCGCCGAGGTGCTCGACGTCGCGAAGGGCGAGGTCACCGGCGTCCGGGTGAAGAACCGCAAGACGGGCGAGGAGCACGTCAAGGAGTGCACCGGTCTGTTCATCGCGATCGGCCACATCCCGAGCACCAAGGTCTTCCGCGACTGGCTCGAGACGGACGCGAACGGCTACCTCGTGACCAAGCCGGACTCGACCCGCACCAACATCGAGGGCGTCTACGCCTGCGGCGACGTGCAGGACCACAAGTTCCGCCAGGCCGTCACCGCGGCCGGCACCGGCTGCATGGCCGCGATCGAGGCCGAGCGCTGGCTCGCCGAGAACGACCTCCTGCAGTAGCCCGGCTCGAGCCCGAGACGCGCGGGGCGCCGGCCGGTTTTGTTGGTGCGGCCGGCCCCGCTCGATACCATCGGGGCCGCATGACGGACGTCGCCGAGACCCTGGCCACGATCGATCTCTTCAAGGGCATCCACCCCGAGGGGATCGACCGCATCGCCGGGATCTGCGCCGAGGAGACCTACCGGGTGGGCGACGTGATCTTCCGCGAGGGCGAGGTGGGCGACAAGCTCTACCTCATCCTCGACGGCAAGGTCCGCATCAGCCGCGAGGTCTCCGGGATGGGCGAGGAGGCCCTCGCGGTCCTCGGCGTCGGGGCGGCGTTCGGCGAGATGTCCCTCATCGACGACTTCCCGCGGAGCGCCGACGCGCGCGTCCACGAGCGCTGCCGGCTCCTCGTGCTCACGAAGAGCGCGCTGGAAGACCTGCTGTTCCTCGACAAAGATCTGGCATACGAGATCCTGTGGAACTTCGTGAAGATCCTCTCGGCGCGGCTGCGGGAGACGAACGACAAGATGACGTTCCTCTCCGTGACCGGGAAGTTCTGAGCCCGGCCCCTCCGGCCGCCGCGGCCAGCGCGCGCTGCGCGGTCCACGAGGCCGCGGCGGTGTTCACCTGCGCGCGGTGCGGGAGCTTCGGCTGCGAGGGGTGCCTCTTCAGCCCGATCCCCGGGCGCGAGGTCTGCGCGCGCTGCGCCGAGCCCGGTCTCGGCGAGCCGATCCCGTGGGAGCGACGCAGCGAGCTCGGGCTGGTCCGCGCCTTCGTCGACACGCTGCGCCTCTCCACCTTCTCCCCGACCCGCTTCTTCCGGACGCCGACCACCGAGCCGAGCTTGCTCGTCCCGATCGCCCACGGGGTGATCGCGCCGTCGCTCGGGATGGTCCTCACCTACGTGTTGATGGGCGTCGCCCTGATGATCGGCGGCGCGGCGGTCGGGACCTTCGCGGAGACGAGCCAGGACTCCGGCGCCATCGCCGCGATGCTCGGCATCTACGGGTGCGTGTTCGTCGGGATGAGCCCCTTCGCCCTCCTGTTCGGGCCCATGCAGGCGCTCGTCGGCCTGGTCTTCGCGACCGTGTGCAGCCACGGGACGCTCGCCCTCATGGGTCGCACGCAGGCGAAGTTCGAGGACACGCTGCGCGTGCTGTCCTACACGAACGGAGCCCACATCGCGGCGGGCATCCCGGTGCTCGGCTTACTCGCGTGGTTCTGGGTCCTCGGGGTCGAGGTGATCGCGCTGCGCGAGCTCCACCGGTGCACGACGGACCGGGCGGCGATCGCCGCGCTCGCCTACCGCGCGGTGATGCTCGTCGTGATCGTCGGGGGCTACGCGGCCTTCCTCGCCTTCGTCTACCTGGTCGGCGCGCCCGTTTGATTCAGAGCTCGACGCGCGCCGGCTCGCGGCGGAGGCGCGCGAGGTCGAAGCCCTGGAGGAGCGAGGCCGCGCTGCGGGGCGTGTCCGTGTCGGCGAGGCCTGCGCCCTGGGCGAGCCGACCCACGATCTGCTCGGCGCTCCAGCCGCCGTCGCGGAGCGCGGCGATCGCGATCGCGCCGTGGCGCTTCGCGAGCCGCGCCCCGTCGGGGCCGAGGACGAGCGGCACGTGGGCGAACGCGGGCGGGGTCCAGCCGAGCGCCCGGTAGAGCGCGATCTGCCGGGGCGTCGACGCCAGCAGGTCGTCGCCACGCAGGACCTCCGTGACGCCCATGTCATGGTCGTCCACCACGCAGGCGAGCTGATACGCGACGACGCCGTCCTTGCGCAGGATCACGAAGTCCCCGCGCCCGAGGCCCTCGGGCGACGGCCCCGCGACGAGGTCGACGAAGGCCGGCGGCGGCTCGGGCATGCGCATCCGCGCGGCCGACGGCTGGCCGGGGTGGCTCGGCCCGTCGCGGCAGGTCCCCGGGTAGATCGGCCCGTCCTCGCCGTGCGGCGCCGAGGCGAGCTCGGCGATCTCACGGCGGCTGCAGGTGCACGGGTAGGTGTGCCCTTCACGCGCCAGCCGCCCGGCGACCTCGCGGTAGCGCGTCAGCTTTTCACTCTGCGTATAGGGGCCGAACGGGCCGCCCACGTCCGGCCCCTCATCCCAGTCGAGGCCGAGCCAGCGGAGGTCCTCGAGCATTCGCGCCGCCGCCCCCGGGCGCACCCGCGGGGCGTCGAGGTCCTCCATCCGCAGGACGAACGCGCCCCCGACCGAGCGGGCGCGCAGCCAGCCGAGCAACGCGCTCCGGGCGGTGCCGAGGTGGACGGCTCCGGTGGGCGAGGGCGCGAAGCGGCCGCGGTAGCCGGAGCTCACGCCGGCGAAGGTAGCAGGCCTCGGCGCTGCATCAGGCCGTGCTGCTCAGGCCGTGCTGCTCGGCCCGTGCTGTTCAGGCCGTGCTGTTCAGGCCGTGCCGTTCAGGAGGTGGCCGGCGCGCAGTACATCGGGGTCTGCGCGTTGGGCGAGAAGCGCCCCGAGTCCGGGTCGATCCCCGATCCCTCGCAGTAGTCGCGGATGACTCCCCGGCAGCTCTCGGTCAGGTCCCGGGCCCGGTCGAGGGCGGTCTGGTGCCCGCGGTCGGGCGCGTCGAAGCAGACGAACCCGTCGATCTCGCGCCCGCGCACGCACCGCGCGCCCCGCTCGGCGATCGTGGCCGCGTTCTGGCAGTAGGCGTCGAAGCTCATCGACGAGACGCTCTCGCCGAAGATCACCTCCATCGCCGGCTCGCACTCGGTGAACTGGTAGAGCCGCGTCGGGTCGCCCGCGTCGCCGCACGCGTCGGCGCCGTGGTAGAGCGACGTCACCAGCTTGCGCCCCGACTCGGGCTGGCGGCAGAGGTCGGCGACCTGCGCGGAGCTGCAGCCCTGCACCTCGGGGTAGGCGCGGGTCTCTTCCTCGGGGACGGTGGTGTCCTCGGGCGCGGTGGTCGCCGCGCCGGGCTGCGCGATCACCGGGACGTTGTCCTCGCCGATCACCCCGTCCGGGGCGGCGGCGCACTGCGCGAGCGCCCCGCCGAGCGCCCGCCCGATCGCGGTGCCGAGCGCGCGGTCGATGTCCGTGATGTCGATCGCGGTGCAGACGATCGCCGAGGCCCAGCCCCACGGGGACCAGGCGAAGCGGATGGCGACCCGCCGGCAGGCGTCCACGACCAGCTCGCCGACCACCGCCCCGACCGCGGCCCCGCTCGCCGCCGCCGCGGCCGCGCAGGTCTCCTGGCTCGACATGGACACGTAGGTCACCGGCGGCTCGCCGCCCGCCTCGAGGTAGGCGTTGTACGCCTCGCGGTACTGGGCCTCGTTCTGGACGGTGTCCTCGATGAGGTAGGTGAGCTGCTCGACGAGCTCCTCCTCGGTCTCGACCCGGATGACCACCGGCTCGTCCCGGTAGCTCGAGATCGCGTTGGCGAGGGTGGCCTCGTCCTCGGGCGAGGGGCCGCCGCCGGAGGCGGCGCAGCCGAGGAGGGCGAGGGAGACGATCCAGAGGGGGAGTCGGGACTGCATCGGGACGAGGTGCCAGCGTGATCCGTGCCAGGTCGCAGAGCTTGGCTTCGTGGACCGTGGGGTCATCTCCAGCCCCCCGGATCGCGGGGACGGTTGGCCCCAGCCGCCCCCTCGCCGGGGTCACCCGTTGCGCCGCGATCCGCGATGCGCGATGGTCGGGCGATGCGCGGTCAGGTCGAGATCTGCGGCTGCTTCCCGACGGGGCGTCACTACCCCGGGATCGCCGACCGGCTGCGGACGCGGGTCGCGGTCGACGTCCGCGGGCTCGCCTCCGGCTTCGAGGCCGACCTCCCGTGGGCCGCCGCCTCGGTCGCGATCATCGACTTCGAGACGACCGGCCTCGACCCCGCGGTGGACCGCGTGCTCGAGATGGGCATCGTGTGCTTCGACGACGGGGTGCTCACCGCGAGCCAGAACTGGCTCATCCACCCCGGGATGCCGGTCCCCGAGGAGTCGAGCCGCATCCACGGCATCACCGACGAGATGCTGGCCGACAAGCCGCGCTTCGAGGCGATCTGGGAGGAGATGCGGACCCACCTCGAGGGGCGCCTCCCGGTCGCGTACAACGCGGGCTTCGACAAGCGCTTCCTCCTCGCCGAGCTCGAGCGCATGGGCGAGCCGACGTGGGGCGAGCACCTGCCGCCCGCGATGCAGGCCGACGTCGAGTGGATCGATCCGCTCGTCTGGGTGCGCGAGCTGTTCGAGGACCGGAGCGCGAAGCTCGGCGAGATCTGCGCCCATCTCGGCATCCCGCTCGACGACGCTCACCGCGCGGCGAGCGACGCGGAGGCGACGGGCAAGGTCCTCTACGCGATGGCCGATCAGATGCCGGGCACCTACGGCGAGCTCATCCGCGTCCAGACCCGCTACGCCGCGCAGCAGGACGTCGACCTCGCGGTGTGGCGCGGCCGGCGCTTCTGACGATGGGGGGCCGCGCGCGGGCTCACGGATCGATCGCGCTCGCGCTCCTCCTCGGCGCGTGCGGCTCGCCCTCCGCGGTCGCGCCGCCTCCCCGACCGGTCGAGGCCGCCCCGGTGGCCGACGCGGCCTTCGCGCTCGACGGCACGTGGTTCCTCTTCGAGGTGGACGACGAGGAAGTCGAGGCGGTCCTCGAGCTGCGCGACGGGGCGGGCGAGGGCTGGCGAGCCGGGCGCGAATCCGAGCGCTGGCAGGTCCGGGTCGGTGACGGCGGCGGAGGCCTCAAGGCGATCGTGGTCACCGAGCCCAACGGGCAGGCGCGCCCGGCCCTCTGGGCGTTCCAGGGCGACGGCCGCGCGCTCGTGTTTCGCCGCGGCCACGACGAGCTCCTCGCCGCCCGCCGGGCCGCGCCGATCCCCGCCGCGCTCCAGGGCGTATGGGTGATCGCGCGCAACGACCGCCCGGTCGGCCGGCCCGCTCCCTCCATGCAGATCACCATCACCGCGACGCGCGTCGAGATGACGGGGCCGGACGGCGCGGGGTCCGGTCGCGCGTGGTCGCTCGCGTCGCCCGAGGGCGACGAGCAGCTCTTCGTGTGGGAGGTCCCGCGGTCGCGGGACCGCATCGAGATGGTCGTGATGCGCGCTCAGCCGGTGCCCGGCGGCTACCTGCTGTGGCCGAACGGCGACGAGGACTTCGCGGTCGCGCACCGGCCCGGACAGCCTCCCGGGTGGCTCCAGCCCGCGCCGTGATCGCGGCGCCGTGATCGAGACTCAGCGGCCCTCGGCCGACGGACCCGCCAGCCGCGAGACCCGCGCCGCCTGCGCGAGCACGCCGACGGTGCAGAGGCCGATCCCGACGAGCACCGGCGCGAGGTCGGCGCCGAACATGTAGGTCATCGTCGCGACGATCGACGGGAGCTGCGGCAGGCTGCTGCTCAGCAGGAAGACCGCGAAGACCTGGGTGTAGCGCTGCTGCGGGGTCGCCTCGGGCGGCAGGAGGCCCAGCCGTCGGCTCGACGCGCGCCGCTGGAGCGCCAGGCCACCGAGCGCGGCCGCGCCAGCGAGCAGGCCGAGGATCCAGGCGACCGGCGTCAGGTAGGGGTTGAGCAGCGGCCGCAGGTCGCGCTCGAACTCGACGGGGAACAGCAGATGCCTCAGCCCGGTCTCGAGCGCGAGGGCGGCCGGCGCGGCGACGATCACCATCCACAGCGCGATCGTCTGGCCTCGCGTCGCTCCGCCTCGCTCCCCCACGGGCCGAGTCTGCCGCAGCCCCCGACGGCCGGGAAGCTTCGCCTGGCTCGGATCAGAGGACGCTGCCGCCGCTCGTCCACGGGGCGGGCGGGGGCGGCGGAGCCGGCTGCGCAGGCGGCGGGTTGGCGGCGGCGGGCAGCGGGGCGGCGGGTAGGGGGTTGGCCTGGGTCGGGGCCCAGGCCGGGGCGATCGTGGGCGGCGACCACGTGCTGCCCTGGGTCGTGATCGGCGGCGGGTCGCCCTCGTCGCTGCTTGGCCGCGCCGGGCGATCCGGGTCACGCGCCACCTCGACCGTCGCGCGGTGCTCGATGCGATCGGCGCCCGAGCCAGCGCGGAACACGACCTCGTAGGTGCCCGCGCGCCCGAACCGGTGCTCGGCCTGGAAGCTCCGGCCGCCCTCCTCGGGGCTGGCCTCGATCGAGCTCCCGATGCTGCGGCGGTTGCGCTGGATCACGAAGCGCGGCCGGCCTCCGTCCGGGACCGTCTCGCCCTCTGCGAGGCCCGCCTCGAGGGTCACGGTCCGGCCCGCGATCACCAGCGTCGGCCGGGTCCGCACCCCCGGCGTCACCCGCGGGGCCGGCGGCGCGTCGAGGGCCGCGAGGGCGGCGGTGATCGCCTCGTCGCCTGGCTGCAACCGGAGGGCCCGCTCGTAGAGCGCGCGCGCCTCGTCACGGGCCGCCCCCTCCGCCCGGCGCGCGAGCCGGGTGGCCGCCTCCTGGCGCAGTCGCGTCGCCTCCGGGTGGCCCGGACGCTCGGCCAGGATGCGGTCGGTCAGCGCGCGCACGCTGCCGGTCGTCTCGTCGTAGCGCTCGGCCACCAGCGCGGCGCGCGCCTGCTCGGCCAGGCCGTCGACGTCCACCTCCGGCCGTTCGGGCGGCGCGTTCATCACCTCGTGGATCGCGAAGCCGCCGCCGGCCAGCAGCGCGCCGATGGCGAAGGCGATCGCGATCGTGCGCCCGATCCGCGACGGCGGTCCCACCACCGGCGGGCCGAGCCCCGGGATCGAGACGTCCTCGTGGTCGTCGAAGGGGTCGCCGAACGGGTTGGGCGCCCCGGCGAGGGTCTCGGACGGCGGCGGCCCCATCGGCGGCGTGGGGCTGGCCTCGCGCATCCGCGGGGTCGGCTCGCCCTCCGAACGCCGCCGCTTCGGGGCGACCGGGGGCTCCGAGATCGGCCCGATCGACGAGTGGGTCGGCCGCAGCCCGCGGACCTCGAAGCCCGCCCCCTGGGCCGCGGCGCGCAGCGCGTCGGCGAGGGCGTGGGCGTCGTCGTAGCGGCCCTCGGGGTTCTTCGACAGGGCGCGCATCACCACGTCGGCCACCGGCGACGGAACGTGGGCCGCGTCCTCGTGCGAGAGCAGGTGGGGCGGCGTCGAGTGGATGTGCTTCATCAGCATCGCCACCGGCGAACGCGCGTCGAACGGCGTCCGCCCGGAGAGCAGCTGGTAGGCGATGATCCCGAGCGAGTAGACGTCGCTCCGCGCGTCGGTGCTCTCGCCGGCCGCGCCCTCGGGCGAGATGTAGCGGGCAGTGCCGAACACGAGCCCGGACTGGGTCGCTTGCGTCTGGTCGTCCCCCCAGAGGACCCGGGCGATGCCGAAGTCGAGCACCTTCACCACGTCGGCGTCGCGCGCGCGCTGCACGAGCACGACGTTCTCCGGCTTGAGGTCGCGGTGGACCACGCCCTGACCGTGGGCCTCGCCCACCCCGTCGCAGATCTGCGTCGCGATGTGGAGCGCGCGGTGGACCGGCAGCGCTCCGTCGGCCGTCACCACGTCGAGGAGCGAGCGCCCGCGCAGGTACTCCATGACGATGTAGAGCGAGCCGTCCTTGAGCTGCCCGAACAGGAAGACCCGCACCACGTTCGGGTGGTCGAGCGCGGTGCAGACCCGGGCCTCGCGCTTGAACCGGCGCACCGCGTCGCGGTTGTCCGCCAGCTCGGGGTGGAGGATCTTGATCGCGACGTCCCGGTGCAGGGTCGTCTGGCGGGCCCGGTAGACGGTCCCCATCCCGCCCGCGCCGATCTTCTCCTCGATCTTGAACTGATCGAGCAAGGTCTGCCCGATGTACGGGTCGACCCGCTCGTCCGTGAGCTGCAGGCGCACCCCGTCGGTCTGGCAGAACGCGGCCCCGACATCGTAGCGACGCCTACACTTGGGGCACACCTTCGCCAGGGCGTCCATCCGCGAGTCGAATCGTAATGCAGCCGAGGAGTTAATGCGTCTTCTCCAGGTGTAAGGTGTGACCCGCGGGCTCGCAAAAGAGGCTCACCGGGACCCCTCCTCGAGGGTCCAACGACCGTGGCCCCCGACCTCGAAGGAGGGGGCGGCCGTTCTTGCTGCGCGGCCGGGTCGGAGAGTACAGTGGCGCACGATGACGGGACCGTTGCGGACGACAGCTCGTTCCAGAGCGATTTCCGGCCTGCTCGCGCTGTGCCTCGGGGCCTTCGGGGTGGTGGGCGCGCTCGTGGCCGCCCCCACCACCGCCTCGGCCCAGTCGAACGTGGTGGTCCTGGGGATCCGCTCGCTCGAGGGCGACGACGAGTTCGCGCGCAACCTCACGGGCGCGATCCGCCACGCGGCGAGCCGGATCGACGGCTGGAACATCTCCGACCGCGAGGTGACCCTCGCCCAGATGGCGCTCGCCCACGGGTGCGCCGAGCCGGACGTCGCCTGCATGGCGAACATCGCTTCGGCGCTGTCGGCGAGCCACGTCATCTACGGGGACGTTCGACGCACGAGCGCCGGAGATGACTTCGACTTCTCGCTGAACCTCCGGATCTTCGACAGCTCGACCGGGCAGGACCAGCACTCGGTCGCCGAGACGATCCCCGGGGTGCGCCGCGACATCGACGACCTGCGCGAGCCCGCGCGCCGCTTCGTGGCCGCGCTCTCGGGCGCGCCCCGCACCGGCACGCTCTCGGTCCTCGTCAACGTCCCGGGGGCCGAGGTCTTCGTCGACGACACCTCGGTCGGCCAGGCCGACGGCGAGGGTCACCTGATGGTGAGCGACATCCCGGCGGGGACCCGAAACGTCCGCATCGTGGCCGAGGGGCACCAGAGCTTCCGCAGCACGGTGACGATCGAGGCGTACGGCGAGGCGACGTTCGAGGCCGAGCTGACCGAGGGCTCCGGCGGCGGCGGCGGCTCCCTCCCCACCCTCGCCATCGTCGGTGGCGCGCTGACCGCCCTGGCCGCGGTCGCGGCTGGCGTGTGGATCGGCGGCTACGTCCACATCCACACCGGCATCGGCGCCGGCGCCAACCAGGAGAACGGCACGCGCCGGATGGACTGGGGCGACGCGCGCGCGCGCTACCCCGCCGAGGCGGGCCCCGACGGCAACTTCTGCCGCGCCCACCGCGACCCGGCGACCCGCGTCGAGGGCCTCGACTGGATCGACGACCTCTGCGACGAGTACGACACGTGGCTCCCGCTCCAGATCGGCGCGGGCGTGGTCGCGGGGGTCCTCGCCGCGATCGGCGTGCCCATGCTGATCGTCGGGCTGCTGGAGGACGGCGACGACGCCGAGCAGGCGACCATCCGCCTCCTGCCGAACCTCAGCCCGACCGAGTACGGCCTCACGGTCGCCGGCACCTTCTGAGGTCGTAGCGCGCGATGGCGCGAGGCTCCTTTCGTCATGAGTCGGGTCTCGTGAGGCGGAGCGCGTCGTGAGGATCGTCGGCGGCGCCCTCTCGGGCCGGCGGATCCCCGGCCGGCCGCCCCGCGGGACGCGCCCCACCTCCGACCGGGTGCGCGAGGCGATCGCCTCGGCCCTGGTCGCTCGGGACCTCATCGAGGGGGCCCGCGTGCTCGATCTCTACGCGGGCACCGGCGCGCTCTCGTTCGAGGCGCTGTCGCGCGGGGCCGCGTCGGCGGACCTCTTCGACGCGTCGCGCGAGGCGGTCGCGCAGATCCGCCGCTCCGCCGAGGCGCTCGGGCTCGCCGGTCGCTGCCGCGCGCACCGCGTCGACCTGGGCCGCGGCGCCAACGAGTGGTTGGCGCGTATCGAGGCGCCGGTCGACCTGGTGTTCCTCGACCCGCCTTACGCGCAGGTCGCGGAGTGCGCTTCGGTGTTGTCCGCGCTCGCCCGAGGCCGCAAGCTACGCGCCGGCGCGGCGGTGGTGCTCGAGCACGCCACCAAGGAGG
Organism: Polyangia bacterium; assembly: GCA_030426845.1. GTDB lineage: Bacteria > Myxococcota_A > Polyangia > Polyangiales > Sandaracinaceae > JAUHXR01. The sequence continues at coordinate 3,612 of JAUHXR010000169.1, read as the reverse complement.
CGCCGCAGCTCCCGGAGGGCTTCGCGGAGCTGACCCGCTACCGGTACGGTGACACCAGCGTGCTCCTCGCGGAGGCGCCGGAGGAAGAGGCGATCGAGTAAATGGGCGCCGCGATCTACCCCGGGTCGTTCGATCCGATCACCAACGGGCACGTCAGCATCATCCGCAGCGGGCTCGTCTGCTTCGACCGGCTCGTCGTCGCGGTCCTCAAGAACCCGAAGAAGAAGTCGCTCTTCACGGTGGAGGAGCGCGTCGAGATGATCCGCGAGATCTTCGCCGACGAGCCGAAGATCGAGGTCGACCACTTCGACGGCCTCCTCGTCGACTACTGCCGAGCCAAGAACGTGCGCGTCATCCTGCGCGGGCTCCGCGCGGTCGCGGACTTCGAGTACGAGCTGCAGATGGCGAACATGAACCGCCACCTGAACAAGGACGTCGAGACGGCCTTCTTGATGGCCAACGACGCCTACTTCTACGTCTCCTCCAACATCGTGAAGGAGGCGGCGACGCTCGGGGGCGACGTCTCGAAGCTGGTGCCGCCCTCGGTCGCCTCGAGGCTCCGCGCCAAGCTCGGCCGGTAGCGCGGCGTCCGCGCGAACCCGCGCTCGATCAGCTCGGGCGCGCGCGTCGCGACCTCGAGCCCGACCCGCCCGAGGCGCAGCAGATCGAGCGACGCCTCGCCGGCCGCGATCGCCGCGCGCACCTCGAGCCAGCCGCGCAGGTAGCCCGCGTCCCGGGCGACGCCGCCGCCGCGGAACGCGCGCTCGGTCACCCCGATCGCGTCGGCCGCGCTGAAGCCGTGCTCGTCGACGAGCCAGCGCGCGGTCTCGCCGAAGCGCGCGCCGTCGTGCATCCGGTCGGTGACGAGGACCCGCGCGGCGATCACCCGGAGCCGGTAGTCGTCGAGGACGCCGGCTTGCTCCTCGAGGCAGAGGCAGAGCCCCTCTTGAGCCGAGAACGCGCCGGCCGTGCCGACCTCGTAGAGCCGGATGGGCTGCTCGCGCGCGTTGGCGGCCGCGACCGCGTGGCCGAGCACCTCGTGCACCGCGAAGCGCAGGCTCTCGCGCCGCCCGAAACGCCGATCGGCGATGAACACCGTGCGGTCGCCGGTGGCCGCGCCCGCGCTCAGCCGCGGCTCGACGCGCACGTCGACGGTGAGCCCCGCGCGGCGCGCCAGGAGGAGCATCAGCCCGGCGAGAGACAGCTGCCCGCCGGGGGCGACCGCGCGGACCTCGCGCGGCTCCTCGTCGTGCGGAAGCGAGTCGAGCAGCGCCGCCGCGAAGCGGGCCAGGCTGACCTCGCCCTCGGGCGTCAAGACGAGGGCGCGCCCCGTGCCGAAGCGCCGCGCCGCGAGCGGCCGGACGCGTCGCGGCTCACCCAGCGCCTCGATCATCGCGAGCTCCAGCTCCAGCTCCTCGAGGCGCTCGAGGTAGAGCTCCGCGATCGGCTGGCCCTCGAGCTTGGCGCGCGACAGCTCGAGCATCCGCCAGAGGGAGGGCTCGACCCGGCGGCGGGGCAGCGTCCACCGCGGCGACGGAGTGCGCCCGCGCGCGACCTCGTCGATCAGCCGCGCGCGCTCCTCGGCCGCGTTGCTCGCGGTGAGCGCGGGCAGCAGGCGCGCGACGTCCGAGATCCGCTTGAGCAAGGCGTCCACCTCACGGAGGGGGCGGGGGACGGGCGTGATCGCGGGCGGGCTCATCGGGTCGCTCCCGAGAAGTTAGCAGCATCCGCCGGTGATGCCTTGCGCGCGATCCGCGCTCAGGTGGTGGTACATTCCTTTCGTATGGCCGACCTCGTCTCGAAGATCGCCGCGTTCCAGGACTACGACGTCTACCGCGACCTCCACTGGGAGGGCTCCTTCGAGGAGTACCTCGGGATCGTGAAGGAGCGCCCGCAGGTCACGCGCAACGCGTACCAGCGGCTCTACGACATGATCGTGAGCTACGGCGAAGAGGAGTACATCGACAACAAGAAGCGCCTCGTGCGCTACCCGTTCTTCACCGATCCGATCGACCACGGTCACGACGCGATCTTCGGGCTCGACATCCCGCTGATGCGCCTCGTCAACGTGCTCCAGGCGGCGGCGCTCGGCTACGGCCCCGAGAAGCGGATCATCCTGCTGCACGGCCCGGTCGGCTCGAGCAAGAGCACGATCGCGCGGCTCTTGAAGAAGGGCCTCGAGCGCTACTCGCGCACGCCCGAGGGCGCGCTCTACACGTACCGCTGGACGAACCTCAAGGACACCGGCCTCGCGGCGGGGGACGACGAGTTCCCGTGTCCGATGAACGAGGAGCCGCTCAAGCTGATCCCCGAGGACTGGCGCGAGCGCGCCGTGAAGGACCTCGCGCTCGGCAGCGACCGCCACAAGGTCAGCGTCTCGGGCACCCTCAACCCGGCGTGCCGCTTCATCTTCAACGGGTTGCTCGAGAAGTACGACGGCGACTGGTCGAAGGTCATCAGCCACATCCGCGTGAAGCGCCTGCTCCTCAGCGAGAAGGACCGCATCGGCATCGGGACCTTCCAGCCCAAGGACGAGAAGAACCAGGACTCGACCGAGCTCACGGGCGACATCAACTACCGCAAGATCGCGGAGTACGGCTCCGACTCCGATCCGCGCGCGTTCAACTTCGACGGCGAGTTCAACATCGCCAACCGCGGCATCGTGGAGTTCGTCGAGATCCTCAAGCTCGACGTGGCCTTCCTCTACGACCTCCTCGGCGCGACGCAGGAGCGCAAGATCAAGCCGAAGAAGTTCGCGCAGACGGACATCGACGAGGTGATCATCGGCCACACCAACGAGGCCGAGTACAAGAAGCTCCTGAACAACGAGTTCATGGAGGCGCTCCGGGATCGGACGATCAAGATCGACATCCCGTACATCACGAAGGTGCGCGAGGAGAAGCGCATCTACACCAAGGAGTTCGACTCCGAGCGGCTGCGCGGCAAGCACGTCGCGCCGCACACCTTCGAGGTCGCGGCGATGTGGGCGGTGCTCACGCGCCTCGAGGAGCCGAAGAAGCACCAGCTCTCGACGCTCCAGAAGATGAAGCTCTACGACGGCAAGACGCTCCCCGGCTTCACCCAGGACAACGTCAAGGAGCTCCGCAAGGAGACGACGCGCGAGGGCCTCGACGGGATCAGCCCGCGCTACATCCAGGACAAGATGTCGAACGCGCTCGTGCGCGACGGGGTCGAGGGCTACATCAACCCCTTCATGGTGCTGAACGAGCTCGAGAAGGGGCTCAGCCAGCACGCGCTGATCGCCAACGAGGAGGAGCGCAAGCGCTACCGCGAGCTGATCGGCGTGGTGAAGAACGAGTACGAGGAGATGGTGAAGAACGAGGTGCAGCGAGCGATCAGCGCCGACGAGGAGGCGATCGCGCGGCTCTGCGCCAACTACATCGACAACGTCCGCGCCTACACCCTCAAGGAGAAGGTCAAGAACCGCTACACCGGCCGCGACGAGGAGCCGGACGAGCGGCTGATGCGCTCCATCGAGGAGAAGATCGACATCCCGGACAGCCGCAAGGACGACTTCCGGCGCGAGATCATGAACTACATCGGCGCGCTCGCGATCGAGGGCAAGAAGTTCAGCTACGACACGAACGACCG
>JAUHXR010000510.1 GCA_030426845.1 Polyangia bacterium | reverse complement strand
CGGCTCGCCAACGCGCGGGTCAGCCGGCGCGGCCGCGAGGTCGCGATGAGCCTGGGCGCGCTGCCGCCCGTCCCGCGCCGGCCGCGTCCGTCGTGCGAGGCGGCGGACCGCGCGTCGGTCGCGCTCGGCTGCGTCGCGGTCGATCAGCTCACCCTGGTGGGCCTCGCGTCGGACGTCGCGCTCGTCCGCGGGCCCGACGGACGCAGCGTGATCCTGCGGGCGGGCGACCGGGTCGGCGCGGGGGCCTGGCGGGTCGCCGCCTTCGAGGACGGCGCGCTGATCCTCGCGGACGGGGAGGGCGAGGACGCGGCGCGCCGGCCGCTCCCGCTCCCGGGCGCGTGATGGGGGCGCGCGTCGCCGAGCTCTCGTGGCCCGCGGTCCGGCCTCGCCTCGAGGCGGGGGCGACCGCGGTGCTCCCGATCGGGGCCGCGAGCAAGGAGCACGGCCCGCACCTGCCGATGGCGACCGACTACCTGACGGCCGAGGCGCTCGGCGCCCGGCTCGCGGCCGAGGCCGACGTGCTCGTCTGGCCGACGGTCGGCTACGGGTACTACCCCGCGTTCACCGCTTACCCCGGCTCGACGAGCCTGCCGGAGCCGGTGTTCCGCGCCACGCTCGAGGCGCTGGTCGAGGATCTGCGCCGCGCGGGCGCGTCCCGGACGCTGCTCCTCAACACCGGCATCAGCACGATCCGCGCGGTCGATGCCGCAGGCGCCGGCCCGGACGTGACCGCGGTCCACGTGTACCGCGGCGCGCGCTACCTCGAGGCGGTCGGCGCGATCACCGAGCAGCCGCGCGGCGGGCACGCCGACGAGTCCGAGACGAGCGTGATGCTCCACCTCCACCCGGCGCTCGTCGCGATGGACCGCGCGCCTACGTGGACCTCTCCGGTCGCGCCGGGCCGCTGGTCGCCGGACGACCCGTCGAGCGCGAACTACTCGCCGCCCGGGATCTTCGGCGACGCGACCCTCGCGACCGCGGCCAAGGGCGCGCGCCTCGTCGACGCGATGATCGCCGACCTCCTCGACGCCCTCGCGGCGTGAGGTTTTCGCGTGATCTGCGCCGCGCCGCGGACTACCGTCCCGCGGTCATGGCCACCGTCATCAAGCGCTTCACCCAGGGTCCCGACGCGGTCTACGCCGCCCTCACCGACCCCGATCACCTCACCCGCCGCGCCGAGGCCGCGGGCCACCGCAACATCCAGATCACGGTCGATCGCCAGGGCGACGGCTGCACGATGCGGATCGAGCGCGACATCGAGGCCGAGATCCCCGCCATCGCGCGCAAGGTGGTCGATCCGGTGAACCACGTCGTGTCGCGCTTCACCTGGAAGAAGAGCGGCGACTCCTACACGGGCACCTACGACACGACCGTGAACCCGCGTATCAGCTTGCACGCCAAGTTGACGATCCGTCCGGCGGCGACGGGCGCGGAGTACGTCGAGGAGCACACCGCCAAGGTGGACGTGCCGCTCATCGGCAAGAAGATCGCGGGGCTCGTCGAGAAGGAGACCCACAAGTCGGTCACCGCGGACCTCGACTGGTCGGCGCGCGACCTCGACTGAGGCGCCCGAGGCCTGGTCGAGCGCCTCAGCGGAAGCCGGCGGCCTGCGCCTCGAAGAGGCTCGCGTAGACGCCGCCTCGCTCCATCAGCGCGTCGTGGTCCCCCTCCTCGATCACCCGGCCGTGGTCGAGCACGAGGATGCGATCGGCGATCCGCGCGGTCGCGAGGCGGTGCGAGACGATCACCGCGGTGCGGTGCTCGAGGATCGCGCGGAGCTGCTCGTCGAGCTCCGCCTGCCGGCGCGGGTCGGCGGCGCTCGTCGGCTCGTCGAACACGAGGATGTCCGCGGACCGGCGCATCAGCGCGCGCGCGAAGGCCACCCGCTGCCACTGCCCGCCGGACAGCTCCGTCCCGTCCTTGAACGCCTTGCCGAGGCGCGTGTCGAACCCCTCGGGGAGCTCGTCGATCAGCTCGGTGGCGAGCGCCCGCTTGGTCGCCGCCTCCCAGCGCGCGCGGTCCTCCATGTGCTCGACGTCGCCCACGCCGACGTTCTCGCCGACCGTCAGCTTGAAGCGGTTGAAGTCCTGGAAGAGCACGGACATCCGCGCCCGCAGCGCGGCCTCGTCCCACTCCTCGAGCCGTCGCCCGTCGAGCATGACCGCGCCCTCCTCGGCCACGTAGCGCCGCGTCAGGAGCTTCACGAGGGTCGACTTGCCGCTCCCGTTGTGGCCGACGATCGCGAGGGTCTCGCCCGGGGCGACGTGGAACGAGACGCGGCGGAGCGCCGGCTCGGTCGAGCCCGGGTAGGTCCAGGACAGGTCCTCCACGCGCAGCCCGTCCCCCGCCTCGGCGCCCTCCTGCGCGGCGCCGGCGGTCCGCGCGATCGGGTGCTCCAGGAAGGCGTCGAGGTTCTCGATGTAGAGCGCGTCCTCGTACATCCCCCCGAGCGCGGTGAGCGCGGCGGTGACCGCGCCCTGACCCTGGCGGAACACGACGAGGTACATCGTCATCTGTCCGAGCGTCAGCTCGCCGTCGGCGGTCTCGAGCACGATGAAGAGGTAGGCGCCGAGGAACGCGGCCGTCCCGAGGAGCCCGAGCGCGAGGCCCCAGAGGTGCCGCTTCACCGCGATGCGGCGGTCCTCGTCGTAGAGCGCCACGAACATCTCGTCGTAGCGCGCGATCAGCATCGGCCCGAGGCCGAAGAAGCCGATCTCCTTGGCGAACTGCTCGCGCGTCAGCAGCGTCTCGACGTAGTGGCGCTCGCGGTTCTCCGGGGAGTGCTTGCGGAAGAACCGGAAGGTCTCTTGACTGAACCGCGCCTCGGCGATGAACGCAGGCAGGCCCGCCACCAGGAGCGCGACGACCGCCCACCAGGAGAGCTGCGCGAGGAGCGCGACGTAGCCGGTGAGCGCGATCGCGTTGCGCGCGAGCGTGAACGAGCGGAGCACGAGGCTCAGGGGGCGCTGCGTCGCCTCGCGCCGCGCCTCCTCCAGCCGGTCGTGGAGCGTCGGGTCCTCGAAGTCGGTGAGGTCGAGGCGGATCGCGCGCTCGAGGATCACGTGCGTGACCGTGTGCGCGAGCTTCGCCTTGAGGAGCTGCTCGGAGAGCGAGAGGACGCGGTTGGCCACCACGAGCAGGCCGACGAGCGAGACCTCGCCGACGATCGCCCAGAAGGTCGTCACCTTGGCGGCGGGGTCGTCGGTGGCCGCGATCACCCCGTCGACCACCACCTTGGCGAGGTAGGCGGCGCCGGTCGGGGCCAGGCCCGCCACGAGCGTCGCCACGAGGAGGGTCACGGTCAACGGGCGGCTGGTCTCCCAGACGAGCCGGAGCGCCCGCAGCGAGTACGCGAACGCGCTGGAGGTGCTGCCCACCCGCTCCGGTTCGCGCGCCGCGCCCATCCGCCGGGGATGCTACCAGCTGGTGTCGCGGACACCACGAGTGAGCGCAGGTGGGATGCCCGACGACAGCGGCGCCAGAATCGGCTGGCCCCCGACGATTGGCTCTCGCTTTCGTCGCGGCCGGCCGCACCTTTGCGCGCATCTCTCGATCACGAAGGAGTGATCACCAAGCCATGACCCACCGTCACTACGCGCTCGCCCTCGCCCTCTCGCTCGCCGCCGGCTGTGGCAACCAGGCCCAGGACGGCCGCGCCAACGACTCCACCACCGGCTCCGAGGAGGCCAGCTC
>JAUHXR010000168.1 GCA_030426845.1 Polyangia bacterium | reverse complement strand
CGTTGCTCGACTACGCCCTCGGCGGGCTCCGCCGGCGCCGCGGCAAGAGCGTGGCCCTCGCGAGCGGGCTCGCGCTGGTGGTGGCGCTCTTCGGCTCGGTGCTGCTGCTGACCGACGCGCTGCGGCGTGAGTACACGCTGAGCGCCGAGCGCATGCCGGACCTGACCGTGCAGCGGCTCGTGGCGGGGCGACCCGCGCTGATCGACGTCGCGACGGCGGAGGCGCTCGCCGACATCCCGACCGTCCGCGCGGTGCGCCCGCGGGTCTGGGGCTACTACTTCTTCATCGCGCTCGAGGCGAACGTGACGATCGTCGGCGCCGACCTCGCGCCGGACGCGGCCGTCTCCGAGGGGCGCCTCCCGCGCGCCGCCCCCGAGGTGGCGATCGGCGAGGGGCTCGCGGAGGCGCTCGCGCTGCGGGTCGGCGACGAGATGGGCGTGCCGGTGAACGGCGAGGTGATCTTCAGCCGGGTCGTGGGGACGTTCGGCGACGCGTCGGCGATCCGCACCGCCGACCTGATCGTCGCCACGCCGGACCACGCGCGCGCGCTCCTCGGGGTGCCGGCGGATCAGGCGACCGACCTCGCGATCGATCTGACGACCCACGACGAGGCGCAGGTGGCGGCCGGTCGGATCGCGGAGCGCCTGCCCGGCGCGCGGGTGCTCGACCGGCAGCTCCTCGAGCGGACCTACGAGCTGACCTTCGACACCCGCGGCGGGCTCCTCGGCGTCCTGCTGATCCCCGCGCTCGCGGCCTTCCTCCTCCTCGCGTGGGAGCGGCTCACGGGGCTCGGCGCGGAGGAGCGCCGCGAGATCGGGGTGCTCAAGAGCGTCGGCTGGGCCACGGCGGACGTGCTCGCGGCGCGGCTCTGGGAGTCGGGCGCGATCGCGATCGGCGGCGCCTCGATCGGGGTCGTGCTCGCCTACGCCTACGTGTTCTGGCTCGGCGCGCCGGGGCTCGCGGATGCGCTCTTCGGATGGAGCGCGCTCCACCCGGAGCTGCGCCTCGCGCCCGCGTTCGACCCCGTCCAGGCGCTCGCGCTCCTCGGCGCGGTGGTGGTCCCCTTCGTGAGCGTGAGCGTGGTGCCGGCGTGGCGCGCCGCGATGATCGACCCGGACCAGGCGATGCGAGGCCCCGCGTGAGCGCGCCCGCGATCGTCCTGTCGAAGGTCAGCAAGCGCTACCGCGACGGCGCGCGGCGGATCGAGGCGGTCGCGCCGACCGACCTGCAGGTCGGCGCCGGCGAGCTCCACGTGCTGCGCGGCCCGAGCGGCTCGGGCAAGACCACGCTGCTCGGGCTGATGGGCGCGGTGATCGCGCCGACCAGCGGCGCGGTCGCGCTCCTCGGCGAGGAGGTCACCCACCTGCGCGATCACCACCGCACCGCGGTCCGGCGCGAGCGGGTGGGCTTCGTGTTCCAGGAGCTCCAGCTCATCGCCGGGATGACCGTAGGGGAGAACGTCCTCTTGCCCCTCGTGCCGACCGGCGGCGCGCGCCGCGAGGACGCCGAGCGGGCCCGCGCGATCCTCGCGCGCTTCGGCGTCGCGGATCGCTTCGACAGCCCCGTCGAGCGGCTCAGCGGCGGCCAGCGGCAGCGCGCCGCGATCGCCCGCGCGCTGATCCTGTCGCCGCCAATCCTCCTCCTCGACGAGCCGACCGCCCACCTCGACAGCGCGAACGCAGGCGAGGTCGTGGACCTCTGCGCGTCGCTGCGCGACGAAGGCACCACGATCGTCGCGGCGACTCACGACCCGCGCCTCGCCGACGACCCGCGCGTCGACCGCGTCCACGTGATGGTCGACGGCGCTCTCGTCGGCAGCGCACGCGAGGAAGAAGAGTAGACGCAGACGTCCGAGCGAACCGTGGGGGCTACCGGAACGCCGCCCGCGACTGGGCCTCCTCCACCGCCCGGGCGAGCCGCGTCGCGGCGTCGAAGCGCGCCTCGATCACCGCCGGGTCGACGCAGGTGCCGTGCGCCATGAGGGTCACGGACGCGCGCTCGATCCACACCGCGGCGACGTCGTCGGGCAGCGCCGCGAGGGCCCCCTCGAGCGCGGGGTGCCGCAGGCGAGCCGCGTGCGCCTCCTCCCAAACCCAGCCGTAGTCGAAGGTGGGCGTCTTGAGCGGGCAGCCCCCCTCGCTCGCCGCGGTCTCGATCGCGCCAGGCGAGCGGCTGAGCAGCGCCCACAGCTCGTCGTGACGACGGGACGCGGACACGTAGGTGACGTCGGCCCGCTGTCCGAAGGAGCCGTAGTAGGGCCGCTCGAGCGCGTACGCGAGGGTGCGCCCGTCCCGCGTGGCCACGCCCCGTGGCGGCGCCGGCTCGAGCGATAGATCGAGCGCGCTCACCACGCGGGCCATGCGCTGGGCGAGGTCCCGATCGTGCTCCAGCGGGCCACGCCGCGCGCGCGCCTCGTGGAGCCGCGAGGCCAGCGCCGCCAGCGCGTCGACGACGCCGTCGGTGGGCGCGCCCTCATGCTGCGCGGCCGTGAGGTGCCGGTCGCTCAGCGCCAGACCCCACCCCGCTGCGCCCAGGCGCTCGACGATCGCGCCGATCTCGGGATCGGCCGGGATGAAGTGATCCAGCGGCCCGGCGCTCAGGCGTGGGAGCCGCGCGAGCAGCCCGCTCAGGATTGGGATGGACAGGCCGCGCGGCTTCGGGCCCGGGAGCCAGTCGGTGACCGACATCGCGACGCTCCGCTCGAGGTGCACCCGCACGTGGGTCTCACGCCGGACGTAGTCTTCCGTCTCCCGCTCGTACGGCGACACGCGAACGCGGAGGCCGTTCACGAAGCGGAGCACGCCGTCGCCGCTCCCGAGGAGGCCGACGGGTGCCTCGGCCCGGCGCGCCCGATCGGGCGCAGAGGGCTTGATCCGCTGGACGAAAAAGACGACCGCGACCGCGACGATCACGTTGAGGAGGAGGACGAGGAAGGCGAAGCCCAGATGGAGGACGTTCTCGAGTGTCATGCCGCGCCCATCGACCGGGGCAAGCAGCAGGTTGCGTGGCGTGACGCGAAGGCCGCCAGCCCGAGCGGGGCCTCGCGGCACGCGTTGACCCGGGCCGCCCCTGGCGCCACACCCGGAAGGCGGTGCTCACGAACCTCCTCCGGCCCTGGGTCCTCGCGCGCCTCCTCTCGGGCGCGGCGGCCCTCGCGCTCGTGCTCTACGGCGCGTTCGTGGCGTCGAAGGTGCTGCGCTTCTGGCGGGTCGGGACGAGCACCGAGGGGCAGCTCGCGCTCGAGCGGCGCGCCGAGCTGGTCGCCGCGATCGTGCAGGTCGCCCTCGCGGTGGCGGTCGTGAACCTCGCGCTCACCGTCCTCACCGCCGACCGCCTGACCGAGTCGATCCGCGGCGCGATGTGCGCGTACGGCGTCCTCGACGCGAGCCCCTACGGCTTCGCCGCGCTCAGCCTCTCGGCGCTCGCGGCCGCGGGCTGCGCGCTCTGGGTGGTCCTCCACCGCCTCGACCTGAGCCTCGCCTCGCCCGCGCTCACCCGGCGCAAGTTCGCGGGGCTGTTCCTCCTCGCGCCGCTCCTCACGCTCGATCTCTACGCGACCACCCGGTGGACCCTCGACCTCGACATGCAGGTCGTCGCCTCGTGCTGCTCGGTCGGCCTCGACGCCGCGCTCGGCGCGGGGAGCGCGGCCGGCGCGGGGCCCCACGGGACGAGCGCGATCGTCGGCCTCGTCGCGGTCCTCGGCGCGGCCCTCACCGCGACGTGGGCGTGGCGACGACCCGGGCGCTCCGCCGCGCTCACCGCCGCCCTCGCGAGCGCGCTCGGCCTCGCCGCTGCGCTGCCCGCGATCCTCTGGTACGTCGCGCCGCACGCGTACGAGACCCCCCACCACCTCTGCCCGTTCTGCCTGCTCCACGCCGACGTCTACGGCATCGGCTGGCCGCTCTTCGGCGCGCTCTTCGGCGCGACGGTCGCCGGCCTCGGGCTCGGGCTGGTCGAGGCCCAGCGCGGCGCGAGCCACGACGGCGCCGCGGTCGGCGCGCTCGAGCGGCGCCTCGGGCGGGCGGCCGCGATCGGCTGGCTCCTGACCCTCGCCCTCGGCGCGTTCCCCGTCGTCCGCTTCGCGGTGGTGAGCGGCGGCGCGTCGCTCTTCGGAGGCCCCGCGTGAGAACCCAGCTCGCAGCCTGGCTCGGACCGCTGCTCGCCGCCTTCGCGCTCGCCCTCGCGGGCTGCGACGACGCGACGCCAACCCCGCGCTGCGCGACCTGCGGGATGATCGTCGAGCCGACCTCCGGCTGGCGCGCGGGGGGCCGCGCGGAGGGCGCCGACCTCGTGTTCGACGCGCCCAAGTGCCTGTTCCGCTACCGGCACGAGCACGGCGGCGCGCTCGAGGACGCGTGGGTCATCGAGTACTACACGCAGGAGCGGCGGAGCCCCGAGGGCCTGCGCTTCGTGATCGGCTCCGATCTCGAGAGCCCGATGGGGCGCGACCTCGTGCCGGTCGAGGGCGAGGAGGCGGCCGAGCGCCTGCGGGTCGACCACCACGGCGAGGCCGCGCTGACCTACGACCAGGTCACGCCCGCGGTGGTCCAGGCGCTGTTCGAGCCCCGGTGACGCGCCGGAGTTTTTTCGGCTTCGTCGCAGCCGCGGCACGCCTTCGATGGTACTGAGGATGTCGATGCGTTCTGCGCGGCTCGCCCTGCTCGCCCTGGCCCTGATGGTTCTGGCCGTCGGCCTCGGGGGATGCACCGTGGACAACTTCTTCGACGCGGGGGCCTTCGACGCCGGCCCGCGGGTCGACCGCGACGGCGGACCCGTGGACGGCGGTCGGCACCCGGACGCGGGCCCGCCGCCCGACGCGGGCCCGTTCCCCGACGACGCGGCCTGCGCGTCCTCGGTCGTCACCGCCGACGTCCAGCGGCTCCCGGTGGACATCCTCTGGCTGGTCGACAACTCGACGAGCATGCAGCCCGCGATCGAGCAGGTTCAGCTCGGGCTCAACAACTTCGCGGCCCTCATCGCCGGCCGCTCGCTCGACTACCGCGTCATCATGCTGAGCCTCCGCGGCGAGGGCCCGACGACCTCGGGCGCCAGCCGCTACCGCGTCTGCATCCCCGAGCCGCTCGGAGGCCCGGCCTGCGCCGACAACGCGCCTCGCTTCTACCAGGTCGAGCTCGACGTGCGGAGCACCCAGCCCCTCGAGCAGTTCCTCGGCAGCCTCGGGCAGACGGCCGGCTACCTCGAGACCGACGACCGCGGGAGCGCGCCGTGGCAGCACCTGCTGCGTCCCGAGGCGACCAAGACGATCGTGGTGGTGACCGACGACAACGCGCGCATGGTCAACCGGAGCGGGTCCGGCTTCGTGGCGGGGCCGCTCAACGGCGGCGATCCGGTGGCCACCGCGGACTGGTTCGAGTCGAGCGCGGACGCCTCCGACGGCAGCAACCCGTTCAGCTCGCGCACCCTCCCCGAGGGCATCCTCCGGCCGGTGTGGGGCGGGCTGTTCGACGGCTACGTCTTCAGCGCGCTCTACGGCTACGGCTCGGACACCGATCCGTCCGTGCGCTGCACCTACCCGGGCGGCAGCTCGCCTCCCTCGAGCGGCGCGACCTACAGCGCGCTCGTCGCGCGCACCGGCGGCGTGCGGGCGCGCATCTGCGACGGCCCGGCGGCGTGGGGCCCGTTCTTCGATCAGGTCGCGACCGCGGTGGAGCGCGCGGCGCGCATCGACTGCGCGATCGACATCCCGCCGCCCCCCGGCGACATGTTCTTCGACCCGGCGCGCGTCAACGTCTCGCTCGTGAGCGGCGGCGTCGCGTCCGACCTGGGCAAGGTCGCCGGCCCCGGCGCGTGCGACGCCCGGGGCGGCTGGCACTACGACGACGAGGCGAGCCCCACTCAGGTGGTCCTCTGCCCCGCGAGCTGCGACGCGGCCCAGCCCGTGGCCGGCGAGGCGCGCACGGTCGACATCCGGTTCGGCTGTCAGACGCTCCCCATCTGAGCGGACGATCGGAGCGGACGATCGGAGCCGAGCCCCGCCCCTTCCGATCGCGCCACGCTGGGCTACCTTCAGGGGCGTGCGCTCGCTCGCCGCCGCCCTGATGCTCGTCGCGCTCGCCCCCGGCGGCGCGCAGGCGCAGCGGGGCGCCGGAGGCTGGGAGCGCTACCTCGAGCCGGATCGCGCGCAGGGCGAGCGCTACCTCCACCTCGGCCTCCGCCGCCTGGTGACCGCGCTGGGCGACCTGGACGCGTCGCTCGATCCGCCGCAGCACCTCCTGCTCGAGCAAGCCCTGCTGCGCTTCGAGCGCGCCCGGGTCACCCTCGGCGACGACCCGCGACTCGCCTACTACCGCGCGCACGCGCTGAGCGCCTGGGAGCGGCCCGCGACCGACGGCGGGACCGAGCACCGCACCGAGGAGGCCATCGACGCGTGGACGCGGGTCCGCGCCCTCGACCCCGACCTCTACCCCGCGCGGGTCGCGTCCGAGCTCGCGGTGCTCCACATGCGCCGCCACGAGTTCGCGGTCGCGCGCGCGGAGTACGAGCGCGCCCTCGAGCGCGCCGTGCCGCGCCCCGTCGAGCTCGGCGAGCGCTTCTACCTCCCGACCGGGCCCGAGCGTCGGCTGCGCTTCCTCCACGGGCCGGTCGACCGCGGGACCCTCTACGGCAACCTCGCCGAGGTCACGATGCTCGCCGGCGACGTGGAGGCCGCGCTCGCGAGCTACCGCGCCGCGATCGGCGAGTCGGGGCACCCGGTGAGCCGCGCGCTCGCGCAGTGGGGCCTCGCGCTCGCGCTCGAGCGGAGCGGCGATCACGACGGCGCGATCCGGCAGGCGCAGCGCGCGCTCGAGGCCGACCCCATCCCGCCGCAGCACCCCGTGTTCGCGGACCTCCACCGGCGCCACGGGCCGTTCAGCGTGCTCCACCTCGACTCGGTGTTCTTCGAGCCGCCCTACGAGGTCCACGCCTACGAGGCGCTCGGTCACGAGGCGCTGTGGACGGACCAGGGCGGCGACGGCGGCGACCACCTCACCCGCGCGCGGCGGAGCTGGCGCCTGTTCCTCGCCGAGGGTGGCACCGCGTCCCGCTTCGCGACCCTCGCCCGCGAGCGCCTCGCGCGCCTCGACGCCGCGGCGGACGACTAGGCAGTCGTCTTCAAAGGGACGGGCCGAAGGCCCAGTCCCCGGTGCACGTGCACGTCCTCGTCCTCGTGCGCGTGCACGTACGAGGACGTGCACGGAGCCCGGCTGCGCCGGGCTTTGAAGACACTCCTTGGCCGGGCGAGGCGCGCCCCGGCTCAGTCCTCCATCGGGCCGAGCTCGTCGCCGCTCAGCACGAAGAAGGCGTCGCCGTAGATCTGGAGCATCTCGAGCGCCTGGTCCATGTCCTCGCGCGTGTGACCGCGCGTCACGTTGACGCGGAGCCGCTCCTCGCCCTTCTTGCAGCCGGGGTAGACGATCGGGATCATGTAGATCCCGTTCTCGAGCAAGGCGATGTGCATGAAGAGTGCCTTGCGCTCGTCCCTGCACATCACGGGCATGATGTGGGTGTTGCTCATCCCGAGGTCGAAGCCGATCTCGGTGAGGGACTTGCGGAAGTACGCCGCCTTGTCGTGGAGCTCGGCCACGAGCGCCGGACCGTCGTCCTCGAGCATGGTGAGGATCGCGCCGGCGGCGGCCACGATCGGGACGGGGAGCGACGCGCTGAAGAGGAAGCTCCGCGCGCGGTTCTTCACGTGCTCGACCACGTCGGCGTCACCCAGCAGGATCCCGCCGATGCCGCCGAAGGTCTTGCTGAACGTGCTGACCACGATCGGCACGCGGCCCTCGAGCCCCGTCTCCTCGAGGATCCCGCGGCCGTTCGTCCCGAGCGTGCCCGTGCCGTGCGCGTCGTCGAGGACCAGGACCGCGTCGTACTTCTCACAGACCTCGACGATCTCCTTGAGGACCGCCTTGTCGCCGTCGAGGGAGTAGATGCCCTCGATCAGCACCATCGCGTTCTTGCGCTCCTTCGTCTTGAGCACGCGCTCGAGGGAGCGGACCGAGTTGTGGTTGAAGAAGCGGACCTCGCACTGCTGGGTCGGGGTGCCGGCGGCGAGGAAGGTGCCGTCGAGGATGCAGGCGTGGGCGAGGCTGTCGAGGATGAGCGTCGTGTCCTTGTCCGCGAAGCTCATGATCGTGCCGACCATCGCCTGGTAGCCGGTCGTGAAGACGAGCGCGCTCTCGAAGCGGTACCAGGCCGCGAGGCGCTCCTCGAGCTCGACGTGGGCCACGGTGGTGGCTTGCACGCGCGAGCTCGACAGGCCGCAGGCGTACTTCTGGACCGCCGCGGCGGCCGCCTCCTTGACCTTGGGGTGCTGGGTCAGCCCGAGGTAGTCGTTGCTGCTGAAGTTCACGACCGGCTGCCCGCCGATCGAGGAGTGCAGGCCGCCCGACTCGAACGGCTTGAACATCGGGTAGACCTGCTTCTCGCGCGCCTCCCGGATGCGGGTCAGCTCGCGGTTCGCCTTCTCGTGGATCCAGCTCATGGCGGGCGAACATGAACGCAAGTTCCGTGCGAGGCCACTTGTTTCCGGGGTCCCACCCACCGCGGTAGCCTTGCGCCATGAACATCACGCGCATCTTCGCCGGGGTAGCCCTCGCGGCCGCCCTCGTCGCCACCGCCCCCCTCGACGCCGAGGCCCAGCGTCGCCCCGGCGCGGGCGCGGTCCGGCTGAGCCTCGACGCACAGGTCATCGACCTCAATGTCTACCCCGACCGGGTGACCATCTTCGGTCTCGGAGTCGGTGGGCGCGGGGTTGGGCCTGGCTTCGGCTACGGCATCACCGACGACATCCTCATCGGCGCACGGACCGCGTTCGGGTTCACCTACACCGACCCGAACGCGCCCGGCGACCAGTTCGTCGGGAGCTTCGCGCTCCTGCCCTACTTCGAGATCGTGTTCGGCTCGGAGGGCATCACCCCGTTCGTCGGCGCCCAGGCCGGCTTCGCGGTGCTGGCCGGCGACGGCTTCGACGCGGTCGGGACGTTCATCGGCGGCGCGTACGGCGGCCTCCACGTGATGCTCGCCGACAGCTTCAGCCTCAGCCCCTTCCTCGAGGTGAACTTCGTGTTCAACGGCGGCCGCACGCCGTCCCCGTTCGACGACCGCGCCGGCTTCAACCTCTCGGCCGGCTTCAGCCTCATGGGCTGGATCGGCGACGTGCAGCAGGCGGTCTCCGAGGCGACCGACGGCGGCATGGACACCTCCGGGACGCAGGACGGGATCTGGAACAGCGGCGGCGGTGGCTCGGGCGGCGGCGGCGGCTCGGGCGGCGGCTCCGGCGGCGGAGACCCGGAGAACGGGCTGGAGTGACGATCAGGCGCGGATCACGACCGCGCTGACGTTTCCGTAGTAGCCGACCGCGGTCACCAGGACCGCGCGGACCTCGGACGGCGCCTCGCCCCGCACCCGCGGGCCGGGGCGTTCGCCTTCGATCCACCGGACCGCGGACGCCATCGCGAGCGCGCCCGCGCCGGCGAAGCTCTCGCCCCAGATCGCCTTGGGGGCCGCGATCGGGGTCGCGTCGCCGAGCACCTCGGTGAGCCCGCGCAGCTCCGCCGAGTCGAAGGGCGGCAGGCCGCCGAGCGACGAGGCGACGACGTCGATGTCGGACGGCGCGAGGTCCGCGTCGCGCAGCGCGCCCTCGACCGCGCGGCGCACCGCGATGGACGACGCGTGGAGCAGGTTGCCCTCGCGGCGCGGCGGCTCGAACGCGGTGCCGTAGCCCGCGATCCGCGCGCGCACGGTCGCGCCGCGCGCCTCGGCCTCGGCCACCCGCTCGACCATCAGGTAGGCCGCGCCCTCGGACATGCGGATGCCCTTGCTGTCGCGCGCGCCGGGCTCCCACTTCGCGTCGCCGTCGGCCACCGCGCCGATGCGGCGCATCGCGAGGTAGAGCGGCTCGGTGAGGACGTCGCCGCCCCCGACGAGGAACGCGTCGGCCCGCCGGTGCGCGAGGTGGGTCTCGCAGCTCAGGACCGCGTCGAGCGCGCCGCAGTTGCCGTCGACGATCGTCGCGTTGGGCGCGCGCAGGTCCTCCCAGATGCTCACGTAGCCCGCGGCCGCGTTGATGACCGTGTTGGGGAAGCGCGATGGATTGATGAAGCGCGGGTCCTCGAGCTCGGCCACGAGGTTGAGCTCGGTGATCGAGTCGAGCGAGCCGTAGGCGGTCGAGCTGCACACCCCGATCGCCTCGGGCCGCAGCGTGGAGACGAACTCGCCGCCCGCCTTGACGCCTGCGTCCTCGAGCGCGCCCTTGCCGGCCACGATGAGGTACTTGGTGAGCCGGTCGAGGTTGCGGTGCCCCTTGGCCCCGAGGTGATCCTTGGGCTCGAAGCCCCACACCTCGGCCGCCCGCGCGTCAGGGAACTTCTCGCGGTCGATGACCGTCGACGGGCTCCCGAACGCCCGCTCTGCCGCCGACGCCGGATCCGCGAACGCCACGTCGAGCGCCTCGCGCCCGACACCGACCGGGCTGACGACCCCGAGCCCCGTGACTGCGAGCGGCCTCACCGCGCTTCTCCCGTGCCCTCGGGGAGCACCCCCGGCCGCGCGAGGCAGACGACCGCGTCGTAGCCGCCGAACGCGAGCGCGTTGTTGAGCACCACGTCGACCTTCGCCTCGCGCGCCTCGTTCGCGACGATGTGGAGCGCGCAGTCGGGGTCGGGCGTCTCGTAGTTCATCGTCGGCGGGATGATGCCCGTCTGCAGCGTCATCACGGAGGCGAGCGCCTCCATCGCGCTCGACGCGCCCATGCAGTGGCCGATCATGCTCTTGATGGAGGTGACCGGCAGCTCGCGGTCACCGAAGATCTCGCGGATCACCTTGGCCTCGACCGAGTCGTTGGCGCTGGTGCCGGTGCCGTGCGCGTTGATGTGGTCGACCTGATCCGGCGTGATGCGGCTCGACTCGAGCGCGAGGCGCATCGCCTGGATGCTCCCGTCGCCGTCGGGATGCGGCCGCGTGATGTGGTGCGCGTCGCACGCGAGCCCGTAGCCGCCGACCTCCGCCAGCAGCGTCGCGCCGCGCGCCCGGGCCCGCTCCTCGCTCTCGAGGATGAGCATGCTCGCGCCCTCGCCGAGGATGAGGCCCTGGCGGTTGAGGTCGAACGGCTGGCAGCGGTCGGGGCTCATCGCGCCGAGCCGGACGAAGCCGCAGTACTCGAGCTTCTCGATGATCTCGACCGCGCCGGTGATCGCGACGTCGGCCCGGCCCGCGCGGATCTGGTCGGCCGCGAAGCCGATCGCGTAGTTGCCGGCCGCGCAGGCCGCGGGGAGCGTCTGGACCATCCCTCGCGCCCCGAACGCGCGCGCGACGTGGATCGGCAGGAGCGTCGATCCGTAGCGGGGCAGCGCGGCCGCCCGGACCGAGTCTTCGTGGATCCACGCGTGCTGGAGCTCGCCGAGCACGTTCGCCTCGCCCATGGTGGTGCCGACCACGACCGCGGTGCGATCGCCCGCGAGCGCGTCGGCCGAGAGGCCCGCGTCCTCCGCCGCCATGCGCGCCGCGGCGACGCTGAACGCGGAGCAGCGCCCCATGCGCCCGGCCTCGGCCTTGGTCATGTAGTCGGTCGCGACGAACCCCTTCACCTCGCCGCCGAGGCTGCGCGGCAGGTTGGAGGTGTCGAAGAGCGAGACCTCGCTCACGCCCGAGCGTCCCTCCACGAGGGCGCTCCAGTACGCGTCGCGGCCGAAGCCGAGCGAGCTGACGACCCCCATCCCCGTGACGAATACGCGGCCCATCGGAGTCGGGGCTTTAGCTCGCGCACGGACCCGGTCGCAAGCCGCCGAAAAACAGGCCAGATGGCCGGAATCGTGGAGCCTTGACAGCCTCGGGCCGTCCCCATAAAGACCCGGCGCGATGCCCAACCCCCAGACGTTGGTGGAGGCGCTCTACGCCCTCCCCGACGGGGAGGAGCGCGGCTTTCGGTTCTACGGACTGGATCGGGAGGAGCGTTACTACCCGTACGCCGCGATGCGCGCCGAGGCCGAGCGCCGCGCGGCGTTCCTCGCCGCCGCGGGCCTGACCAAGGGCGACCGCGTCGCGCTGCTCCTGCCGGAGAACCACGAGTTCGTCCTGACCTTCCTCGGCGCGAGCGTGGGCGGCTTCGTGCCGGTGCCGATGTACCCGCAGGCGACCTTCAAGGCGATCGACGCCTACCTCGACATCCTCGCCCACATCGTCGAGGCGGCGGACGTCGGCGCGGTCGTCTGCATGGAGTCGAACCGCGACGTCATGGAGAAGCTCGAGGCGCGCCCCGAGATGGCCGGCCGCCGCGTGCTCTTCGCGCCCGAGGCGTTCGCCGGCGAGCCGCCGCCCTTCGAGCGCCCGCACGTGAGCCCCGAGGACCTCTGCTTCCTCCAGTTCACGAGCGGCAGCACGAACAAGCCCAAGGGCGTCACCGTCACCCACGCGAACCTCGTCGCGAACACGACCGCCTTCCTCGGCCCCGACGGGCTGAACCGCACCCCCGACGACGTCGGCGTCGGCTGGCTCCCGCTCTTCCACGACATGGGGCTCATCGGCTTCGTGCTCGGCACGCTGATCGTCGATCTGCCCGTCGTGCTGATGCAGACCGCGCACTTCGCGCGGATGCCGCGGATGTGGCTCGAGCTGATCGGCAAGCACCGCGGGACGATCACCTACGCGCCGAACTTCGCCTACGAGCTGGCGACCAAGCGCGTGCGCGACAAGGACCTCGAGGCGCTGGACCTCTCGAGCCTGCGCGTCGCGGGCTGCGGGGCCGAGCCGATCCGCGCCAAGACCCTCCTCGCCTTCGCGGACAAGCTGGCGCCGACCGGCTTCGACGCCAAGGCGTTCCTCCCGAGCTACGGGATGGCCGAGAGCTGCCTCGCGATCACGTTCCACCCGACCGGCACCGACATGATCGTCGACCGGGTCGACGCGGCGGCGATGCGCGACGGGCTGGCCCGCCCGGCGGCGGACGACGCGGCGGACGCGATCGAGATCGTGAGCTGCGGCGTCGGCTTCCCCGGCCACGACGTGAAGGTCGTCGACGAGTCCGGCGCGGCGCGCGGCGAGCGCGAGGTCGGCGAGATCGTGGTGCGCGGGCCGAGCGTGACCGAGGGCTACTTCCGCAACGCCGAGGCCACCGAGGCCGCGATCCGTGACGGATGGCTTCACACCGGGGACCTCGGTTACTGCGCCGACGGGAACCTCTACATCTGCGGCCGGATCAAGGACCTGATCATCATCAACGGCGCCAACCACTACCCGCAGGACATCGAGTGGGCCATCGGCGAGCTCGAGGGCGTGCGTCGTGGCAACGTTTGTGCTTTCAGCGTCGTCCGTGACGGCACGGAGCGGCTGGTGGTCCTCGCCGAGGCGAACCGCGGCGACGCCGAGCGGCTGCGCGGCGAGATCGCCAAGCAGGTGTTCTCGGAGTTCGGGCTGCAGGTCGCCGAGGTGGCGATCTCGCCGGTGGGCACCCTGCCCAAGACCTCCAGCGGAAAACACCAGCGCAACAAGACCCGCGCCCTGTTCGAGCGGGGGGAGCTGACCGTCCACCCCTGAGGTGGGCGACGACCACGGACTCGGGCCGCCTCGCGCGGACCCGGTTGCGACCAGACCAGACGGAGAGGCATCCATGACGAGGGCAGAGCTGTTCGAGATGTTCCAGCGGATGGCGACGGAGATCGCCGAGAAGGACTTTTCCGACGTGACCGAGGACTCCAACATCCAGGAGCTCGGCCTCGACTCGCTGAGCACGCTCGAGCTCGTCGGCGCGATGGAGCGCGAGCTGGACGTGCAGATCCCCGACGAGCAGCTCGTCGGGATCCAGACGGTGGCTCAGCTCCTCGAGCTGGTCGAGAGGCGGATGGCGAGCTGAAGCCCGCGGTCGGGCACGCTTTGTGCCTCACCGCCGGGCGTCGAGCCCCCCAACCTTGCGAAGGAACGACCCCATGACGGACGCCGCACTCAGAGAGAAGCTCCGCGAGATCATCTCGGAGGTCAGCGAGGTGGACGAGGTCCCGGACGACACGCCGTTCGAGGAGCTCGGGATCGACTCCATGATGGCGATCGAGATCGTCGCGGAGGTCGAGCGCACCTACAAGCTGTCGATCCCCGAGGACGAGCTCCAGACGATGACGAACTTCACGCGGGTCTACGAGCTGGTGCGGTCCAAGCTCGATGCCGCCAACGCCGCCGAATAGCCCGTCGAGTAGCGAGGCGCGCTTCGAACACCGGGTCCGCGTGCAGTACGTGGATACGGATCAGGGCGGCGTGGTGCACCACGCCGCCTACTTGCGTTTCATGGAGCAGGCCCGCGTCGAGCTGTTGCGCCACCGCGGCGTCGACTACCGGCTGTTCGAGATCGAGCGCCGCCGCGCGATCCCCGTGGCCGAGATCCGCGTGCGCTACCAGCTCCCCTGCCGGTTCGACGACGAGCTGGTGGTCGAGTGCTGGGTCGGCGTGATCAACCGCGCGAAGCTGCGCTTCGACTACCGCATCCGGCGCGGCGACGCGGTCACGACCACGGCCGAGATCACCTGCGCCTGCGTCGACCTCGATCGCGAGCGCATCGTCTCGATGGATCCCCTGCTCCGCGAGGCCTTCGAGTGAGCCGCGCGCTCGCCGCGATCGTGGCGTGCAGCGCGCTGTACGCCGCCGGCTGCACGTGCCAGGCGCCGGGCGAGACCCGCACCGAGATCCCCGTCTACCACGCCGTCCGGGCGAGCGCGCCGCCGACCCTCGACGGCGTGCTCGACGACCCGGTCTGGCAGCGCGCGGCGGTGACCGAGCCCTTCGTGCGCACGATGACGGGCGAGCCGGGCGACCCGCACACGACCGCCCGGGTCGCGTGGGACGACGACGCGATCTACGTCGCGTTCGAGGTCGCGGACGAGTACCTGCGCTCCGATCTGAGCGGCCACGACCCGCACCTCTGGGAGCAGGACACGGTCGAGATCATGGCCGACCCCGACGGGGACGGGCGCAACTACTTCGAGCTCCAGCTCTCGCCGACCGAGCAGGTCTTCGACACGCGCTACGACTCGCGCCGCCAGCCGCAGCCGTTCGGGCACGTCGACTGGGACTCGGGCCTGCGCGGCGCGACCACGGTGAACGGGCGGGTCAACGACGACGAGGACGACGAGGGCTACGTCGCCGAGCTCGCGATCCCGTGGAGCGCGTTTCAGCACGGCCCCACCCCCGCCGATCGGCCGAGCGCGGGAGACGAATGGCGGGTGGCCCTGTACGTGCTGGATGTTCGTGCGAACGGCCAAGCCGGGGTCGGTTGGTCTCCACCGCTGGTGGGTGATTTTCACGTCCCGGACCGCTTCGGGCGGATCATCTTCGACGCGAATTGACGCGAAGCCCGCTTCGCGGTGCGTAGCCGTCTACGCCACCACACGGGGCGTGGCGCGTAAGCCGCTTCGCGGTAGTCTGTCCGGGGGGCTCTGTGATCGTCCTGCATCAGATCGAGACCTCGCCCTTCTGCGAGAAGGTGCGGCGGATGCTCCACTTCAAGCGCCGGGCCTACGAGACGCGCGAGGTGCCGCCGACCGAGGCGCTCGTGAGCCTCGGCCGGGTCGAGCCGGGCGGGCGCGTGCCGGTGATCGAGCACGCGGGGAACGTGGTCGCGGACTCCACCGAGATCGCGCGCTACCTCGAGGCGGCCTTTCCCGAGCCGCCGCTGCTCCCGGCCGACCCGCGCGAGCTCGCGCTCTGCCACCTGCTCGAGGACTGGGCGGACGAGAGCCTCTACTTCTACGAGCTGTTCTTCCGCTTCGGGCTGAAGGAGAACGCGCCCGAGTGGTCGCGGCGCACGAGCGAGTCCGAGCCGCCGCTCCTGCGGCGGGCCACCGAGCGCGCGCTGCCGACCGTGATGCGCAACGTGCTCCGCGCCCAGGGCATCGGGCGTCGCGCGCCCGAGCGGGTCGTGGAGAGCTTCGCCGCCCTGCTCGGCTCGCTCGAGAGCCTGCTCGACGGCCGCGACTGGCTCGTGAGCGATCGGCTGACCCTCGCCGACATCGCCGTCTACGCGCAGCTCGCCTGCGCGTGCGACACGGGCGAGGGCGCGGCGCTCCTCGGCGACCGGCCGCGGCTCGTGCGCTGGATGGAGCGCGTGAACGCGAGCACGCTGCCGACGGCGTGATGCGCGGTCGCGGCGGACGGCCCGTACCTTGTGGCGCGTCGGAGGCGCGCGATAGATTGGCAGGACGGTGAGGTCGGCGCTCCCAGTACTGGCGCTCGCGCTCCTGCTCGGGACGGCCTGCGTCGGCGGCTCGACGACCGGATACGTCGACCTGGCCATCGACGCCGACCCGTGCACGCGCGCTCGGGCCGCCTCGGTCGCGGTGCGCATCTACGACCACGAGGGCGAGCTCGTGGAGGAGCTCGAGGAGGCGCTCGTCGAGGGCGACCTCGCGCTGCCGACGGGGGTGCAGCTCGTCCCACGAAACGGCGACACGAGCCGGACCTGGACCGTGGAGGCCGAGCTGCGCCTGGAGGACGGAACGCCGTTCGAGGTGGGCCGCGCCCGCGGCGGCTACCCCACCGCGGACCGCGCCGAGCGTCGGCTCACCTTCACCGCGGCGTGCTTCGACGTCGCCTGCCCCGACGGCCAGACCTGCCGGGCCGGAGCGTGCGAGGACGCGGCGACCCCCGAGCCGGAGCCTCCGTCGGCGAGCGCCTGCGCTCCCCTTCGGTACGTGGACCGCGCGGCCGGCGACGACGCCGACAACGACTGCGCGAGCCCGCTGCGCCCGTGCGCGACCATCACCGCGGCCTTCGCTCCTCTGCCCGCCGGCGCCGGCGCGACCGTGCTGATCCGCGGCGGTCAGACCTACCCCAACGAGCACGACGGCAACGACCTGCGGGCGTTCTTCGTCCGCCACGTCGCCTCGGCCGCCGAGCGGCTGACGCTTCGACCGTGGCCGGGCAGCGGGACGCCGATCCTCGACGGCAGCGGGAACTCCGACGTGGTCGACATCACCGGCCGCTTCGTCACGCTCGAGGGGCTCGAGCTCCGGGGGGGCAGCGTCCACGGCGTGAACCTGAACGGCACCGACGTCTCCGAGATCGTGATCCGTGGCTGCGACATCCACGACAACGGCGGGGGTGTCCACCCGTTCGCCACGCACGCCGCGGTCCACGTGAACAACGAGGCTCACGACATCCTCATCGAAGGAAGCCGCCTTCACGGCACGGTCCCGATGAACCCCGGCGAGGTCGCCACCGGGCTCTACGCGAACAAGGCGATCGCGCTGACCGCGCGCGGCAACGAGATCTACGACAACGTGGGTACCGGGTCACACATCACCGTCGGCAACGGAGTCACCTTCGAGGGCAACCACCTGCACGACAACGGGGAGACCGCGGTGCGGGTCTCCGCCACCGACGGGCTCAGTCTCGCGGGCAACCGGATCGAGGCCGGAGGGCAGCGCGGAGTCTCCTGGTTGGGCGAGTCGCTCGGCTCGACGATCACCGACAACCGGATCTGCGGTGCGGGCGACGCGGGCATCTGGATCGCCTCGCCGGTCGAGGGGGAGGTCCTCCACAACACCATCGTCGACGGGCAGGGGGCGGGGGTGCTCGCTCAGGCCGACGCGCTGGTGGAGCTTCGTTGGAACATCTTCGCGCACAACGCCGGCGCGGGCATCGAGGGCACCGACTCCCTGATCGACGCGCACAACGTCTACTTCGACAACGCGTCGGCCGTCACGGGGTTCACCCGCGACATGCCCGACACCGACGTCGAGGGCGACCCGGCGCTCCTGGGGCGCGACACCTGCGAGCTGAGCCTCGGCGAAGGCTCGGTCGCGCGCGGGGCCGGACCGGGCATGACCGACCTCGGCGCGCGCGCGCCCTGAGCCGCCCAGACCCTCGGCTACCGACGACCGCGCAGGCGGTGGAGCGTCGGCTGGTGGAACGTCGTGTCCTCGACGACGTACTCGACGCGGCGCCCGTCGGGCTCGGCGAGGCAGCCGCCCTCCTCCACCAGCGCGCCGACCGCGCGCTGCACGCTGCGCAGAGGGACGCGGAGCGCCGAGGCGATCTCGCGCGCGGTGGCCCGGCCCGCGCCGCCCGCGAGGAAGCCGAGGACCTGATCGGCGAGCGAGCGCTCGGCGCGCGGGTCGGGGACCGCGAGGGCGCGCCGCACCGCAAGGCCGACGCGCGCCCCCTCGCGAACGATGTCGCCCGCGTCCCCGAGCTCGGCGCGCGCGCGGTGCACCAGGCCGCGCAGGACCTCGGCGTGCTGGGGCTCGTCGAACGCGAAGCCGTACACCTCGGCGAAGAGCGCCGGCGCCTCGAGCCCCTCCGCGCCGGCGAGCGCGAGGGCGGCGAGCGTGTGGTGGTTGCGTCGGGTCTGCGCGATCGGCTCGGGGCGCCACGCGTCCTCGACGACGAGGCTGAGCCCGCGCGCGAGCACCCGCCGCGCGCCGGCCGCGGTCGCCACCACGAAGGCGGGCGACAGCAAGCTCCGCGCGCCGTCCACGATCCCGAACGGGACCTCGTGCGCCTCACCCCGGACCCACGGGCCAGCGTCGACGCCCGGCTCCGCGGCGGGGTCGGTGAGCCCACGCCACGCGATCAGCTCGCGCCGCAGCGGGGCGGCGAGCGGCCCGCCGAGCAGCCCGCCCAAGGCCGCGTCGAACGCGGCCCGGTCACCGACGTCGAGCGCCGCGTCGACCGCGGCCCAGGGCGCCATGTCGAGCGCGCCGGCGAGGCCCAGCTCGAGGCCGACCCAGCGCTCCCAGGTGGGCGGGACGACCGCGCGCAGGGCGGTGAGGATCCGCAGCGCGAGGTGCCCTCGGCCCGACCGGCGGCGGGCGCGTGCGAGCACGAGGTTGGCGAGGTACTCCGCCTGCAGCACCCCGTCCGCGGCCGCCATCCGCGAGGCCTGGCGGGCGCTCGCGACGCCGGTCGCCACGTGGCCCTCCGCCAGGCTCTGGAGCGCCCGCAAGGAGACGTGCTCCACCTGCAGCGAGGGATCGATCGCCGCCGCGACCGGCGCGATCGCCGGCGGCTCCGCCTCCTCCCCGCGCAGCCAGCGGAGCCCCGCGCGCGCGAGGCCGTGGGACGCGTCCGCGAGCGGACCGGCCGCGAGCTCGGTGAGTCGGGCCAGCGCGTCGACCGCGCGCCCGAGCGCGTCGGCGTCGTGGGCCAGCAGCGCCGCGAGGGCGCGCTGGCGCGCCGCGAGGGTGGCCGGGACGGGCGCGGCGCCCGCGACCCCCACGAGCGCGTCCAGGTCGGGCGGAGGCGCGTCGGCGAGCGTGCAGGCGAGCGCGGCGCGCAGGGCCAAGCTCCACGCGTGGGCCCGCGGATCGGCGTCGCCGAAGAGCGCGTCCGCGACCGCGGCGGCCTCTGAGAGGTCGCCTCGCATCGCCGCACCGAAGGCCTCTTTGCCCGCGTCGCTCACCCGGCCGCCACGCCGCCGATGGTATGCTGACCGGCGTGACGGGGACACCGCGTCCCGAGGCTCCGGGCACGATCCACAGCGCCGCCCGCTACCTCTGGGTCCAGACCCTGGCCAAGGGCGGGCTCGGCGTGGTGAACCTCGTCCTGCGACGCGAGGGCCGCTTCGAGCGCCCGTACGCGCTCAAGCGACTCCTTCCGCAGCTCTCGGACGACGAGGAGGTGCGCGAGATGTTCCTCGAGGAGGCGCGCCTCGCGGGCCTCCTGTCGCACCCCAACGTCGTCGGAGTTCTCGACGTCGGTGAGGACGCGGAGGGCCCGTTCCTCCTCATGGAGTACGTCGAGGGCCTCTCGGTGAGTGAGCTGCTCCGCCACGTGGTCGCGGCGGACGACCTGCTGCCGATCGGGGTCGCGCTGCGGATCGTCGACCAGGCCGCGCGGGGCCTGCGCGCCGCCCACGAGCTCGTCACCCAGGACGGCCGCGAGCTCACGCTGATCCACCGCGACGTCTCGCCGCAGAACATCCTCGTCGGCTTCGACGGGGTGGTCCGGGTGGTCGACTTCGGCATCGCCAAGGCGATCGGCGGCGACGGCCAGTCGAGCACCCACGCGCTCAAGGGCAAGCACGGGTACATGTCGCCCGAGCAGCTCCGCTTCGAGCGGCTGGACGCGCGCACCGACGTCTACGCGCTCGGGGTCGTCCTCTTCGAGCTGCTCACGGGCCGCCGGCTGTACCCGGGGCGCAAGCTCGACGAGGTCGCCCGGAGGGTGCTGCACGAGCCGCCCCCCGACCTCGCGATGTTCCGCGGCGACGCGCCGCCGGCCCTCGAGGCGCTGCTGTTCGCGATGCTCGCCAAGGACCGCGAGCGCCGGGTCGCGAGCGCCGCGGCGGTGTCCGCCTTGATCGCGCCGATCCTCGCCGACGTGGAGGCGAGCGAGGGCACCCTCGACGTCCGCTCGTACATGACCGAGCAGCTCGCCGAGGTGTGCGCGCAGCTCCGCGCCGAGCGTCAGGCGGCGATCGATCGCGCGATCCGCCGCCCTGAAGAGGAGACCGACCTGGAGATCGCGGTCGAGGTCGAGCCTCGCGGCACCCGCTGGCGGCTGCCCGCCGCGGTCGTCGC
>JAUHXR010000167.1 GCA_030426845.1 Polyangia bacterium | reverse complement strand
GGGAACACGTCGCCGTGCCTCGCCCGGCTCGCCTCGGGATCGCCGAGCAGGGCGAGGGCCTCCTCGGCGCTTCGGCAGGTCAGGACCGCGTCGGTGGCCCCCGAGCGGGTCAGCGCGCGCTCCGCGATCAAG
Organism: Polyangia bacterium; assembly: GCA_030426845.1. Lineage (GTDB taxonomy): Bacteria > Myxococcota_A > Polyangia > Polyangiales > Sandaracinaceae > JAUHXR01. The sequence goes on along the minus strand of JAUHXR010000167.1, from coordinate 20,414 downwards.
AGGTCGTCCGGATCGTCGTCCACGACGAGCACCGAGCGCATCGAGCGATCGGTCGCCGCCGGGTCAGTCATCGCGGAGCGCCCGGATGGCGTCGACGTCGCTGAGGGGCTTGGAGATGCGGGCGACCACGTCGGGGTGCGAGCCGAGGACCGGGTGGTCGAGGCCGCGCAGGTCGCCCGAGACCGCGACCACGCGGGGGCGCCGGTCGAAGGTCAGCATCGACAGGCGCGCCAGGAACTCGATGCCGCTCATGCTGGGCATGTTGAGGTCCAGGAAGATCACCGCGGGCGGCACCTGCCCCGGCTCGGAGAGCAGCTCGAGGGCGCGGCGGGGGTTCGGGACGGTCACGACGTCCCGCACGAGCGGGCATCGACGCAGGCGCACGCGGGCCAGTGTCAGGTCGTCGGGGTCGTCGTCGACCACCCACACGATGTGGCCCGGTTCCCCTCTCGGCAGCGGCGCAGCGCTCACGTCGTCCTCTCCAGGTGGGGGTCCCAAAGTGGCGCCCCTCTTCTCCTTGAGCCCGAACGGCGGGGTGGCGGCGCGCTTGAGCCCAGCGCGTTCGGGAAGTTGACTCCCGCGGCGGCGCGTTATCCTCGCCGGACGTGGCCGGTCATCCTACGCGACGGTTCCTCTCGCGGCTCTGGGCCGCGGCGGCCTGCGCCGGCGTGGCCCTCGCTGGGGTCGCCTGCGGGAGCGCCGAGGAGCGCGCCCTCGGCCGCCCGGAGCCAGCCCTCGCTCCCGAGGCGCGCGCCCCCGAGGAGCCGAGCGCGGTCGCGAGCCCGGAGCCGACCGCGCCCGAGACGGAGCCGGAGGTGGACCGAGGTCCGATCGCGATCGACACGCACGTGGACACGACCCAGCGGATGCTCGACGCCTCCGACGACCTGGCGGACCGGCTCCCCGACGGGCACCTCGATCTGCCGCGGATGCGCGAGGGCGGCCTCACCGGCGCGTTCTTCAGCATCTGGGTTCGACCGAGCGCCTATCCCGGGGAAGCCGCGTGGACGCGCGCCCAGGCGCTGATCGGGGCCGTGCAGCAGCTCGCGGAGCGACACCCCGACGAGGCGGCGGTCTGCCGGACCGCGGAGGAGGTCCGCGCCGCGCACCGCGAGGGGAGGGCGGCGCTGCTGATGGGGGTCGAGGGGGCGCACGCGCTCGGGGATCCCGAGGACGACGAGGTCCTGCTCGCGCGCATCGGCCGCCTCCACACGCAGGGCGTCCGCTACATGACGGTGACCTGGTCCAACGACAACCGCCTCGGGCACAGCTCGGGCGGCGATCACCCGGAGCGCGGGCTCACGGACCTGGGTCGCCGCGCGATCCGCGAGATGAACCGGCTCGGCATGATCGTCGACGTCTCCCACGTCTCCGATCGCACCTTCTGGGACATCGTCGAGATCGCCGAGCGCCCGCTGCTCGCGAGCCATTCGTCCTGCCGAGCGCTGTCCGATCACCCGCGCAACATGACCGACGACATGATCCGCGCGGTCGCGGAGCGCGGCGGCGCGGTCTGCATCAACTACTACACGACCTTCCTGGACGCGGAGTACGGGCGACGCCGCCGGCGCGTCGAGCGGGCGCACCGGGCCGAGCTGCGCACGATCCGCGACGCGCACGAGCACAGCTGGCAGCGGTGGGCGGAGACCAACGCGGCGATCCGGGGCTTCGATCCCACGCTGGAGCCGCCGGGGATCGCGCAGCTCGGCGCCCACTTCGCGCACGTCGCCTCGATCGCGAGCCCGGACGCGGTCTGCCTCGGCTCGGACTTCGACGGAGTCGGCGAGCTGCCCGCGGGCCTCGAGGACGTCGCAGACCTCGGCGCGCTGCGCGAGGAGCTCGAGCGGCGCGAGCTCCCGGTCGCGCCGATCTTCGGCGAGAACGTGCTCCGCGTGCTCGCGGCCCAGACGCCCTCGGATTGACCTCGTCGCGGCGCGGCGAGCACGTATACTCGCGCGCCATGAACACCGACCCGATCGCCTTCTTTCGCGAAGACTTCGTCTCCCTGTTCAACCGCGGCGTGTCCGAGTACCGGGAGCGCGCGGGGGGCGGCGACGCCAAGGCCAAGGCGCGCCTCGACGACATCAGCGCCGCGCGCGGTGCGATCAAGCTGACCTTCGAGGGCGACGGCGGCGGGACGCTCTGGCTTGCGGTGGAAGGCGGCGCGATGCGGGCGGAGGACGCGGCCCCGGACGGCCTGCCCGCGCGCATGGCGGTCGCGGCCCCGGCCGACGCGGCGAAGGCCGCGCTCGAGGAGGTCGAGGCCAACGAGCTGCTCGATCCCGACAAGGCGCCACGCCGGGTGGCCGCGAGCGCGTCGGCCGAGGTGGAGAAGGTCCTCGAGGGGCACTGCCTCCTCTTCCACGTGACGTTCACCGATCTGCCGGCCGACCCGGACGAGGTCACGCTCCGGGTCGCGATCGGGGCGGACGAGGCGCCCGACGAGCCGAAGTTCAGCGCGAAGGTGAGCTGGGACGACATCGAGGACGTGCGGGACGGGGAGCTCACCCCGCAGCAGCTGTTCGGGCGGCTCAAGCTGACCGGTGACGCGTCTCAGGCGATGGCCCTCGGCATGACCCTGATGCAGCGCCGCCAGAGCTGAGCTCCCGGCCGCGGCGACGCTCCCAGGGGCGGAGCCTTCAATCGGTTTGGCGAGCGTCGTTCACCATTGCGCCGTATGATGAGGCTGCCCGGTGGACGTCCCGCTTTACATCGTCGTCGGCCGCTCGGAGGACTGTGATGTCGTCGTCCGCGACGCGAGCGTGTCCGGTCGGCACGCGCGCCTCAGCTGGCGCGGCAGCAAGATCCTGCTCGAGGATCTCGGCAGCGCGAACGGCACCTGGGTCGACGGCGAGAAGATCCGCCGGGCCGAGATCAAGACGGGCGCCGAGGTCTCCCTCGGCAACGCGACGCTGAGCTGGAGCGAGCCGGGCCTCAAGGCGTTCCTGCGCCGGGGCGCGCGCGGTGACACCCTCGTCGCCGCGCGGATCCCCGGGCGGCGCTTCATCTGCGGCTCGTGCGGTTCGCGCGGGATCATGCCGCCCGGGTTCACCCGCGGGCAGCTCAAGTGCGGCAGCTGCGGCGTGGAGCTGCAGGTTGGCAAGCGCAGCAGCGCGAGCTGGGTCGGCGCGGCGGTCGCGATGGTCGTGCTCCTGGCCGGCGTGGTCGGGGCGGTCTTCCTGTGGCGCGATGGCGGCAGCGGCGAGGGCCTGCGCCGCGCGGCCGAGCGGCTGGGTCTCGGCCCTGACGACGCGAACTCGACCCCCGCCGCCTCGAGCCAGGAGCGCTCGATCCGCGCGCGCATCGCGCCGCGGGTGGTCGAGGCGATCGACCCGATGGACGAGGTGACCCGCAACGCGGCGGTGCGCATCGCCGCCGAGGAGGACGGGCCGTTTCGGATGGAGCAGGTCGCGGCGATCTGGTCGACCGTGCGGGGCCGCTGGCGCTACGTGAACGATCCGCGCGGAGACGAGTTCTTCGCGAAGGCGAGCCAGACGATCGCCAACGAGTACGCGGGGGACTGCGACGACTTCGCCATCGTCCTGGCTGCTATGGTCGAGTCGATCGGGGGCGAGGCCCGCATCGTCATGCTCGACGGCGAGCAGGGCGGCCACGCCTACGCGGAGGTCTGCCTGCACGAGGAGCCGGAGACGGTCGCGCAGCGGCTCGCCACCCACTACCGCACCCACTGGGACCGGTACCTCGGCCGCCAGCGCCTCGAGAACATCCACTTCCGCAGCTCACCGAGCTGCCCGGTGTGGCTGAACCTCGACTGGAACGCGCGCGTGCCGGGCGGGCCCTACGGGGAGGAGTACTGGGCGGTGTCGATCTATCCCGACGGACGCACCGAGACGCTGGCGCCCGCGGGGGCGAGCGGTCCGCCGGTCGAGACCCCCCAGCAGGCGCTCCGACCCTCCGCTGAGCCGTCGGCCCCGCCGTCCCCGCCGCGCTGAGTCGCACGCGCTCTCCGATTGAAGCGCGGCTTGAAGCGCGGCCGAGAGCTGACAGGATGCGGCCGTGCTGCTGCCCCCCCGAGCGGTATGGCCCCTCGCGCTGTTCCTGGCGTCGTTGAGTGTGAGCGCGCGCGCGCAGGCGCCCGCCGACCCCGAGCCCCCCGTCGCGGAGGAGGCGCCCGCCGATGCGGGGCCCGGCGATGAAGGCACCCCGGATGAAGCCCCGCCGGATGAAGGCACCCTGGAGCAGGCCAACCCGGAAGAGGCGTCGGCCGAGGCCGGCCCCGAGGAGCCGGGGACATCTGACGAGTCCTCGCCCTCGCCCGAGGGCGGCGCGGCCCTCGCTGCGCCGGTGGAGCTGCCGTCACCCCTCGAGCCCGGGGCCGACGTGCCGGACGCCGCCGGCCGGCCTGGGCTGAGCGCGGCCGACGCGGTCGGCGCCAGCGTCCGCACCCTCACCGGCCCGCGCCTCGGGGTATGGGCGGAGACCGGGCTGACGGGGGACGGCACCGACGGGCGCGAGATGGTGGGCTGGTCCTCCGAGATCGGCCTCCGCTTCCCGGTGATCCGGGGGCTGACCGCGGACGCGAGCTGGGGCTGGACGGTCGCCAGCGTCGCGGTCGCGGGGGTCGAGCCGATCGGCGGCGAGCCGACGCCGTTCGAGGCCGAGCTGGTGCGCTTCGACCCGGCCAACCCCACGATCGCGATCGCCTACGAGGACGGGGTCAGCCCCCAGGCGCGGCTCCGCGTGGGGCTCGGCGTGGCCATCCCCTCCGCCGCTCGCGCGCAGCCCGGAGACGACGCCGACAGCCTCGCGGCGCGGGCCGCCTCGGAGGTGAGCAACCTCGCGGCGATGTCGATGCGCGGCTGGTGGTCGCCGTGGCGGTTCGCGCCGGAGCGCTTCGGGCTGTTCGTCCCGCTGCGCCTCGCCGCCGCGATCGACGCGGTCCGCCTCGAGGGCGAGGCCGGCGTCGGTGTGCTGATGCCGGTGCTCGGGGATCGCGGGGTTGACGTCGACGTGATCCTCCAGCTCGCCGGCGGAGTGTCGGGGCAGGTCGCGGGCCCGCTCTACCTCGGCGGGCGCGTGCGGGCGGTCGGCGGCGCGACCGGGGTGCTCCTCCCCGACGCGGTGGTCAGCCTCGAGCCGCACGCGCGCCTCGTGATCGACGACGCCCAGCTCACCGCCCGCGGCGTCCTGAACCTCTCCGGCGCCGACCGCCTCGCGAGCACGCGCGGTCCGAGCTTCGGCGTCTTCCTGGGCGCCGGCGGCGCCATCTGAGCCTCGCCGAGCCCCCGCCGCCGAAGGTCCGACCGATGCGATCCGTCTTCGCGATCCCCGTCTTCAACCAGGTCCGCGAGCTGCCGCGCCTGCTCGAGGAGCTCGCCCAGCCCCTCGCCTGCGACGAGGTGGTGTTCATCAACAACGGGAGCTCCGACGGCTCCGAGGATCTCCTGCGCGCGAGCGGCCGCCCGGTCATCGAGGTCCCGGAGAACCAGGGCATCGGCTACAGCCTCCAGCTCGCGGCGGACTGGGCGCTCGAGCGCCGCTTCGACGTCTTCGGCGTGATGGCGGGCAACGGCAAGATGGACCCCGCCGAGATGCCGCGCCTGCTCGCCCCCGTCGAGGCCGGTGAGGCCGACTTCGTGTGGGGGAGCCGGTTCCTCGACGGCGGCGACAGCCCGAACCTGCCGAGCTTCCGCAAGAGCGCCATCCCGATGGTGAACCGGTACGTGCAGCTCGTCACCGGCCGCACCATCACGGACGCTACTTGCGGCTATACGGCGTGCCGCGCGGAGCTCTTCGACCGGGCGAGGTTCGACTGGCGCGCCAAGTGGCTTCGCACCTACGGGTTCGAGTACTACTTCCGCGGCCAGGTCATGCTCGACCCGACCATCCGCTGGCGCGAGGTGCCGGTGTCGATGCGTTACCCGAAGACCGGCCCGTACTCGAAGATCAAGCCGGTCGTCGGGTGGTGGGCGATGATGCGCCCCTGGCTGGTCGCCGCCGCCGACCGCAAGGGCTTCGCCCCCGCGGCGCCGTAGGCCAGGCTCCGATCAAATCAGGGTTCGATCAGATCAGGATCGTCGGGCAGCCCAGGACGATCTCGACCGTGGCGGAGCCCATCAAGAGCTGGTCGCAGATCGGGCCCTGGATGATGATCGAGGTCTGGTCCGGGGACGTGAAATCCCACGAGTCCACGTCGGGCATGGACGAGCGGCCGAGCACTCGCCGCATCTCGCCGTCGAACGTCACGCCCACGTTCACCTGGGTCGGGTCGAAAGAGCTGGGGTCGGTCCCGCGCGGGAGCTCGAACACGCAGCTGTCGAGGAACCGCGATGCGATGTCCGCGAGCGCCGCCTCGAACTCCGTCTGGAAGTTCCCCTCGGACGCGTTGTAGTGGCAGCAGTTCGCGTCGCCCTGGCACAGCCGCGGGATCGGGATCGGCAGCGGGATGGGCGAGCCGGCCGGGCAGGTCTGGGGAGCCACGCAGTCCGCGTCGGACATGCAGCTGCAGAAGCGGATGCCCGAGCCCGCGAAGATCTCGTCGCAGGTGCCCGCGCCGGGGCAGTCTGCGTTGCTCGTGCAGAGGTCCGAGGTGCACTCCGGGAGGCACGTGTCGGTGCGCGGGGTCCCGCCGTTGTAGGCGATGGTGCTGAGGTCGTTGTTGTTCTGGCTCAGGCCGACCGCGTAGGTGAGGTAGTTGTTCATCGCGCGCTCGTCGGCGACCCGCATCATGAACATGTCGCGGTTGGACTCCTCGCAGGTCTCGGCGCCGTCGGTGACGAGGACGATGCCGCGCTGACCCGGGCCGCTGAGCGTGTCGAGGTAGTCGTAGCCGGCCGCGAGGGCCGAGAACATCGGCGTCTCGGAGCTGCCGGCGGAGGAGCTGTTGAGCGCGCCCATGATCTGCGAGCGGCTGGTCGAGAGCGGCGCGACCGGGACGTCCGGCGACGTGGCGATGTCGCAGCCGTTGCCGGGCGGGAAGAGCACGAGGCCCATGGAGAGCTCGTCCGACACCGAGGAGAGCACGCTATTGATCGCGGCGCGCGAGACGTCCCACTTGCTCGGATCGCCTGCGCTCGGCTCGTCGCCGCCGGGGGTCCGGTTCATCGAGCCGGAGCGATCGAAGACGAGCAGGAGCTGCCCGGGAACGCGCTCGGTCGGGATCGCCGAGGAGCCGCAGCCGTTCGCCGGGTCGAAGGGATCGAAGTTGCCCGCATCGAACCGGCCGGGCGGGCCGGCGTCAACGCCGGGGATCGGCGGGCCGGCGTCGAGCCCGGGGATCTCGCCGTCGCGAGGGCCGGTGCGCGTGGTGCAGCTCTCGCAGCCGGAGACGCCGAACGCGAGGATCAGGGAGAAGGCGAGGAAGGCAGAGCGACGCATCGGCCCATCATGCCGAGGACGCGGCCGCGTTTCACCTTAGAGGCGCAGAAAAGCCGCGCCCCAGTTGAGGCCGGCGCCGAGGCCGAGGAAGCACAGGAGCTGGCCGGGCTGGAGGGTGCCGTCGCGGCGGAGCTCGTCGACGAGGATCGGGATGGTCGCGTCCGACGTGTTGCCGTAGCGCTCGATGTTCGAAGGCACCTTCGCGGGATCGACGCCGAGGCTCTGCACGACCGCCGCGTTGATGCGGTCGTTGGCCTGGTGGGCGAGGAACCAGTCGACGTCGTCGAGGGACACCTCCGTCCGCTCGGCCAGCTCGCGCACCACCGCGGGGAGCCGCTGCACCGCGCACTTGAACAGCTCCCGGCCGCGCATGCTCGGGATGCGCTCGTCGACCGGGACCTCCCAGTAGCGGTAGCGGGTGAACCCGCCGGCGGGGACGAAGAAGTGGTCGTGGCGGTCGCCGTCCGTCTTGGTGAGGCTCCCGAGCATGCCGTACCCCTCGCTCGCGCGCGGGTGCCGGCGACACACCACCGCGCCGGCGCCGTCGCCGAACAGGACCGCGGTCGCCCGGTGCTGGGTCGCGAAGGCGAAGGCCTCCTCGTCGGAGGCGCGACCTTCGTTCAGCGCGTCCCAGTCCCACGGCATGAAGCCCGCGTGGGCGTTCGCCCCGACGAGGAGCACCGTCTCGGCGACGCCGGCCACCAGGAGGCTGTCGGCGATCTGCAGCGCGAACGGGAAGAAGGCGCACTGCTGCCGGATGTCGAGCGCGGGCACGCCGCCGATGCCGAGGCCCGCGCCGAGGAGCCCGCCGGAGCCGGGCAGGATGAAGTCGGGGGTCATCGTCCCGAAGACGATGTAGTCGATGTCCTCGGGCACGAGCCCGGCCGACTCGATCGCGCGCCGCGCGGCCGGGAGCGCCAGCTGGCTGACCCCCTCGCCGGGGCGCGCGAAGTGGCGCTGCGCGATGCCGGAGCGCGGCCGGATCCACTCGTCGCTCGTGTCCATGACCCGAGCCAGGTCGTGGTTGGTGACGGGATCCCCGGGGAGATGCCGCCCCGAGCCGATGATGGTGAGTCCAGGCATGTCGGAACAGGCGCTGGAGGCTAGCAGTTCGAGCCTCTGAAGCCACGGCTCCGATGGGCCCGTGACCGTTGATGGATGGGCGGGCGCCTCTTACCCTTGGCGGGCCATAGGATCCGGCTCCAGGAAACACGCATGACCACCACGGCCGCTCCCCCGCCCTCGGGCGTCTCCGGCGAGTTCGACTTCGCCTCCTTCGTCGACCACAAGCGCACCGGCTCCTGGGGCCGAGACGAGTCGGTTCGCTACGCCTACGCGGCGGACGTGGCCATGCTCCGCAGCTTCCAGCGCATGCGCCCGGTCGAGCTCGCGGCCGCGTCGGTCGTCCGCACGTCCAAGGAGTGGATGCGCAGCCAGCTCCTCGGCTCGGCCGTGAAGGTGGGTCCCAAGCAGTTCCCGTCGATCCACAAGATCGCCGAGCACTGCGCGAAGGTGCTCACCGTCCCGATCCCCAACGTCTACATCGTGAACAGCCCCGTCCCCAACGCCTACACCTACGGGACCGAGGAGGAGTCGTTCATCGTCATCCACAGCGCGCTCGTGGATCACTTCGACGAGGCCGAGCTCAAGTTCGTGATCGGGCACGAGACGGGCCACATCCAGAACAAGCACGTCGTCTACAACACCGCGCTGATGATCCTGACCCAGGGCGTCGGGGTGTTCTTCGCGTGGATCGTGCAGCCGGCGCTCATCGCGCTGCGTCAGTGGACGCGGCGCGCGGAGATCACCTGCGACCGCGCCGGGCTCCTCTGCAACAACGACCTCGAGGCCGCGACGCGGAGCTTCCTCAAGCTCGCGACCGGCTCGCACAAGCTCTACAAAGAGATGAACGTGGACGCCTTCCTCGAGCAGTTCGAGGAGGGGCAGGCGAGCTTCGGCAGGCTCGGCGAGGCGTTCGCCAGCCACCCCTACCTGCCCAAGCGTATCCACGCGCTCCGGGCCTTCGCCGACAGCGAGCTCTACCGAAGCGCGGCGAGCCTCGGCGCGGGCGGCCTCGACATGGAGGAGGTCGACCGACGGACGAGCGAGATCATCCAGATCACCAAGGCGGGGACGCCGAAGACCAACGAGCCGAACACCAACGAGAGGGCCTGAACCCATGACCCAGAGTCCGCTGTCGGACTACCAGAGTGTGAAGTCGGACGTGCTCGCGTCGCTGCGCGAGGTCGCCGACGTGGCGGAGGACACGGGGGCCCAGACCCTCGCCGACGGCCTGCGCGAGGGGCGCATCCCGCGCCTCGAGGAGGAGCGCTTCCACCTCGTCGTGCTCGGCGAGTTCAACCACGGCAAGACGACCTTCGTGAACGCGCTCCTCGGCGCTCCCGTGCTCCCGACCGGCGTGACGCCGACCACCGCGGTGATCCACCACGTCTCGCACGGTGACTCGCCCCGCGCTCGGGCGGTGTCCGACAAGGACAGCCATGGCGTGCCGCTCGAGCAGGTCGCCGACTTCGTCGTCGGCGGCAAGGCGGCCGAGGAGGACGTGCGCTACCTCGAGGTCGACTACCCGGCCGCGATCCTCGAGGGCGGCGTGGTCCTCGTCGACACCCCCGGGGTCAACGACCTCAACAGCGCGCGCGCTGAGATCACCTACAGCTACCTCCCGAAGGCCGACGCGATCCTGTTCCTGCTCGACGCGGGGCAGATCCTCAAGGAGTCGGAGCGGAGCTTCATCGCGAACAAGCTCTTGAGCCAGTCGCGCGACAAGGTCCTGTTCGTCATCAACAAGGTCGACCTGCTCGACGAGGAGGAGCGGGCCGAGGCGATCGCCTACGCGACCTCGCACCTCGCGAAGCTCGTAGCCGAGCCGAAGGTCTTCGCGGTCAGCGCGGAGAACGCGCTCGGCGGCGACCCGGACGGCGCGGGCCTCACCGCGCTCGCGGACGAGCTGCGGCGCTTCCTGACCGAGGAGCGCGGCCGGGTGCTGCTCGACAACGCCCTCGACGCGGGCCTCCGCGCGAGCGCGACCCTCGAGCAGAGCGTCAAGATCCAGCGGCGCGCGCTGGAGATGGACCAGGCCGAGCTGGAGCGGCGGCTCGCCGCGCTCGAGGGCGACCTGAGCCGCTCGGCCGAGCTACAGGAGCGGCGCGAGCGGCAGATCCGCGACTCGCTCTCCGGGATCAAGGCGATCCTCCGGCGCGAAACGGAGGAGTTCGGCAAGCGCTTCTCGCTCGCGCTCCCGGCCGAGATCGAGGGCGCCAAGTCCGAGGACCTCAAGCGCTACCTGCCGAGCTTCATGGAGGAGCGCTTCCGCTCGTTCGCCGATCAGCAGGGCGAGGACCTCGCCAAGAAGCTCGAGCGCGTGGCCGAGGAGGCGATCGCCTTCGTGGCCGAGGACGCGGCCGAGCGCAGCAAGAAGCTCGAGGAGCTGCTCGGCGGCGACGGCCCCGAGATCGACCTCTCGGTGAACACGCTCGCCTACGACGTCGGCGTCATCGCGCTCGGCGCGTTCGGCATCGGCATCATGGCGCTGTCCAACGTCTTCGTCGGGGGCGCGCTCACGCTCGCCGCCCCCGTGCTCGCGTACTTCTTCCGTGGCCGCGCGGACAAGGAGATGAAGAAGCGGGCCATGGAGGAGGCGCCCAAGGCGGTGCGCGAGGCGGCGGTGAAGCTCGCCGACGCGTTCGACAAGCAGATCGACGAGTTCGGCGACAAGCTCGTCGAGTTCGTGCGCACCGCGAACGAGGAGGTCACCCGCAGCATCGCGGAGGTCGTCCGTACCGCGCGCAGCGCCCGCAGCGCGGGTGTGGAGGAGCTCGAGGAGCTCGAGCAGACGGTGGGCACTTCGCTCACCCGCATCGCGTCGCTTCGTGGCCAGATGGAGACCCTGCGGCAGTCGCTGTGGACCGAGGGCGTGGCCGAGCTGGCTCACGAAGGCTCGGGCGAAGGCTCGGGCGAAGCCGCTGGCGAGCTGGCCGACGAGGGGCAGGCGGACGACGCGGAGGCGCCGGCGGGCGACGACACGCCCGCCGACGACGACGCCTGAGCGCGCTCAGCGTGCGCACACCTCGAGCTGGTAGTTGCCGGCCTCGTAGCCGTAGACCTCGACGAACAGCGGGCCGCCGGTGCCGCGGAGGGTGCAGCCCTCCGTGGCGCCGGGCGAGTCGCTGATGCACAGCTCGAGCGTGCCTGCGACCCAGGCGTAGAGGTCGGGGTCGCCGACGCCGGTCATCCGCAGGGTGACCTCGCCGCTCAGGAACAGCGGCGGGTAGAGGTGCGAGTCGCCGCGGCCGATGGTCCCGCCCGCGCGCTTGCAGTCGACGGTCGGCGCGGGGGGCGTCGGATCGCTCGGGGGCGGGGGCGGCTCGGTCGGCATCGACGGATCGCTCGGGTCGCCCGGCACGGTCGGGTCGCTCGGAGGCGTGGTCGGGTCGGTGGGCGTGCTGGCAAGGGGAGGCCCGTAGGCGCTGCGCGCCCCCTCGGCGTCCACCGCGGTCAGCGCGAGGGTCGAGGCGGCGTTCCCGTTGCACTGGGGGTAGTGCATCACCGAGTCGCGGTCGTAGGGGGTCAGCGGCCGGTAGTCGGTGTCCTCGAAGCAGGTGCCGGCCTCGGGCCGGGTGTGCTCGTGGCGGAAGCCCAGGACGTGGCCGAGCTCGTGGCGGAGGATCCCCTCGAGGTCGACCGCGCCGCCGGTGTCGAACGAGCTGGCGTCGATGAGCACGGTGCGCTGGTCCCGCGTCCAGCTCGGGAAGAACGCGGCCGCGAGGTACTCGCCGCCCGCGTTGACCGGCCGCACGTCGAAGACGACCGCGGCGTTGCTGGGACGGCAGCTCGCGTCGTGCTCGGGGTGGTGCACGAATCGAACGTCGGCGACCCCGGCCCACGCGCCGCCCGCCTGGATCATCGCCTCGACGACCGTGGCGTGGCGGGCCCCGAAGTCCTGGCTGACGCAGAACGTGAGGTCGCGCCGGGTCGCCTCGTCCCACAGGTCGTCGCGGCCGCCGACCGTGTTGACGCTCAGGGCGTTGGGGTTGGTCTCGCTGGACGCGTCCCCGAACGAGCGGCGCAGGCGCCCGATGTGGTTGTAGATGTCCTGGAGCTCCTCGACCGTCCGGACCGGCGTGTCGCCGTCCACCAGGTAGATGTCGCGTTCCTCGATGTAGACCGCCTGTTCCGCGAACTGCGCGAACGTCAGCTCGGGCGCGTTCGGGCGCCCCGCCGGGTCCTCGAGCCCGCCGCTCGCGCACGCCGCCGCGGTGAGGCCGAGGAGGATGGATCCAAGTCGTCGAGGGTGGTGCATCCGGGTCTCCTTCTCCGAGGAGACCGTTGTGCAAGCCTCGTGCGCAGGCCCGGAGCCCGGGGGTGGCGACGCCTGGCGCGCTCTCAGGGCGCCATCTGGAGGGGTCGCGGGTCAACAGACCCCAGCCCCGGGTGGGAGAGCGGCGCGGCTCCTGGGGTCGGGTGACCCTCGTCGGTCGCGGGGCTCAGCCCCGCAGATCGTTCTCGAGCTCGTCGTCCGACGCGAACACGTCGGCCACCTCGCGCCGGTCGACGAGCCACTCGCCGATGTGGGCGCCCGGGTTGCGGTGCCCCTGGAGCGAGGAGAGCTTGTAGAGGAACGCCTCGGCGAAGTCGTCGAGGTTCACCTGGGCCTCGAGCTCGATCTTCTCCTCCTTCACCCAGCGCTGCAGCAGCGCCTTGGCCTGGAGGAAGAGTGGCGACGGGCCCTGGCGGGACTCCGGCTCCGGCTCGGCCGCCGCGCCCCCCATCCCGAGGGCGGCCGCGAGGGCCTCGAGCCCGCCCATCCCGGAGGCCGAGCCGCCGGACAGCGCGCTGGCGAGGTCGCCCAGGCCGTCGTCCTCGTCCTCGAGCGCGGGCAGCTCCAGCTCGTCCGAGGCTCCCTCCTCGAGGAGGCCGAAGTCGGTCACGAGCGCGAGCACCTTGTTGCGCTTGCCCAGGCCCCAGAAGCTCGCGAACACGCCGTTGCCGGCGCCGCTCTTGAAGGCCACCACGTTGCCCTCGGTGCGGGGCGCGATGACCACGGACGCGTGGTCCCGCTTGCGCAGGTCCGCGTCGAGATCGGCGACCGGGTCGGGCCCCATCTCCCCGCGCAGCTCGTCGAAGCGCGCGGCGTAGGTCGGGTCGTCCTCGTCGGTGAGGCCCTCCTTGGCGAGGGCCTTGCGGATCTTGTCGGCGAGCTTCTCCTCGGCCTTGAGGAAGGCCTCGACGGCGCCGAGGTCGCAGAACGCGCCGACGCCCGCGTCGATCGCGTAGCCCGGCCAGCCCTCGACGTCCTCCTCGCCGGGGACCCGCGCGACCTCCCACTTCTCGACGTCGCCCTCGCCGAGCTCGACCCGCGCGTACGCGATCTCGCCCTCGAGCCGCCCGATGAACACCGGGTGCTGGCCCTTGGGGACCTTGCGCGCGAACGGATCGGAGCTCTCGAGGAAGACGAGCGGATCGCACGCGACGATCTGCCCGCTCTTGATGGCCAGCGTTCCCGCTTGCACCTCGACGATCTCGTCCAGGGAGCCGTCAACGAGGCGGCTCAACCACGGGGGGGCGTCCGACATGGGCGCGAAGCCATAGCACGGCTCGAACGATGTGCAGCCGCGGTCCGCCACGAGGGCGACAGCGCGGCCGCGAGCGGGCACTCTCGAGCGCACGATTCGGTGCCGGAGGGACCCAGATGACGGCGAAGCGGAGCGCAGGCCTGGTCGCGGTGCGACGGCGGGCGGGGGCGGTCGAGCTGCTCCTCGCGCACCCGGGCGGGCCGTTCTTCCGGCGCAAGGACGAGGGCGCCTGGACGGTGCCCAAGGGGCTGGTGGAGGGCGACGAGGCCCCGCTGGCCACGGCCCAGCGCGAGTGGACCGAGGAGACCGGCTTCGCCCTCCCGCCCGGCCCGTTCGTCCCGCTGGGCCACGTGATCCAGCGCGGCGGCAAGCGGGTCGACGCCTGGGCCGTCCAGGCCGACGTCGACCCCGCGGCGCTCGTCTCCAACCCCTTCGAGCTCGAGTGGCCCCCGCGCTCGGGGCGCCGGGCCGAGTTCCCGGAGATCGATCGGGTGGAGTGGTTCGCGCCCGAGATCGCCTCGCAGAAGATCCTCGCCGCGCAGCGCCCCCTCCTCGAGCGGGCCCTCCAGCCGGAGGCCCTCGAGGCCCTCGGCCTCGCCTGAGCCGGCCCTGCTATGATCCGGGAGTGCGGCGCGGCGTCCTCGCGGTGGCCCTGATCTGCCTCGCGCCGGCCGTCGGTCGCGCGCAGGCGGGGGACGTGGGGGTGGTGGTGGATGAGGAGGTCCGCGACCGCGCCTTCCTCGAGCTGCTCGACGTGCCGCCGGAGCGCCGCTTCACCGACGTGGAGGTCGCGCGGCGCGACCCGTCCCTCGGCTTCGTGGTCGACCTCCGGGTGCGCGAGGGGGTGGCGCGCGTCTGGCGGCGCAGCGATCACGCGACCCTCGAGCGGCGCCTCGCTGAGCCGGACGCGGAGGGCTACGCGGTGGCGGTCGTGGCGTCGGAGCTGCTCGAGGTGGCCCGCGCGGGCTCGACCGCGGAGGTCGTGTCCATCGATCCCCCGACCGACCCGCTGTCCCAGCCGTCGGCCGGCGCCGCCCCCGACGGGGACGCGGACCCAGCGACCGACGGGCCCGCCGAGCCGACTCCGCCCGAGCCCGCGGCGACGGCGACCGAGAGCCCCCCGCTGGCGGGCGAGGAGGGCGGCGATGTGAGCGACCGGCTCGCGTTCACCGCGGTGGCCGCGTTCGAGGCCTGGGCCATGCCGGACGGGCCCTGGCAGCTGCAGCCCGCGCTCGCGCTCGAGCTGGCGTGGATCGGCGCGGGCCAGGACTGGCAGCTCTCGGTCGGGCTGTTCGGAGCGGGCGGCGGCCAGAGCGACCGCGAGGTGTCGCGCGTCGAGGGCCGCTACAACCGGGTCGACGGCGGCCTGCGCGTGGGGATCGGCGGCTGGGTCGGGCCGGCGCGGACACGGCTGCTCGCCCACGCCCGAGGCGGCGCGTCGGCGGTGATCATGCACGCCGAGGAGGAGGGCAACGCGCGCCGTCGCGCCTCGACGACCCAGGCCGGCGGCTTCGTCGGGGCGTCGGTCGAGGTGCGCCAGCCGCTCGACTTCGGGCTCGAGGTGTCGTTGGAGCTGGGGGTGGACGCCATCGTCGAGCCGCTCGTGTTCCAGGCCAGCGGGGTCACGCTCCTCCGTGAGGGGCCGGTCCGCCTCTCGGGTCGGCTGGGGGTCGCCTACCGTGTCGAGTGAGCGGATTAATCGACCCGGGGACTCCACGCGACTCACGGACGTGCCCGCCCAGCTACGGCTCGTCGCTCCGCCCGCCTCGACCGAGGATCTGGTCGCGCGTGCGCGAGGAGGCGACGCCGACGCGCTCGAGGCGCTGGCCCGCCAGGAGCTGCCTCGGGTCGAGCGCCTCCTGGGCCGCATCCTGGGACCTCGGAGCGACTTCGAGGATCTCGTGCAGACGGTCTTCCTCGAGCTCATCAAGTCGCTCCCGCGCTATCGCGGCGAGAGCCGGTTCTCGACCTTCGTCGGCGGGATCACGGTGCGGGTGGCCCGGCGGGCGCTGCGTCCATCCGCCTACGAGGCGCGGCGCGCCGAGATGCCCGAGGGCCTGCTGTCGCCGGACCAGAGCCCCGAGGGCCAGGCCCGCGCGCGGGTCGCGATGGGCCGGCTCCACGCGGCCCTCGACCGGATCGCGCCCAAGAAGCGCGTCGCGTTCACCCTCTGGGCGCTCGCCGAGATGACCCCGAGCGAGATCGGCGAGCTGGTCGACGCGAACCCGAACACGGTGCGCGCGCGCATCTTTCACGCGCGCCAGGAGCTGAAGGCGCTCGCTCAGGCCGACCCCGCGCTCCGCGAGATCCTCGAGGGGCGCGATGGCTGACAGGCTCGACACCGCGCTCCAGACGCGTCTCGCCCGGCTGGCGGACGACGGCGCGCCCGCGCTCGACGACGCGGCGCGGCGCCGGGTCCTCGAGGCGGTGCGCGCCGAGGCGCCCGAGGTGCGCCGGGAGGCCGGCCTGGCCGCGCTCGCCGAGCGGGGCGGCCCGAGCCTGGACGAGGCCGCGCGCGCCCGCGTGCTGGCCGTGGTCCGCGGGGACGCCGCTCCAGCCGAGGTGCCGGCCGAGGCGCCGCTCGATGGGGTCGTGGAGGCGCCGGCTGCCGCGGCGGGAGACAGGCCCGCTCGTCCGCGACGACGGCGCTGGGCTGCTGGGTTCGCGGCCGCCTTGGGCGTGGCGGCGGCCGCGTCCGCGCTGGCGTGGGTGGGCGCCTCCGACGGCCCGTCCGGTGGCTCCTCGGCGGACGGCGCCCGAGCCTGCGAGGCGTGGGCCCCGGCCGACGAAGGCCTCGGCCGGCGTGGCGAGATGACCACGGTGGGCGAGCTCACCGTGTCGGCGCCCGACGGCTGCACCACGGAGCTGTCGCTCCTCGACGGGCGGGTCGACGTGCACGCGCGCGACCTCGGCGGCGGCGTGCTGCGGGTCCGGGCCGGGGCGGCCCAGGTGGAGGTGCGGGGGACGCGCTTCTCGGTCTCGCGCGAGGGCGGCGCGGTCGCGGTCGCGGTCCGCGAGGGCCACGTGGTGGTGTCGAACGGCGACGAGCCCGAGGTGCACCTGCGCGGCGGGGACCGCTGGGAGCGCGGCGGGCCGGTGGCGACGGCGCAGCCGCCAGCGCTGGACGACCCGCGGCTCGCGTCGGCCGAGCCCGCGTCGGCCGAGCCCGCGTCGGCTGAGCCCACGTCGGCCCAGCCTGGCGCGCGCACCCTCGTCGACGGCCCGGCCCCGCCCGTGGCGGGCGAGCCGGCGCCTCGGCCGGTCGGCGTCGCCGGCGCCGAGCGCGGGCCGGTGGCCGGTCGAAGCGCGCCGTCCGCGCCGGAGCCGGGAGCCACCCTGCGCGAGGCCGAGCGGCGCTGGCGGGCGGGCGAGCGTGACCGGGCCCGCGCGCTCTTCCGTCAGGTCGGGCTCGGCGAGGACACCCTGGCGGAGGCGGCCTGGGTCCGGCTCGCGCGCCACGAGCTGCAGGCGGGCTCGCCAGCGCGCGCGCGGCAGGCGGCGCGGTCCCACCGGCGCCGCTTCCCACGGGGGCGGCTCGGGGCGGAGGCGCTCTGGATCCTGGCGCAGTCCGCGCGGCGGCTCGGCGACGCCGGGGGCGCGGACCGAGCGGTCGACGAGCTGCGGGCGCGCTACCCCGACTCGCCGCAGGCCCGCGCGGCCGAGCGCGCCGAGTGAGGGCCTTCGCGGTCGCGCTGGCCCTGTTGAGCGCGGGGTGCGGCGATCGGGTCGTGGAGCTCTTCGGCGATGGCGGGATGGACGCGGCCACCCCGGACTCGGGCCGGCCCGACGCCGCCCTGGTGGACGCCGGGCTCGCGGACCGCGATCCAGAGCGCTGCGGGATCCCGCCGAGGGACTGCGAGGACTACGAGTACTGCGTGGCGGGCCAGTGCGTGTGTCGCCCCGGCCTGACGCGGGTGGTGGAGCGCTGCGTCGACACGCTGGCGGACGGCTCGCACTGTGGAGGCGTCAATGTGCCGTGCGGAATGGTGTGCGCCGGCGGCGCCTGCGTGAGCGCCTGCCCGGCGGACCGCGCCGTCTGCGTGGGGGGCTGCGTCGATCTCGACAACGACCCTCTTCACTGCGGGGAGTGCGAGCGCAAGTGCGGCACCAGCGCGGTGTGCGTGGCCGGGGAGTGTATGGACTTCCGCCCGGCGGACTGCGCGGCCTGCCCCTGCGCGTGTCCCGCGGGCACCGCCTGCTGCACCTACCCGACGCGCACGAGCGACGTGATCTGTGTGTCGCAAGGGGCGTGTCCGGCCCGATGATCGTTTCTCGAGGAGAGGGAGACCTGCGAAGATGATGAGCAGAACCGTCCGCGCGCGCGTCGCGCACACCGTGGCCGTCGAATCCGGAGGGAGCCGCTGATGCGCGCCGCCCCCACCCCCCTGCGCGCGGCCAGGGCGCTCGTCGGGCTGGCGTTCCTCGGCGTGGGCCTCGCCGCCTGCTCGGCCGATCCGATCGTCCTGCCGGACCTGCCGCCGTGCCCCGGGCCGATGTGCGACTGCGCGGCGGACGCCGATTGCACCTGCAGCGCGGGCTCGGAGTGCGCGCTCCAGTGCGGCGACGGCTGCGCCTTCGACTGCCGGGAGGACGCGACCTGCGCGTCCGCGGCGGGCGACAACGCCGATCTCAACTGTGTCGAGGACACGACGTGCACGCTCTACGCGGGCGACAACAGCACCGTGCGCTGCGCCGCCGCCGACTGCACCATCGAGGTGGGCGCGGGCTCGAACGTGAGCTGTCGTGACCGTGGGCGTTGTGAAGTGACCTGCACGGGCGCATGTCAGGTGAGCTGTGAGGGCGACTCGACCATCTGCCAGTACCGGTGCGGCGCCGACGGCGCGCTCATGGACGGCCCAGGCTCCTGCGGCTGACGTGCGCGCGCTCGTCTGGCTCCTGATCGGGGCCTGCGTCGCCCTCGGTGGGTGCGCGACCACTCAGCCGTGGGAGCGGGGCGCGCTCGCCGAGGAGGTCATGAACCCGGAGGGCGATCCCGCGCTCGACGAGCTGAACCATCACGTGCTGAGCACGCGCGAGGGCACCTCCGGCAGCTTCGGCGGCGGAGGCGGCGGGTGCGGGTGCAACTGAGCTCCACGCGCGTCGGGGCGTCACGGGTGACGGCGGCGCTCTCGCTCGCGGCGCTGGCCTGCGCCTCGGCCGCGCCGGCGGCCGCTCAGCAGCGCTGGGAGGCGTCGGCCAACACCCTCGTCTACGCCGACACCGACAACGTCCAGGCGGTGACCCCGCGGCTCGCGGTCGGCGCGCGCCTCGATCCCGAGGGCAGCCGCGTGGGCGCCCGCGCCCTCGTCGACGTCGTGAGCGCGGCCTCGGTGGACGTGGTGAGCCACGCGACGAACCGCTTCCTCGAGGCCCGCACCGAGATCGGCCTCGACGCCGCGGCCGCGTTCGACGGGCACCTCGCGTCGCTCGCCTACCGCTTCTCGATCGAGCC
The DNA here is from genome assembly GCA_030426845.1 of Polyangia bacterium. Classification (GTDB taxonomy): domain Bacteria; phylum Myxococcota_A; class Polyangia; order Polyangiales; family Sandaracinaceae; genus JAUHXR01. The sequence continues at coordinate 1,031 of JAUHXR010000167.1, read as the reverse complement.
GGACTACGAATCCCACGGGATCGACGCGCGCTGGCAGAGCCGCCTGGGCACGCCCGACAGCGTCCTCGCGGTCGGCTACGGGGGGACCTTCGACACCGTCTCGCGCAGCGGCGCGAGCTGGGACGCGTTCTCCGCCCAGCTCATGACCCACCGCGGCGAGGTCTCCCTCACCCAGACCCTCGGCCCCGAGACGCTGATCCGCGGCGTCTACACTCTGACGGTCCAGGACGGCTACCTCGAGAAGCCCTACCGCTACGTCCCGCTCTTCATGGGGGACACGCCGCGGCTGACCCTCGACACCTTCGACGCCTATCGCCTGCCCTCCCGCGTGCCGGAGAACGTCCCGGACCTGCGCGTGGGTCACGCGATCGGCGCGCGCTGGCTCCAGTACCTCGAGCCGATCCGCGGCTCGCTCCGGGTCGACTACCAGCTCTACCTCGACGACTGGGCGCTGAGCTCGCACATCGCGCACGCCGCCTTGCGCGTCCAGGCGACCGACGCCCTCGAGGTCGGGGGCTACGCCCGGCTGTACGTGCAGACCGGGGCGAGCTTCTGGCAGCGCACCTACCAGGTGGCCTCGGCCAACGAGGTGCCGCGCTACCGCACGCTGGACCGCGACCTGTCGCCCTACTGGTCGGTCACCGGCGGCCTGCGCGGCCGGCTCCGCGAGGGCGAGTGGGCCGGGGTGCTCGACGCGTCGCTGATGTACACGCACTACGACGACTTCCTCCTGCTCGACGAGCGCCTGGCGATCGTCACGCAGATCGGACTGACATGGACGCCCCCGCTCTGAGCGTCGCCGCCCGGCCGATCCCGCGCGAGCGCGGCCTCCCTGGAGCCGCGCTGAGGCGCGCGCTCGCCTGCGTCGCGGTGCTCGCCGGCTGCGCCGGGCCGTCCGCGACCGAGACGGACCCGCTGCCGATGGCCGACGCGGCCTACTACGAGGCCCACGTCCAGGTGGTGGTGGGCTACGGCTGCGGGAGCCTCGACTGCCACGGCGACCCGGGCCGCCCGCTGCGCCTCTACGCGCG
>JAUHXR010000166.1 GCA_030426845.1 Polyangia bacterium | reverse complement strand
TACTTCTGGATGAGGTCGAGGTTGCGGCGGTTGCTCCGCCACACGACGTCGAACGCATCCCCCACGAAGGGCAGGAGCCCGCCCGCGGTGTCGACCGCGATGTTCATGCACATCCGCAGGAGCACGATGGTGGGGACGCGCTCCTTGAGCGCGAGGAACAGGAGCGCCACCGAGCCGGTGCCCGTGATCGCGTCGCCCGCGCCAGGGATGAGGAAGCCGATGATCGGGTCGAGGCCGATCCCCATCTTGGTGCCGGGGATGCGGATGAAGTCGTCGAGCCAACGCACGAAGCGCTCGGCCCACGGCGCGACCGCCTCGGTCACCGCCTTCTTCACCGCCGGCGAGGCCTTGTCCCCGATCGCCCGCTCCACGGCCACCCCCGCCGCCTGACGGCTGCGCGCCTTGAGGGCCTCGTCCTTCGTGAGGGTCATCGCCGTGGTCATCCTACTTCACCGCCTCGCTAGCCAGTTCCGAATCAGCGGCCAGACCGTGCGCGTCGCCTCCTTGCCGACCACCAGATCGATGTGGCCGTACGGGAACGCGCGGTAGGTCTTGTCGGTGCTTCGGCTCTTGTCGTACGCGGGGCGGACGGACGCCGGGGGCGCCAGGCCGTCCCTCGTACCGGCCACTACGAGGAGGGGGCGGTCGAGTATTTCAAACGCGGTTGAGTAGTCGATCATCCCGTCGGTGCTCTTGAAGCCCTTGTCCCGACCGGCGCGGAAGATGTCGAGCGCGACCGTGAGCGTGGAGCGATCGAAGGTGCGCCCGAGGTACTCCTCGAGCACCTCTGGCTCGACGGTGTCGGGAGCCCACGCGCGGATCGGCAGCGGCAAGAGGCGCGCGTTCCAAAGCCCCTTGCGGCGGTTGAGGTGGCTCCCGACGAGCCGCAGCGGGAGCGCCGGGTTGGCGTCGAGCAGGCCCGTCCAGCGCACCGCGGCCGCCACCTCGCGCAGCCCGAAGAGCAGCGCCGAGCCCTGGCCGAAGACGTAGGGCGAGCCGATCGAGACGATCCCGCGGACCTGGTCGCGCACGCGCGTCGCGCCGCTGAAATAACTGATGAGCCCGCCCATCGAGTGGCCCATCAGGAACACCCGGTCGTCGCCGGTGAGCTCGCGCGCCTCCTGTACGAAGGCGGGCAGGTCGTCGCGGATGTAGTCGTCGAGGTTCCGCGGGAACGGCGCGCCGAAGCGGCGCGAGCGGCCGTGGCCGCGCAGGTCCACGTTGAAGACGTCCCAGCCGTCCGCCGCGAGGAAGTTCACGAACGAGCGCTTGCTGCTGTGCCACGTGTAGCGGTTCTGCCCGTAGCCGTGGATGAGCAGCACGGTGCCGAGCGACTTGTGCGGCGGGGGCAGCCGCTTGCGCACCATCCCGAGCGGGTGCTTGCCCGCCGTCATCAGGACGTCCTTCAGGAAGATCCGTCGGTCGTCGCCGTCGATCACCTGCTCGACCGTCTCGGTCCTCAGGATCACGACGCGGCCCCCCGCCGGTCGTTCGCTGCGCGCATGGGTCGCCGGGAGGATAGCAGCATCGAGCCCCGGCGGCGCCTCGGGGGGGGGGGGCCGTCGACACCTGCGCCCGTGGGCCGTATCCTCCAGCCGTGCACCGCGCCGCATCGCTCTCTGCGCTCCTCGGCCTGGCCGTCGCGCTCGCTTCTTCGCTGGTCGCCGCCCCGGCCGAGGCCCAGGCGGGCCCCACGCGCGCCTCGGTGCGTCAGCTCCTGAGCGGCATCGAGGACGTGCCGACCGACGCCGACTGGCGCCGCGTGGGGGACCGCGCGCTGCCGCTGCTCATCGAGCTCTACAACGACCCGCGCGAGGCACCCTACGTCCGCCTGCGCGCGGTGGGCGCGACCGCCGCCTTCCCGGTGCCCGCGGTGCGCACGTTCCTCCGCGCGGTCGCGCGCGCCCCCGAGCAGAGCGACCTCTTCGTCGCGGAGGCGGTCGAGGCCCTCGCCCGCGGCTTCGGCGCGGCGGCCGTGCCCGACGTGGCCGCGTTCCTGGGTCACGAGGAGCCGGTCGTCCGCGAGGCCGCTGCCCGCGCGCTCGCCCGCGTCGGCGGCGACGACGCCCGCCGCGCCCTCCGCGAGCGGCTGCGCGTGGAGCCGCTCGACTACGTGCGCGAGACGCTGACCCGCGCGCTGCGCTGATTCGCGATCACTGCGGCTCCGCGATCACTGCGGCTCCGCGATCACTGCGGCTCCGCGATCACTGCGGCTCCGCGATCACTGCGGCTCCGCGATCACTGCGGCTCCGCGGTCACTGCGGCTCTCCGGTCACTGCGGCTCCGCGGTCACTGCGGCTCCGCGGTCACTGCGGCTCCGCGGTCACTGCGGCTCCGCGGTCACTGCGGCTCCGCGGTCACTGCGGCTCGAGGTCCTCCGGCAGCGGCGCGCCGTAGGCAGGCACCGGCGGTTCGTCGGTCTGCTCGACCGGCGGCGGCTCGTCCTCCGGTGACGGCGCGCCGTAGGCCTCGACCATCCCCTCGTCGATGTCCTCGACGTCCTCCTGGGTCGCGGGCGGATCGGTAGGCACCTCGCCTCCCTGGGACCCGCACGCGCTCGCGAGCGCCGCGCCGGCAAACATGACGGCCGCGCGGGTGAGCCCTCGCCGACGACGGCGCAGGGGCGCGGGGCGCGGCCCAGTGTGGTGACAGAACGGGCACGCGTCCTCGACGACGCGCACGTGGCGCCCGCAGCTGGGGCAAGGCGAGAGATCGTGCATCCCCCGCATCATAGCGCCGCGGGGGCGAGTCGCGCGCTACCCTCGTCGGGGAGCCGCCGATGACCTCGCCGACCCTTCGCCGCGCGACCCCCGACGACCTCGACGGGCTCGTCGACCTGCTGCTCGACGTCGTGGAGACGGGCGGCGCGTCGGTCGGGTTCCTGAGCCCGCTGAGTCGCGAGCGCGCCGCGCGGTTCTGGCGGGGCGCGCTGGAGGCCGGCGCGCGAGGCGAGCGCGTCGTGCTCGTCGCGCTCGACGCCGACGCGCGGCTCGTGGGGACCGTCCAGCTCGTGCTCGACCTGCCGGACAACCAGCCGCACCGGGCCGACGTCGCCAAGATGCAGGTCCACTCGCGCGCGCGCCAGCGAGGCCTCGGCGCCGCCCTCCTCGCCGCCATCGAGGAGGAGGCGCGGGCGGCCGGGCGCTCGGTGCTCGTCCTCGACACGGTGACCGGCAGCCCCGCGGAGCGCCTCTACGCGCGTCACGGCTGGCAGCGCGTCGGAGTCATCCCCGACTACGCGCAGTGGCCGGACGGCCGGCCTTGCGACAGCACGTTTTTCTACAAGCGGCTGCCCTCGCCCGCCCCATCGAGGCGCTGACGGAGCGTCTGGCCGTCGGCGTCCACCAGCGCATCGACGATCCCGTCGGCGGCGAAGTTGCAGCACTCGATCCGACCGTCGACCACGCGGCCATCGATCGTCTCGCTCGCCCCGCCGCCCGCGTGCTCGGTCGAGATCATCAGCCGGCCGTCACGGAGGAGCCGCAGCGTGTGGCGATCGTCGCGGAACTCCGGCTCCAGCGCCTCCGGCGCGGCCGACCAGTAGACGCGGCGCCGCCCCGCGAAGTCGGCGTCCCCTGGCCGGCGCCGGTAGCCCGCGTCGATCGCGGCGAGCAGCGCCTCGGCGTTCGCCTCCACGCAGCGCTCGACCGCGTCGCCGTCCACCGGAGCTCCGCCGACGAAGACGTGAAGCGCCTGCGCGCCGTCGCCGCGCTCCCGGTACGCGGGCCGATCCCAGGTGAACACGGACGGGAACGCGCGCCCGTCCATCGCCAGCGGGACGTCACCGAAGGTCGCCTCGAGGTGCTCGCCGCCCACCACCCCGGCCAGGCGGTTGAGGTCGTAGACCCGCTCGACCCGCAGCCCCGCGCTCCCGCAGTCGGCCTCGAAGAGCAGGTCGCGCTCGGGCGTGGGCAGGAAGTAGGTGCAGCCGCGCCACGCGAGCCCGCCACACACCACCAGCGCGGCGACGGCGCCGGCGAGCGCGCCGATCACCAGGCCCATCCGTAGACCGCGCCCCTCCTCCGCCACCCGGGAGGGATAGCGGCTCCTAGGTGTCGCCGCACGCGCTCGGGCGCTCAGCCCGTGAGGGACGCGACGGCCCGCTCGAAGGCGACGCGGGCCGGCTCGGCGTCGGGGTGGACGCCGCCCTCGACGACGACGCGCCCGGCGACGCGCACCTCGTCGACGCAAGCCGCGTTGGCAGCGAAGATCGCGGCGTCGACCGCGGTGTCCTCGACCGTTCCGACCAGCGCTGGCGCCCGGCGGTCGAGGCGGACCTCGTCGCCCGTCGCGTCGAGGCCGATCGCCTCGTAGCCGAGCGGGCCGCTCGCCTCGAGCAGGGCCGGCGCCTCGAGCAGGGCGCGGCGCTCCAGGCGGGTCCGCTCGTCGAGCTCGGCCGCGCGCGCCTCGACGAACGGATCCGAGACGGCGTGGCTGTCGACCCCGAAGCAGAGCCGGGCCCCCGCGCGGACGAGATCGGTCGTGCGCGGCAGGCCGTCGCCGAGGTCGCGCTCGGTCGTCCGGCAGAGGCACGCGAACGCGCGCGCTTCGCCGAGGAGGCGGACCTCGGCGTCGTCGAGGTGGGTCGCGTGCACCGCGACGAAGGACGGCGACAGCGCCCCCGCGTCGGCGAGCAGCGCTACCGGGCGCACGCCGTGCTCGGCGAGGCACTCGCGGATCTCGCGCCGCTGCTCCGAGACGTGCATGTGGAGCGGGACGCCGCGCTCGGCCGCGAAGCGCGCCGCCTCCTCGATCCACCGACGCGGGACGGCGCGGACGCTGTGCGGCGCGAGGCCGACCGCGACCCGCGGCTCGTCGCGGTAGCGCGCGAGGAGCGCGTCGACGTCCGCGAAGGCGAGGTCGACGTCCGCGTCGCAGAAGCGCCGCTGCGCGCCCTCGGGGGCGCGGCCGTGACCGGGGCGGTGGTAGAGGACGCGGAGCAGCGAGACGCGGAGGCCCGCGTCGAGGGCCGCGCGGATCACCGCGTCGGCGAGCTCGGTGCGGTCGTCGTAGGGCGCGCCGTCGGGCTGGTGGTGCACGTAGTGGAACTCGCCGACCGCGGTGACGCCGGCCGCGGCCAGCTCGACGTAGGCGAGCCTCGAGACGTCGTAGATCGTCTGCGGGTCGAGGCGCTCGGCGAGCGCGTACATCAGGCCGCGCCAGCTCCAGAACGATCCACGCGCGCGCTGGGTGCGGCCGCGCAGCGCCCGCTGGAAGGCGTGCGAGTGCGCGGTCGCGATGCCGGGCAGGACGAGGCGGTCTCCCTCGAGGCGGGCGCTCACGGGACCTCCGGGATCGGCGCGCCCATCGCCTCGAGCCGCGCGCGCATCTCCTCCTCGCGCGCGCGCCGGTCCTGGCCCTCGGGCGCGTAGCGGTTGGCCTTCACGTAGGCGACGTAGGCCTCGGCGATCTCGCCCCGGCGCCGATGATCGCCGCCGACGTTGCGGTAGTAGTCCCAGCGGACATCCGTCGCGGTGACGCTCACGTAGAGGGCGACCGCGGCCGCGGCCACGCCGATCGCGTAGCCGCCCAGGCGCGTCAATGTCCCCTTCTTCAGCGGAGCCAGCGCGGTCGCCACGAGCAAGAGCCCGGCGACGAGCAGCCCGGCGGTCTGCGCGCCCGGCAGATCGACGGCGGCCCCTGCGATCCCGATCGCGAGCGCGCCGACGACGACCTCGACGTACACGATCGCGGGCGGCGGCTCGTCATCCTGGTAGAGCCCACGCGCGAGCCAGCGGAGCGGCGGGAGCGCGAGCACGAGGGCGCCGACCACGACCAGGGGCTCGAGCGTGGCCTCGCCGAGGCGCCCTGCGTAGAGCATCGCGAAGCCCACCAGGAGGCGGATCAGCGCGCGGATCACCCCGCCGGGCGCGAACGTCCACCAGCCGGTCTCGCCACCGCCACGGAGCGGGATCATCCGCCGGGCCACCACCGCCAGCCACCGCGCCGGGAGGAAGAAGATCGCGGCGTAGGCGATCATGTACCAGCTGAACCAGCCGATCTTGAGCTCCATGTACTCCGCGCCGAGGTGGAAGCTGAGCGCGGTGAGGAGCGCGACGATCAGGAACGCGTCGAGCGCGCGGCTCTTCACCGAGTCGCGGAGCGGCGCGATCAGGTAGCCGGCGGCGCAGATCATCTGCACGACCACCACGCCGTGGCCCATCAGGTACCAGAGCGGCTCGCCCTCGACGCCGAACGCGCCGAGGACCGCGCGGAACGGGCCGAGCGGGTCGGGCGCGTCGGCGGCCGGCGCGTCGATCCCGAGGTGCAGGACGCTCCGCAGCGCGGCGCCGCTGAGCCACTCCGGGTCGGTCTTGCTCAGCGCGGTGTAGGCGTAGACGACGGCGATCGAGCCGCCGAGGAGGGTCCACGCCCACGCGCTCGTGAGCGGCGCCGGGTCGAAGAGCCTCGCGCGAGCGCTCGCGCCGGAGTCGACTGAAGAACCGCCACCCTTCTTGCCCGAGGCCGACTCGCTCGCGCGCCGCGCCCTGGCGCGCTTCGCGGCCTTGCCCTTGGCGAGCTTGCGCCGCCCGCGCGTCGCGCCGGGGGCGGACGACTCGTCGGGATCGCTCGCCTCATCGCTCGCGCGCTCGCGCGCCCTGGTGGGCGACCGGCGCGGCGCGCTCGGGCCGAGCAGGGCCTCCTCCGCGGTCAGCGGCGGGACGAACATGAGGCCGAGGAGCACGAGGCTCAACAGGTAGTGGTGCTGGTAGCTGTCGAGCATCGACATCGCCCAGCTCCACGTGTGCGTGAGCAGCGCGACGCCCACGAGCCAGCGGGGCGCGCGGTCGCCGATCGCGATCGCGAAGCAGAGCGCGCCGGTGAACACGCAGACCCCGACGTAGACCGCCGGCGAGACGTCGGGCTGCAGCGCGTCGAGCCACCCGAAGTGCGCGACGTTGAAGCCGCCCGCGCCGTACCTTCCGGCGTGGGACGCGCGGGTCACCCACATGTCGAAGGCGAGGAACAAGAGCGTCGCCTTGAGGGCGAGGTACGGGCGCACCGCGGCCACCGGCCCGAGGACGATCCGCTCGAGCGCGGCCCTCACCGGCCGCCTCCGCGCACCCCGGTGGCCTCTTCGATCGCGCCGTCGTTCGGCTCGTCGACGTCCTCACGCGTGACCTCGTCGCCCGCGCAGTCGAGCCGCCAGACGAGGCGCGTCCGGCGCCCCTCGGGGCTCACGCAGGCGTTCTCTACCCGGGCCGCGTCCGGCGCGTCGTCGCGCGCGCAGCGCCAGCGCAGGTAGCGCTCGAGCACGGCCTCGCGGTTGCGCTGCATCGTCGTGACCCAGCCGACCTGGACGAGCCGCATGAGCTGCACCGGTCGCGCGCCGCCGGACACCTCGTCGTAGGCCTGCATGCGGCAGTCGTGCACGCGCACCGCCGAGAACATTCGCCACGAGAACCGCTCGTCGTAGGCGTCGTCGCCGAGATAGTAGCGGAGCGGGATGAGCGCCTGGAGCGCGACCAGGCCGAGCACCGCGGCGATCGCGAGCCCGCGCCCCCGCGCGGACGCGGGCGGCGGGCGGACGAGCCCCTCGGGCACCGGCGTGTCGAGGGCGAGCCAGATCGCGGCCGCGAGGAGCGCGATCGCGCCGGCGACCAGCGGGAGCCACGCGTGCACCGACCGCTGCAGCGAGAGGGCGTCGTAGAGGAGCCGGCCGACGCCGAGCGCGACCAGCCCGAGCCCGCCGAACGCGAGCATGCGCCGGGGCGGCCGCGGGGGCGCGGCGGAGGGCTCACGCGCGTGCTCGTCGCTCATCCGTCGCCGACGCTCCTACGGGCCCGCCGCGCCTGTCAAACGCGCGACGCGAACCGGGGCGCGGCTCAGGGCAGGCGGCCGTGGAGCGCGCCGACACGGGTGCGGATCCCGTCCGTCCCCGCGTAGAAGAGGGTGAGCGTCTCGCCCTCCACGAGCGGGGCAGGATCGCGGCGCCCGAGCGCGTCGAAGCCCTGGCCCGGGGGCTCGCTCAGCGGGCCGCCGAGCGGGTCGTGGAACGACCGCCCGTCGTCGGAGACGAGGAGGCCGAGGCTCCAGCGGTTGCCGCGCCGGCCGGCGAAGAACATCCGGTAGACGCGCCCCGCCTTCGCCACCGCGGGCGCGTCGACCTCGTCGCGATCGAAGGCCAGCAGGTCTGCGGCCGGCGCCCGCACCTCGGCGACCAGGGTCGCCGGACCGGTCTCCGAGGGCTCGTAGAGCGCGATCGCGCCGCGGCCGTCGATCGTCCGCCGGAGCGCGACGAGCAGGACGCCGGTTCCGTCCTCGTAGGGCGCGGCCGCCTCGAAGCTCGCGTCCCCGTCGCCGATCAGGCCAGGCACCGGCTCGGGCGCTCCGAAGCGCGACGCGGCCGCGTCCCAGCGCGCGCGGGCGATCGTGCCGTGCCCCCGATCGTCGTAGGCGGTCAGCCACAGCTCGAGCTCGCCGTCGACCGCGCGGAGCCGCGGGTAGCTCACCCCGGCGTCTCCCCAGGCGGCGTCGATCGGCGCGACGACCGGCGCCCCGATCGCGTCGACATAGCCGCCTTCCCCCGGCTCCGCGAGGTGGATCGCGCCGTCCACGACCAACGCCATCCGCTCGCGGGCCACGCCCGCGTCCGTCCATCGCAGCACGTGCGGGCGAGCGAGCGAGCGGCGCTCGACGCGCCACGTCGGGTCCGGGTCGGTGGGCGCCGGCACGACGACCGCCCCCGGGTCGAGCGCGCGCGGCATGTCGCACTGCTCCTGCACCACCTGGAGCGAGGTGAAGCGCGGCGGCTCCTGCGCGCCCGTCGGGGTGCGCCCCCAGAACGCGAGCCGCACCGGGCCGTCGAGCTGCGCGCCGGCGACGAGCTGGGTCTCCCCCTCCACGCCCGGGTCGATCGTCAGGGTGACCGCGCCGCCGGGCTCCACGCGGAGCCGGTAGAGGTGCGTGAGCGTGTCCGGCAGCGGCGCCTCGGCCACCACCTCGTCGCGGACGACCAGGCGCACCTGGTCGCGGTTGCGGGCGATCACGAACCCGACCACCGGCGAGACGCGTCCGAGGCTCGACGCCGGCGTGAGCGCGTCGACCAGGCCGAGGGCGAGCGACTCCGCGCCGTCCGCGCCGCCGGCCGCCCCGGAGGCGATCCGGGCCTCCACCACCACCGCACCGCGCCGCGGATCGAGCGGCTCGAGGCGCACCGCCCCCGCGTCACGATCGTCGGCGCCCCCCGGCACCACCGCCCGCGCGTCCCCGTCGGCGAGCACCGTCGGCCCAGGCGCCCCGAAGACGTCGTAGCCCTCGGCCGCTCCGCACCCGGCGAGCGGACCTGCGCACGCGTCGATCACGAGCGACGACGGGGCGCCCTCGGCGCAGCAGATGGCGCTGGTGGCGCCGACGCAGCAGCTCGGGAGGTTGGCCTGACAGGACGGGTCGCCGCAGTCGAAGGCGCCGTCCGCGTCGTTGTCGATCCCGTCGAAGCAGGCCACCGCGCCCGCGCGGTCCGCGTCGAACTCCGGCCCGGGGACCAGGCCCGCGCTCGCGTCCTGGCCCGCGCCGCCGTCGTCCGCGGCGAGGGGCTCGCCGAGGTTGGCGCACCCCGCCAAGACGAGGAGCGGGAGCGCCCCGATCGCGAGCCGCCTCACGGCGCGACCCCCTCGGCCGCGGCGATCACCGAGCGGACCCCATCGCTCGCGCCGTAGAAGAGGGTGAGCGCGTCGCCCTCGAGGAGCACGCTCGGGTCGCGGACCGAGAGCGCGTCGAAGCCGCCGCCGGCCGCGACGAGGATCGGGCCCTCCCCCGCGTCCCGCCAGGTGTCGAGCACGCCCCCGCTGACCCGCCCCGCGATCGACCAGCGCGTCCCTCGACGCCCGGCGTAGTAGAGGCGCAGCAGGCCGCGCGAGCCGCGGAAGAGCGCGGGGCCGCCGACCTCGTCGCGCGCGGGGTGCGCGAGCTCCTGACCTCGCCGCACCACCACCGATCGATCGAACGACCCGGCGGCGTAGGTGAAGGGCCCCGCCGGGTCGGTCGCGGTCAGCAGCACGATGACCTCCTCGTCGCCGGACCGCGCCACCGCCGCGAGGTAGACCGTCGCGCCCTCGACGAGGACCGCAGGCGAGGTGAGCTCGCGATCGGCCGGGAGCTCGAGCGGGACCGGCGTGTCGAACGACTCGGCGAAGCCGGGGTCCCCCTCGGCGCGCACGATCGTCCGCCCGCCCGACGCGTCCGTCCGCGTGAAGTAGAGCGCGTAGGCGCTCGCCCCCCGCACGAGCGCGGGATCGTCGAGGCTCTCGTTGACGCCCACCGCGAGCGCCGGCGCGCCGAGGTCGCCGGTCCCCGCGAGCACCCAGCCGGATCCCTCGTCGCGCGCCAGGTGGATCGCGCCCTCGTAGACGAAGGCCATGAGGCGGTCGGAGCCATCCGCGATGACGCTCGGGCTCCGGGCCGCGCCACGCCACGCCGGGCCCGCGAAGGGCACCTCCGGCGCGACGCCCCGCGAGAGCCCCGCCGGCGCGTCGCAGCCCTGGGTGAGCACCGTCGCCTCGGCCACGTAGGCGGGCACCTCGGCCCCGTCGAGCTGGAACGTACGCCCCCAGACCATCGGCACGAGGTCGGCCCGCAAGAAGACCTGCGCGCGCATGGAGCGGGCGCCCGAGACGTCGAGCTGGACGACGCCGTCCGGCGAGACCGTCAGCTCGTAGCTGTGCGGGCGATCGTCGGGGAGCGGCTCGGCGTCGACGACCTCACCGCCGACCACCAGCGCGTAGTCCCCCCGGCTCGAGCGCACGTAGACCGCGACGTCGGGGCGGACCCGGAACGGCGGCCCCGACGGGCTCTCGCCGAGGCCGAGCGCGACCACGTCGAGGCAGCTCGGCATCACGCAGGCCGCCCGCGTCGCGCCGATGCGGGCGCTCAGCGCGACCCGCTCGCGGCGCACGTCGACCGGCGCGCCGAGGACGAGCCCCGAGTCCGACAGATCGTCGCCGTAGGGCACCATGCCGTCCGCCTCGACGAGCGGCGCGCCGAAGGTGTTGGCCGGGAGGCTGCCGCAGTCCTCGGGGAGCTGCGCGCAGTTGCGGAACACGAGCCGCTGGTCGTAGCCCGCGCCTTGGCAGCACGCGGGGTGGGTCGAGCCGACGCAGCAGTAGGCCGTCGCGCCGCAGTCCGGGTCCTGGCAGTCGAGGCCGTTGGCGAGGTCGTCGTCGACGCCGTTGAAGCACGCGGCGTCGCCGGCCTGGGTCTCGCTGGAGAACCCCGGGATCGCGCCGGCGTCCCCCGAGGGCGGCGCCGCGTCCGAGAAGCCGCCGAAGCCCGCGTCGGCGCCGCCGCCGTCCTCGACCCGGTCGGGCGGGATCCCGCCGTCGCCGCCGTCGAGGCAGACCTCCGGGTTCGCGCTGCGCCGGCAGGCCTCCGCGTCCACCCGCGGCTCCGCGCAGCCCGCCAGGAGCGCGAGCGCGGCCAGGATCGGGCGGATCCGCCCGATCGCGGCGCGACGATCACAGGCTGGCACAGCGAAACGCACTCCAGCCTGGATAGTTCACCTTACGTGCCAGAAGGTCCAGCCACGCTCAGCGAGGTCCGGACACCGTCCGACGCGAGGTAGTAGAGCCCGACCCGGCCGCCGGTCACGAACGGCGCCGGGGCCGAGATCGCGATCGCGTCGTACCCTTCGTCGCGCGGCGCGAGCACCGGGCCGACCGGATAGAACCGCTCGAGGTCGGGGCTGACGTAGGCGCCGATCGTCCAGCGCGTGCCGCGACGCCCCGCGTAGTAGAGCCGGTAGAGCCCGCCCGCGTAGATCATCGCCGGCCCCTCGATCACGTCCCGGTCGAACGCGAAGAGGTCCCCGGCGTTCGCGGTCGCGATCCGGGGCGCCACCGGCCGCCAGCCGTTGCCGCCGGGCTCCGGCTCGAGCAGCCAGAACGCGGCCTGGCCCGAGCGCTCGAGGACGTGCGCGACCATGCGCGGCGCCGAGCGCGCCACGTCCTCGAACACCGTCACCGCGCCGATCGCGTCGACCCCGAGGTCCTGCGCCGTGAGCTCGACGGTGGCCGCGTCGCGATCGAAGACGCGGTCGCCCGCGGCCACGCGGAGGACGCGCGCGCCGAGGTCCGGGTCGTCCGAGCGCACGTACAGCGCGAGCCCGGCCGGGTCCGCGACGACCCACGGGTCGGAGAGCTGCTCGTTGGCCTGAGGCTCGAGCGCGGGGCTCGCCGGGCCGAGGGCGCCGTCCGGGGCGCTGGTGGCCACCTGGATCGCGCCGGACGAGGCGAAGAACAGGAGCCGCTCTCCCCCGTGGACGACCACCGACGGCCGGCCCAGGCGCGGGGCCTCCACCGAGGTGAGCACCGGGGCCTCGGCCGGACGCAACGCGGCTGGCGCGTCGCAGGGCCGCGTCTGGAACGCCGCCTCGCGGACCGCGATCGGCCCGGCCGGCCCAGGATCGACGGCGCGGCCCAGCACCACCGGCACCAGCCGCTCCGGCAGCGGGATCTCGATCCGATAGGTCGTGGGGCGCTCGCCCGTGATCTCGATCTCCACCCCCCCGTCGATGAACGTGCGCAGCCACAGCTCCGCGGTCCCGGTCGGGAGGTTGAACGTGTAGTCCTCCTCCCCCGCGATCACGAGCTGAGCCTGGCCGATCGCGCGGTTGGCGAGGAGCGCGACCCGCATCGGCGCCCGCTCGGCGCCGTCGGGCACGCGGTCGAGGAGCGCGACCCCGGCCACGTCGATGCATCCGTCGCAGAGAGCCTCGGGCACGACCACGCGGGCGCTGAGATCGGCGTTGAAGCCGCGCGGATCGTAGCCCGGGCCGAGCGCGACCCCGGCCAGGTTGACGCCGTCGCCGAGGTAGAGCGCGGCGTCGCGCACGGTCGGGTCGACGACGCCGAAGACCGCCTGGTCGAAGGGCGCGCAGTCCGCGAACGCGCCGTCCGGGCAGCCGGTCAGGTCGAGCAGGCGGCGCACGCCGGAGCCCTGGCAGCAGGTGGGCTCGGCGCTCCCGACGCAGCAGGCGTCCGGGTCGGCGTCGTCGTCGTCGCAGGTGACGCGTCCCGTCAGCAGGGGCCCGCTCGCGTCCAGGTTGAGCGCGGCGTCGGAGCCGTCCTCGAGGCCCGCGTCCAGCCGCCTACCGCCGTCGGCCAACCCTGGCGCGGTGTCGGCGCACGAACAGCCCGCGAGCGGCGCGAGGCCCACGAGGAGCGCGACGAGGAGGGTGGCAGCCGACCGGAGCACCCTCCGCGGCGTTGCAGCTATCGATCCACGACCGCAGGTCACTCGTCGTTGGGCCTCGACTGGAGCAGCGGGACCAGCCGGTGCTCCACCCCTGTCACGGTCTGGCGCGACTGTGCCACGACCACGAGGTAGCTCGGCGACATCCACCGGCTCGCGGGCAACGTGCGCGTGACCGCCACCGCGTCGAGCCCGCAGCCCATCGCGCAGTCGGCCCCGAGGAGGGGGTCGTCGGCGCGGAGCGTCGGGTTGCCGGGGTATGGCGAGAGGACGGGCAGCGCCTCGCCCTCGGGGATCTCGCCGAGCGCGGTGGAGACCGCGACCTCGCCCGCCGCGTCGCGGGTGAGGAACCAGAGGCGGACCCCGACCGTGCCGCCGCTCTCCTGGAAGACCGCGGCCTCGGGCGAGAAGACGCCGCGGGAGGCGTAGGGACCGATCGACGAGGTGAGGAGCGACAGGTTGGTGGCCCCGCGCACGAACCTCGAGCCGTCCCACGACAGCCGCGAGACCGCGACGCGGTCGGGCTCGCCGGCCTGCTCGCACGTGTAGAAGAGGAGCACCCCGTCGTTGCGCGGGTTGGACCCGAGCGCGACCACGGACGGGTCGCGCAGGGAGGTGCACTCGGCCGGCGTCTGCTCGATCGTCGGCGTGGTGGGGAGCGCGGGGTTCGGCGGAGCGCCGACGCTGACGAAGCCGACGAACAGATCGTAGATCTCGGCGCTGTCGCGCTTGAGCGCGTGGGCGAAGAGCAGCTCGCCGCCGGTGAGCCGGGTCCCCATCGCCGGGTCGATCGAGGTGGGCGCCCAGATCGAGGGCTCGCGCGCCGAAGGCCCGAGGAGCACCGGGGAGCCGCTCTGGAGGCGAGAGGCCCACACGCCGGTGCTCTGGCGCTGAGCCGCGCCGATCGTGAAGTCGACGAAGCGCAGCAGCTCGTCGCTCCGCTCGATCACCGAGGCGTCCGCCCAGACGTCGAGGAGCTCACTCCCCACGAACTGGCGGTAGTGCGCGACCGCCGGCTCGGAGAGCCCGCCGGTGCGCCACTCGGGGGTGTTGGCCGCGAACTGATCGACGAGCGGTTCGAGCGCCGTCGTCTCGGGCAGGAACTGGTTCGGGTTCTCGCAGGCGAGCTGCTCGGCGGTGACGGCGGAGGAGGCGGACACCTTGGTGCCCTGCCCCTCGATCACGACGAAGAGGCCGTCGGGCTCGCAGCTCGGGGTCGCGCCGGCGCCCCGCAGATCGGACAGCGGCATGAACGGCTGCTCGACCTCCCCCAGCATGGCCGAGCCCGCGTTGACGGTCGCGAGGAGGACCGGGCGCGACGCCGCGTCCAGCCCGGGGCGGAGCGAGACGCTGACGAGGACGGTGTTGGCGTCGAGCTGAGCGGACGCGATCAGCGCCCCCGCGCGCTCGAGCCGGACCTCGCCCGAGTCCAGCACGCGCACCGCGAGCTCCGAGAGGAACGGCGTGGTCCCCGCGCGGTCGGGGGTCGGCGAGAGCAGGAACGCCCCGTAGTCACCGCGCGGCCCGGCGAGGTCGACGTCGAACCGGACGGTGAAGTCCATGCCGAACGCGAGCGGCGCGCAGGCCCGGAGGACCGCGGCCTGAGGCGTGGGCGCCGTCCCGAAGGTCACGCGGCCCGGGCTCCGCATCACGGTCGTGCCGTTGCTCTCCCACGTGCCGCCGTTGAAGTCGGTCATCGCGGGCCACGGGGTGGCGGCGCCCGTGCAGCACGCCGGCGAGACGCGGCACGCGAAGTCGACGCAGTCGGTGAGGCCGTTGCAGTCGTTGTCGACGCCGTCCGAGCAGCTCGTCTCGATGCCCTGGCTGCCGGGGCAGCCCCCGTCACCGCCGCCGTCGACGCCGCTGTCCGGGCCCGCGTCGAGGCCGCTGTCGACGTCGCCGGCGTCCTCGGGGCCGGCGTCGCGCAGCTGCCGGTCGCGGTCCGGCGCGAAGATCAGGCTGCACCCGGACGCCGCGACCGCGAGCGCCGCCACGAGCGCGACGCGCGTCGTCGGGCCGCTCACAGCGCCCCCCGCACGCTCAGCGAAGCGCCGGCCGGGCTCGCGCCCAGGGCGACGTCGACGGTCGACGGCTCGCCGCCGCCGGCGTCGACGAACAGGAGCACGAGGGCGGTGACCCCGAGCGCGGCGGTGGCCCCGAGGACCACGTCGTCGACCAGGAGCACCGTCTCGAGCGAGTCGGCCTGCGCGTCGAGCTCCTCCTGGGTCGGGGCGCCTGGACGCGAGAACCGGAAGTTGTCGAGGGCGGTGGTGTAGTCGCCGTGCGCGAGCAGGGTGTAGAGCCCGAGCACCCCGGACGCGGCGAGGCCGACCGCGGCGAGCGGGCCGACGATGGCGCGGGCCACGTCGAGGCCGGTGCGGTCCGGCTCGGCCCCGAGGTCGACGCTGAGGGCGAGCCGCTCGTCCGGCGCGGCCTGGAAGCGGTGCGTCGCCGGGTGGAAGCCCGGCGCGGAGACGTGGACGACGTGATCGCCCGGCGCGATCGGCAGCTCCACCGCGCGCCCGTGCCCGGCGAGGACTCCGTCGAGCCGCACCTCCGCCTCCTCCGAGATCGCGAGGGCCACGCGCGTCTGCGCGCCCGCCGCGGCCTGGAGCTCGAGCACCATCGGCTCGGCCCCGGGCTGCACCTCGAAGCTCCGCTCGACCGGGGGCGCGCCCGCGACGGTGAGGCGCACCGTGTGGCGGCCCGGGCGCACGCCGATCGCCTGGCCGGAGGGCACCGGGGCGCCGTCGAGCGTGAGCGCGCCGCCAGCCGGCGCGAGGAACTGCACCGCCACCGGCCGACCGACGAGCGCGACCTGCACACGGGCGCTCTGGCCTACGGTGGCGGTGGCCGGGGCGGTCGCCTCCTCGAAGCCCGCGCGCTGGAGGATCACGGTGTGCTCGCCCGGCTCGACCGCGAGGGTGAGCGGGGTCTCGCCTCGCGTCGGCAGGTCGCGGCGATCGATCCGGACGGCGGCCCCCGCCGGCTCGGTCGCGATCTCGAGCACCGCCACCCGCGGGCGGATCGCCTCGAGGCGCCGCTCTCCCTCGGCCCGGTCCTCGGCCGACAGGTCGAAGCTCGAGAGGTACTCGGCGTAGTAGTTGAATGCCTCGCGCTCCCGCCCGAGCTCCTGCAGGGTCAGGGCGAGGTTGAACACGACGTTGCGGGTGCGGCCGCCGAGCCGGAGGACGCCGACGTAGGCGTCCAGCGCCTGCTCGAGCTCGCGCGTCCGGCGCCGACCGCGCGCGCGCATCCCCGCGGCGAGGTGCTGGTTGCCTCGCTCGAAGAGCAGCCGAGCCTCTCCCTCCTGCGCCGCGAGCGGCGCGGGTGTCAGGGCGAAGGGCGCCGCGCACAGGAGCGCAGCGCAGAGGGCCCAGCGACGGTACAAGCAAGCACGATTCATCACATCCCGGTCTTGATGGGGAGGTCCACGCCGCCGCTCCCCGGTTGGGGCTGGCGCCGACGCAGCAAGCGTACCTCAGGAACCTCGAGCCCGGGCCGCGGCACCACCGAGAGGGTGCGCGACAGGTAGCCGGGCTTGGCGAAGACGAGCTCGACCGCCTCCTCGGAGACGTCGAGCGGGGCCACGAGCGGGGTCGAGCCCAGGAGTCGATCGCCGAGGCGCACCTCGACTCCCGGCGGCTGCGACTGGAGGCTGACGCTCACCGTGGCCGGCGGCGGAGGGTCGACCCCCGGCGGCGTGGGGGCGACCTCCGGCGGCTCGTCGGGGATCGCGGGAGGGTCCGCCACCGGGACGGGCGGGTCGCTGGCGAGGTCGGTCGGCGCCGCGTCCTCGGGCGCGCTCACCGCGTAGACCACGGCCCCGAGCACCAGCGCGGCCCCGAGGCCGACCGCGAGGAAGGGCCACGGCTTGCGCGCGGGCAGGGTCGGCGCGGCGGAGACCGGGCGGCGATCGTCGTCCGAGGAGCGCTCCGAGGAGAGCAAGGTCGACGCGCGCCCCGCCGCGGCGCGGCTCACCGGGGAGCCGGAGTCGCGACGGTCGGGCGGCAGCGAAGGGAGGTCGGGGAGGGGATCGACCTCGGGCGCGGCGGCCATGAGGGCCAGCTCGAGCTCGGCCATCGTCTGGTGCCGCTTGTCGGGATCCTTCGCGAGCGCCCGGCGCACCACCTCGTCCACACCGGCGGGGATGTAGACGTTGGGGTTGAGCTCCTTCATCGGCGGCGGCGGCTCGTTGCCGTGCTTCCAGAGCAGCTCGAAGTAGTTGCGACCCTCGAACGGAGGGGCGCCCGCGATCATCTCGTAGAGCATCACCCCCATCGCGTAGACGTCGACGCGGCGGTCGATCTCGGACTCACCGCGCGCCTGCTCGGGGGACATGTAGAGCGGCGTCCCGACGAGCTGGCCAGTGCGCGTCATCCGGACCTGCTCGGACTCGGCGCGCTTGACCTTGGAGATGCCGAAGTCGAGGACCTTCACCAGCGTGCGCCCGCCGCGCTGCGACAAGAAGACGTTCTCGGGCTTTAGGTCGCGGTGGACGATGCCGTGCTCGTGCGCGGCGTGGAGCGCGCGGCAGATCTGGTAGGTGATCGGCAGCGCGCGGTGGAGCTCGAGGGGCCCGCGCGCGATCGCGTCGGCCAGGGCCTCGCCCTTGAGGAGCTCCATGACGATGTAGACCGCGCCGTGGTCGGTCGAGTCGAAGTTGACGACGTCCACGATGTTCTCGTGGTCGATGTTCGCCGCGGCCATCGCCTCCTGCTTGAGCCGCTCGACCGCGCTGTCCTTGCCCGCGATCGCGTCGGCGAGGACCTTGATCGCGAAGGACTTCTTCAGGTGCTTGTGCTTGGCGTGGTAGACGGCGCCCATCCCGCCCTCGCCGATCTTCGCGACGATCTCGTAGACCCCCGACAGGGTCTTGCCGATCCACGGGTCGCGCTCCTCGGGCAGCGGGTCCTCGGTGGTGAACGTGCTGCCCACGTGCGGCGTGTCCCGGACGTCGGCCGGCCCGTAGGCGGTGCCCGAGACCCCGGCGGTATCCCGGGGGCCGTCCTCGGCGTCCTCGTGGCTCGCGGAACTCATCGTGGCCCGGAGCCCGATCCTACCCAGGTTGAAGGGGTTTCGCACAGATTGACGCCGTCCAAGGGCGCCGGCGGGGCGCCCGGCGGAGTCACTGCACCTCCCGGACCACCCTGTGATCGCTCATCCCACTCCTTCGCGCCCCCGGCGCGGCCGTGCTAGCTCGTGAGCCATGGGTCTGTTCGACTTCACCGACGAGGTCCACGAGCTCGCGGACGGGAAGATCAAGCTCCCCAAGGGCAAGGATCGCCCCCTCCGCATCCAGGTCTACAAGAACGAGATCCTGGAGAAGTGGTTCGCGCAGGCGCACCCGATCACCCCGGGCATCTGGTTCGGGTGGATCGTCGTCTACGGCCTCTACGTCGCCTTCACCGCGTTCGACTGGTACGTGGGCCTCGCGGCCTTCCTCGGCGGGGTCACCATCACGACCCTCATCGAGTACTTCCTGCACCGCTTCGCGTTCCACTTCGTGCCGAAGTCGCAGGCCGGACGGCTGAACCACTTCATCCTGCACGGCTACCACCACGACTTCCCGAACGATCCCATGCGGCTCGTGCTGCCCCCGATCGGCATCTGGCCCGTCGCGGTGGCGGTCGGCGTCGTCTACTACTTCGTGTTCGGGCCCTACTTCTGGGTGGTCTTCGGCGGCACGTCGCTCGGCTACATCGCCTACGACTGGCTCCACTACTACACCCACCACTTCAACCCCAAGGGCGGGCCGGGGAAGTGGCTGAAGCGCTACCACATGATGCACCACTTCGACTCGCCGCATCATCGCTTCGGGATCACCTCGCCGCTGTGGGACCTGGTGTTCGGCACCTACATGCCGCTCCGCGAGTCCTGGCGCGCCCAGCAGAAGAAGGCCGAGAAGGCCACGGCCGCCGCCGAGGCCTGACCCGCCGCTCCGCACGCCGCGGCACCCCGACATCGCTGTCGCGGGAACGCGCGCTGTGCCACCGGCGTGGCACGCGGTATCCTCCCGCTCGATGAGGCGCCTCGCCCTCCCCCTCGTGCTCGCGCTCCTCGGTTGCGAGCCGACGCTCGGCGACTGCGATCAGGCGGCCGCGATCCGTGTCGCCTACGACGAGGCGAGCGGCCTGCCCGCCTACGAGGGCCAGGCCCAGATGATCGCGTCGTGCGGCTACGGCAGCTTCTGCCACGGGGCCGAGCCGACCGACGCGTTCGGGGTCCCCGAGGGGCTGACGTTCGACGTGCAGCTCGCCTCGTCGAGCGCCGAGGTGCGCGAGGACCAGGTCGCCCGGCTGCGACGTGGCCGCTTCCGAACCGTCCAGGAGGCGCGGCTGATCCTCCACAGCGTCGACCTCGGCACGATGCCGCCGCGCGACGACAGCGACGTGCTCGCCGGCGCGCCGCGCTACGTACGCCCGGAGTCGGGCGACTTCGTGCCCGTCCCCGCCGTCGACACCGACGAGGGTCGCGAGGTGCTCCGCAACTGGCTCGCCTGCGACGCGCCGGTGGTCGAGCGGCCCGTCCCGCGCAGCGACGGCGTGGCCGCGGTGGTCGTGCCGCCGCTCGACCTGCCGCCGATCGAGCCGACCTGGACGAGCATCTTCGAGGACCTGCTCCGGCGTCGCGGGTGCGGCAGCGCGCGGTGCCACGGCGGGACCGAGTCGGGCTTCCGGGTGACCGACGCGGCCGCGACCTACGACGCCCTCGTCGGACGCGCGCCGAGCAGCGAGGAGTGCGCGGGCTCGGGCACGCTCGTGGTCGCGAGCGACCCGGACGCCAGCCTGCTCCTCGAGAAGCTCCTGCCGTCCCCGACGTGCGGCGACCGCATGCCGCTCTCGGGCCTGCCGCTGAACGAGACCGACGTCGCGGCGGTCCGCCAGTGGATCGCCGACGGCGCGCCGATGAACTGAAGGCGACCGCGGGTCACACCACGAAGTCGAAGCGCGCCCGCTGCGGCTCCGGGGTCGCGCGGTAGCTGCAGCCGCTCGGCCGGATGACCCGCTGCACGACGAGCGACGCGCGGAACCACGGGTCGTCGTCGTTGTGGGGATCGCCCGGGAAGTAGAGCTGCGTGGTGAGCGGCGGCCGCCCGGTCGCGTGGACCTTCACGTGGACGTGAGCCGGCCGGTAGGTGGCGCCGTTGAGGTAGCGGCCAGGGACGACGGTGGAGAGCCGCCAGCGCCCCTCGGCGTCGGTGCGCATCACGCCGCGGTAGCGGTAGCCGCTCAGGTCGTAGTCGCCGTTCGCGTCCGCCTGCCAGACCTCGATCGCCGCGTCCGCCATCGGCCGGCAGCCCACGTCGCGCACCGTCCCGAACAGCTCGAGGTTCGGCGCGTCGGTGAGCGCGGCGACCGGCGGCGCGCCGGGTCGGTAGAACGGGCCCTCGATGTTGGGGTCGGTCCGGCCCGGGCAGCGCTGGGCCAGCGCGGCCGAGGGGAGGCTCAGCGAGGCCGCGCCCGCGGCGGCGAGGCTCAGGAAGTGACGTCGGTGCATGGCGTTCTCCTCTCGTGGTTCGAGGGAGGAACGCGGCCGCGAGCCGACCGGCGCAGACAATCGTCCGCCGGGCGCGCCCATCGCGCGAGACCCCGCGGCCACGACCGAG
>JAUHXR010000165.1 GCA_030426845.1 Polyangia bacterium | reverse complement strand
CGGCGCACCCTCGCCCTCGACGCGAATCGGTATGACGAGGTCGCCGAGCCAGGACGCCGGCCCTCGCAGGAGCCGGCTGGCGCGGAGCCACGCCGCGGCCGCCTCGACCCGCAGGCCCCCGCCCCACGCGCCGGCCGGGCTCCGCGTCACGTCGCCGGTCACACGGACGCCCTCGACCGCGGCCTCGAGCTCGTGGATCCGCCAGCCGTCGCGGTCGAGGCGCGCGCGCAGGGTGGCGTCGCCCTTGCCGTGCGGAGGCGGCGGCGTCAGCCCGTAGCGCGTGAGCAGCGGGGCGAGCCGCGTGAGCACCGGGTAGCGCGCGTCGCTCAGGGTCGCGCGCGCGGTGAGGCCGGCGCCCGCGCCGCGGAGCTTGAAGCCGCTCGCGCGCGCGGTCAGGCTCCCGTCGACCTCGCCGAGGGTGTCGCCGAGGTCGACGTCGTCGAGGGTCAGCCGGCCGAGCGTCCCGAGGAGCGGTCGGCCCGTGAGCACCGCCGCCTCCAGGCGCGCTCGGCCGCCGCCGAGGCCGTGCAGGGTCAGGCTCCCGCTCGATCGGTCGCGACCGAGCGCGACCTCGCCGGTGAGCTCGTCGTAGCCGAGCGCGCGCGCCCGATCGGCGCCCTCCACCACCAGCTCGCCCGGGCCGCCGACCACCTCGAGGGTCGCGTCGGGGCGGGCCCAGCTCCCGCCGACGCGCCCGAGCACCCCGAGCGGCGCCTCGGCGCGCAGCGCGACCGGGCCGAGCCAGGGCGCGAGATCCGCCGGGTGCACGTGCCCGGCGAGCCGCGTCGCGTCCGGGTCGAAGAGGAGCCCGCCGTCGGCCGTCGTCGTCCCGATCGACATGCGGAGGCGGCTCCGCTCCGTCTCCGCGACCACGACCCCTTCGAGCGCCTCGGCCGTCCCTCGCGCGTCGATCCGCAGGGCCAGCCCGGGGAGCGCGTCGGGGTCGTCGCCCGCGAGCCGCGCGCGCAGCTCGGGGCCGGACGCGACGAAGGAGGCGCGATCGAGGCGCAGCGCGCGATCGAGGTAGCCGCCCCGCGCCTCGAGCCGGCCGCCGAGCACCTCGGCCCGAAGCTCGCGTACCTCGACGCCGCGCGCGTCGATCACCACCCGCGCGAGGAGATCCCGCGCGACCGCGGCCGGCGTCGCGCCGGGGTGTGCCCCGAGGGCGAGCTCCTCCGCCCGCGCGGCGACGAACAGGCGGGTGTCGCGCCCGGCCCCGGTGAGGGTCGCCCCGAGCTCGACCCGACCGCCCACCGGCCCGAAGCCCGCGTCGGGGACGAGCCCGATCGCCCGCGCGTCGTCGTGCGAGACGATCGCGCGGGCCACCGTGCCGGTCGTCTGGCCGGTCGACAGGTCGAGGCTCAGCGGGGTGAAGGAGAGCCGCGAGCGGGGGGCCTCGGCGTGCACCGTGCCCTCGAGCCGACCGCCGGCCCAGGTGAGGTCGGCCCAGGCCTGTGTGCCCTCGGGAACGACGAAGCGGGCGTCCGCGCGCGCGCGCCCGAGCCACCCGCGGGAGAAGAGCAGGTCGTGGAGCGCGACCAGGTCCTCGCGGTCCGCGCGATCGATCTGCACGCGCGCGCCGCCCTCGGGGCGCCGCCGGATCCGCGCCCGCCCCGGCCCGACGCGCGCGCTCGCCTCACCGGACACGAGCGCGCCGTCCGCGAAGGCCGCGTGTCCGTGAGCGCGTCGGAGGACGAGGGGCGGGGCGTCGCCGCGGGACAGCTCGACCCGCGGGCCCTGGCCGCTCACCTCGAGGCGCCCGCCGGCCAAGGTCAGCTCGGCGCGGACCGGCTCGCCCCCGAGTCGGCGGTCGCCGAGCGCCCAGGCGTCGGGCTCGAGCGTCAAGGAGGCGTGCCCCGAACGCTGCCCGCTCGGACCGCGGAGCGCGGCCCGACCGAACGCCCGGCCCGCGCCCTCGAGGGTCAGGTCGAAGTCGACGCCGCTCGCGCCCCGGAGCGCCAGCAGCGCCCGGGCCGGAGCCGGCGCGCGCATCCCGCGGAGCGCCCACGCGTCGGCGGTTAGCTGGACGGTCCCCTCGAGCGCGTCGAGCGGCCCTTCGGCCTGCCCCGCCACGCGCACGACCTCGCAGCCGTCGAGGACCACGAAGCGCCTCGCCGCCTCGGGGACGAGCTCGGCGGGGTCGAGCGTGCCCTCGAGGTGGCCGTCCCGGATCGCGCCGGCGGCGTGCTCGAAGCGCAGCGTCGCCCGGGTGCGGTCCGTGCTCACGGTGACGGAGCCCCGCGCGCGCTCGCCCCCGAGCGCCGCGTCGAGATCCACGCGGGCGTCGAGCGGCAGTGGCACGGGGAGGGTCACCCGCTGGCCGCGGAACGCCTCGAGGACGTCGAGGGTGTGACCGAGGCGCGCCGCCTCGACCGTGAGCTCGCCGCTCCGCAGCACCTCGCCGCCGAGCGCCCCCGACGCCCAGCCGCGGACCGTGCAGCCCCCGGACTCGAGCGCCGCGTCGCGCACCGACCACGCCTCGGCCGCGACCCGGAGCTCGGCCGTTCCGCTCAGCGGCAGGGCGTCGCCGACGCCGAGGGTCGGCCGCCACGTCGCGCCGGCGAGCCGCAGGGTCCCGTCGACCCACGCGCGACCGTCCCCCGCGCGGCCCTCGATCTCGACCGGGGCGCTCAGGGTCGTCAGCGCGCCTCTCTCGAAGCGGACGATCCCGTCGAGACGCTCGAGGTGCGCCGGCGCGCGTCCGCTGGCGAAGCCCTCGGGCCGGGCGATCAGGGTGGCGCGCTCGACGTCGAGGATCACCGCCGCCCCGAGGGGGATCCGCGCGCGCCGCACGGTGACGCGCGTCCCCTCGACGCTGACCTCGCCGAGGGTCGCGCGCGGGCCGAGCCGGGCGCGGAGCCACTCGCGGATCGCCGGGAGGCTCCGCTCGATCATCGCGTTCGCGAGCTGGCTGAACAGGGACCCGCCCGGCGTCTCGTCCGACTCGCTCATCCCGCCGACGGGATCATGGTCCTCGCCTGCGCTAAAACCAAGGGGTGGTTTGGGGGGCCATCCGCGGCGCGGTCGACGTCCTGCGGCACGCGCGCAGCGCCCGCGAGGTGCTCGAGGCGCTCGTGCCCGGCCTCGGCCCGCCGATCGTCTTGAACGAGGGCCCGCTCCCGCGTGACCTGGCCGAGCCCGCCGCGCTGCTCGCCGCGCTCCGTGAGGCCCGCGACGCGCTCCGCCCACACCTCGGCCCGGACGGCGTCGCCTACGAGGCGCTGCTCGACAGCGGGGCGTTCGAGGAGCTGCACCGCCTCGCCCCCGGCCTGCGCCGCGTGCTCCCGGCCGATCTCCCCTCCGACCCGGAGCGGATCGCGTTCTTCCTCGACCTCTACAACGTGCTCGCGATCCACGGCGTGCTCGCCCTCGAGATCCACGCGTCGGTCATGGAGGTCCCCTCGTTCTTCGCGCGGGTGAGCTACCGCGTGGGCGCGGAGGTGATGTCGCTCGACGCGATGGAGCACGGTGTCTTGCGCCGCAACGCGCGCCACCCGGCGACCCTGCGGCGGGTCTTCGCGCGCGGCGACCCCCGCCACGCCTACTGCCCGACCCGCGTCGACCCCCGGATCCACACCGCGCTCGTCTGCGCCTCCACCGCGTGCCCCGCCATCCGCTTCTACGATCCGTCCCGCCTCGACGAGCAGCTCGCGCAGGCCTCGGCCGCGTACGTCAACGCGGAGGTGCGGGTCACGGACCAGGGCGTGGAGCTGCCCGACCCGCTGCGCGCCTACGCCGACGACTGGGGCGGCCGGGACGGGGTGGCGGAGTTCCTCCAGCGGTACGCGGACGAGCCCCTGCGGGGCGCGCTCGCGGAGGCCTTCGCGACCCGCGCGCCCTGGATCTACCGCCGCTACGACTGGTCACTCAACGTCGGCTGACCGCGCCTCGGTCGGGGTCCACCGGTCGTACTTCGCGGCCGAGCCGGGCCCCGCGAAGACCTGGATCGCGACCATGCGCGCGTCGCCGTTCTGGAACCGCACCCGGGCGCCAGCCGGCATGAAGATCGTGGCGCCGGGCCGGACCTCGGACGCGACGCCGTCGATCCAGATCGTCCCGTGGCCTTCGAGCACGTGGATGTACTCCTCGTCCGAGTCCGCGTGCTCCGGGACGGCCGCGTTGGGCTCCATCACGAGTCGACCCAGAAAGGCATTTTGCCCCTCTGCGAGCAGCCGGACCGTCGCGGTGCCCGGCGGCGCGGCGCGCTCGGGCGCGTCCTCGAGGTCGCGCACCTCGGCCGCGCGGGCGACGGGCTGCCGGGCGCTGTCGTCTCCTGCGCGGTCGCGCGCGCCCGGGGTCGTCGTCGCGGGCTCCGGGCACGTCGCGCCGCCGCAGGCGGTGACGAGCGCGGCGAGGAGGAGAGGGCTGAGTCGGCTCATCGCGGCAGGATAGACCGCCTCCCGTGGCGTCGGCGGTTCCGACCCTCCCGCACGTCCGCTATGATGGACGCGATGTCGGAGACGCGCGGGACGAGCGACACGGGCTGGCGACTCGCCGCGGCGCTCGGCGGCTGCGCGGTGATGGTCGCAGGCTGCGCGCTCCCCCTCGACGGCCTACCGGGCGACGACGACGCGGGCGGCATGGACGCGGGCCGCGACGCGGGTCCGTTCGACGCGGGTCCGCCGTTCGACGCGGGTCCGCCGTTCGACGCGGGTCCGTTCGACGCGGGTCCGCCGTTCGACGCGGGGGACCGCGACGCGGGGCCGATGGACGCCGGTCGCATCGACGCCGGTCGCATCGACGCCGGTCGCATCGACGCCGGTCGCATCGACGCCGGTCGCATCGACGCCGGTCGGCCTGATGCGGGGCGTCCCGACGCAGGCCCGCCCGACGCAGGCCCGCCCGACGCGGGGCGCGCCAGCTGCGGCACGATCTACGGATCGGTGTCCAGCTACCAGCTCTGCGCCGCGCGTCCGGCGGAGTGTGAGTTCTACGCGCGGCTCGACGGCTCGAGCTGCGCCGCGGTGTGCGGCGCCCGGGGCGGGACCTGCATCGAGACCTGGCGAAACCAGAACGACAGCGGCGGCCGGTGCAATCGCGCGGGCGGGCCGCGGTCCTGCACCGACACGCACTTCACCGAGATCTGCATCTGCACGCGCTGAGCGGGTCACCGGCCCGAGGCGTCCGGTAGGATGACCTCGTGACCGACGCGCAGCGCTACGACCTGGTGGTGATCGGCTCGGGGCCGGCGGGGGAGAAGGCCGCCGCCCAGGCCGCCTACTTCGGCAAGCGGGTCCTCGTGATCGAGAAGGCCCCGGAGCCCGGAGGGGCCGCGGTCCACACCGGCACGCTCCCGAGCAAGACGCTGCGCGAGACCGCGATCTACCTCTCGGGGCACCGCTCGCGGCACCTCTACGGGGTGACCGTGGAGCTCGATCACCACGCCAAGGTCGCGGCGCTGATGCAGCGCAAGGACGCGATCGCCGCGATGGAGAGCCGGCGCATCCGGGAGAACCTCGCGCGGCACGACGTCACCTACCTACGGGGGCACGCGCGCTTCTGCGACCCGCACCACGTCGAGGTGGACGGGGCGCGGGTGCGCGGCGACGTCATCCTCGTCGCGACGGGCAGCCACCCGCGGCGGCCCGCCGACATCGACTTCGCCGATCCGCGCATCCACGACTCGGACGAGATCCTCCACATCGATCGCCTGCCGCCGTCGATGGTGATCCTCGGCGCCGGCGTGATCGGCTCGGAGTACGCGTGCATGTTCGCGGCGCTCGGGGTGCGAGTCACGCTCGTGGACGCGCGGCCCGAGATCCTGCCGTTCCTCGACCACGAGATCGTCGACCGCCTGCGCGTCGCGATGGAGCACCTCGGGATCGAGCTCCGCCTCGGCCAGCGCTGGGGCGCGGTCCGGCGCGACGGCGACGACGTGGCGGTCGAGCTGCCCGACGGCCCCGCGCTCCGCGCCCACGACGTGCTCTTCGCGGCCGGGCGCGTGGGGCGCACCGCCGAGCTCGGCCTCGAGCACGCGGGCCTCGCGCCGAACGCCCGCGGCTATCTCGAGGTGGACGACGCCTACCGCACCGCGGTGCCGCACATCCTCGCGGCCGGCGACGTGATCGGCTTCCCGGCGCTCGCCTCGACCTCGATGGAGCAAGGGCGCGTCGCGGTCTGCCGCGCGTTCGGCTTCGACTACAAGCGCTCGGTCGCTTCGCTCCTGCCCTACGGCATCTACACCATCCCCGAGGTCAGCGCGCTCGGCCTCACCGAGGACCAGTGCCGCGCCGACGGGACGCCGCACGTCGTCGGGCGCGCGCTCTACCGCGACAACGCGCGCGGCTGCATCACGGGCGACGTCGAGGGCATCACCAAGCTCGTGGTCGGCGCCGAGGATCGCAAGGTGCTCGGCGTCCACGTCATCGGCGAGCGGGCGAGCGAGCTGGTTCACATCGGTCAGGCGGTCATGCAGCTCGGCGGCACCGTCGACACGTTCATCGACATGGTCTTCAACTTCCCGACGCTCGCCGAGAGCTACAAGTACGCCGCCTACGAGTGCCTCGCGGCGCTGTCGCGCGACTGACTCGCGGGTCGCTCAGCAGCCCGTTGAAGAACCTCCCCGCGCGCCTCGCGGCCGGGAGCCCGCGCCTGGGTGGCGCATCGCTCCTCGAGAATCCTCCGGGGTTCCCTCGTCCCGCTGCGCCACCCAGGCGCGCCCTCGCGACCGCGATCCATCACGGTCGATTCTGGAACGGGCTGTCAGGCGTCGGCCTCGGGCTCGCGGAGCCGCGGGAAGAACCGACCGCCCTCGCGCACCCGCTTCGACTCGTCGCCGTCGGGGACCTCGAGCGGCCACACCTCGAGGTGCGCCTCGCCCACGAGCTGGCCCTTGGTCGCGACCCACTCGTTGCGCTCCGCGATCCACGCCATGCACGCGGCGCGCGCCGCCGCGGTCAGCTCGCGGTTGTCGTCGACCACCGTGAAGCCCTCGTCGGCGTCGTACTTGACCGCGAGGGGCCGCGCCGGGTCCATGCCCTCGAGCGCCTCGGCCGACGCGGCCTGATCCGACTGGATCGACTGGAGCTCGCGCGCGTAGGCCGCCTGGGCGCGGGCCGCGGCTTCGGCGTCGTAGCGGGCCTTGAGCTCACGCTCGACGGAGTCGTAGGGCCGCATCGCCTCGCGCATCCGCTGGCTGTCCGCCGGGGAGCAGTCCGACAGCACCGAGATGATCTCGATCATCGGCGGGCGCTCCTTGAGCCACTCGAGGCAGGTCGTCACGTCGGGCATCGACGCGATCATCACCTCGCCGGTCTTGAGGTTGCGCACCTTCACTTCGAAGTCGGCCATGCGGCGACCATCGACGAAAACCGGCCTCCGCGCAACGGCGGGGCGCCGCGGAGTGGTCGCGGCGTCCGATTCCGGCGAGCCCCGCGCGAGGGACCGCGTAGAACCAGTCCCGTGGAGCTCACCCCCGACGCCTGCTACCGCGCGCTCCGCGCTCGCGACCCGCGCTTCGACGGGGAGTTCTTCGTCGGCGTCACCACCACGGGCGTGTACTGCCGCCCGGTCTGCCCGGCGCGGACGCCGGGGCGCGCCCGCTGCCGGTTCTTCCGCGCCGCGGCGCTCGCCGAGCGCGACGGATTCCGGGCCTGCTTCCGCTGCCGGCCGGAGCTCGCGCCGGGCGCGGCCCCGATGGATGCGCGCTCGCGCCTCGTCACGGCGGCCCTCGCGCGCATCGCCGAGGGAGCCCTCGACGACGGCTCGGTCGCCGCGCTCGCGGACGCGCTCGACGTGAGCCCGCGGCACCTCCGGCGCGCGCTCGTCCAGGAGGTCGGCGCGACCCCGGTCGAGCTCGCGCAGTCGCGGCGCCTCGCGCGCGCCAAGCAGCTCCTCGCCGACACCGCCTGGCCGATCACCCGCGTCGCCTTCGCGAGCGGCTTCCGCAGCGTCCGGCGCTTCAACGCGCTCTTCGCCGAGCGCTTCGGCCGCCCTCCGTCGGAGATGCGGCGCGGCGCGCACCGCGGCGAGGCGTGCCTCGTGCGCCTCGGCGTCCGCGCGCCCTTCGCCTGGGAGCCGCTCCTCGCGTTCCTCGCCGCGCGCGCGACGCCGAGGGTCGAGCAGGTCGAGGGCGACGCGTACCGGCGCACCCTCGCGATCGACCCGCACCGCGGCTGGCTCGAGGCGCGCTACGAGCGAGGCCGCGTTCGCCTCGAGGTCGGGCCCGGCCTCGTGCCCGCGCTCGCCGCGGTGGTGGCCCGCGTGCGACGGCTGCTGGACCTCGACGCGTCGCCGGCGCGGATCGCCGAAGCGCTCGGCGCCGATCCGGATCTCGGCCCTCGCCTCCGCGCGCGCCCGGGCCTGCGCGTGCCCGGCGCGATCGATGGCTTCGAGCTCGCCGCGCGGGCGGTGCTCGGTCAGCAGGTCTCGGTCGCGGCCGCCACCACGATCGCGGGGCGCCTCGCGGACGCGCTCGGCGAGCCGATCGAGACGCCGTGGCCGGGGCTCGACCGGCTCTGGCCGAGCCCCGACGCGATCGTGGCCGCGTCGCCGCTCCCCGGGATGCCCGCCCGACGGGCGGCGGCCCTCGAGGCGATCGCGCGCGAGTGTCAGCGGGGGTTGCCGATCGACGGAGCCTCGGACCGGGCGTGGCTCGGCGCGATCGACGGCGTCGGCCCGTGGACCCTCGCCTACGTGGCGATGCGCGCGGGCGGCGACCCCGACGCGTTCCCGGACTCGGACCTCGCGCTGCGTCGCGCGCTCGGGGTCGACGCGGCGGGCCTGCGCGCCCGCGCGGAGGCGTGGCGCCCGTGGCGGGCCTACGCGGCGATGGCGCTCTGGGGCGTCGCTGCTCCGACAGACGAGGGAGAAGACCCATGACGACGATCCGCTTCGCGCACCTCGACGGCCCCCTCGGGCGGCTGCTCCTGACCCGGACCGAGCGCGGGCTGAGCGGCGTGTTCTTCGAGGGCCACCCCGGCCTGACGATGGATCCCGACTGGGTCGAGGACGCGGCCGCGCTCGATGACGCCCGCGCGCAGCTCGACGCCTACCTCGCCGGTCGACGATCGCGATTCGAGCTGTCGCTGGACGTGCCCCGCGGGACCGCGTTCCAGCGCCGCGTCTGGTGCGCGCTCCGCGGCATCGCGCCCGGCCGGACCCGGACCTACGGCGAGCTCGCTCGCGCGATCGGCGCGCCCCGGGCCGCGCGCGCGGTGGGGGCGGCCAACGCGAGGAACCCCCTGTCGATCGTCGTGCCGTGTCACCGCGTCGTCGGTGCGGGCGGCCGCCTGATCGGCTACGCGGGGGGCGAGGCGCGCAAGCGCTGGCTGCTCGATCACGAGCGCGCCATGCAGTAGCGTGGCCGCGTCATGCGACGTCCCCTCCTCGGGCTCCTGGCCCTCGCCACCGCGTGCACCGGCGCCAGCCACACCACGGACCGGCCCACCGTCACCGACTGCGACGTCGCGCTCGAGGGCGGGCTGCACCGTGACCCGTGCGCCTTCGACGTCGAGTGCGGCCG
Organism: Polyangia bacterium; assembly: GCA_030426845.1. GTDB lineage: Bacteria > Myxococcota_A > Polyangia > Polyangiales > Sandaracinaceae > JAUHXR01. The sequence goes on along the minus strand of JAUHXR010000165.1, from coordinate 11,371 downwards.
GGTCCAGGGCGGCTCCAGCCTGCGGAGCGCGGTCTGCGACGACGGAGTGCTCCTCACCGCGGTGATCGAGCAGACCGAGCGCGCGGCGGTCGCGGCCTGCGCGGGCGCCCCGGTGGAGGCCGCAGGGGTGACGGTCGCCTTCGAGCCGGCCGGGCTGGGTTGCGTGGACGTCGAGGTCTGCGACGACGCGGCCGGGACGGTCCGCGACGCGCGGGTCTGCCAGGTCGGCGCGGTGGCGGGCGCCGGCGACGGCAGCCCCTGGGCCGAGTGCGAGCTGGCGGTGCGCATGGGGGCCGACGGCGACGCCTGCGCGGGCAGCTTCGCGTGCATCGTCGAGCGCTCGATCGGGGTCCCGGGGATCATCCCGGTCCTCGGCTGGTGCGACGGCGGCGTGCTGCGCCTCTCGCCGAGCCAGACCCTCCTCTTCGGGCCGCCGAGCTGATGGTCCGCGCGCGCGTCCTCGCCGCGCTCGGAGCGGCGCTCGTCCTGGGAGCCTGCGGGCCGGCGTCGAGCCCTCCGCCGGAGTCGCCGCCTCCGCCCGCCGCCGCTCCCGCCGCGCGCGCGAGCGCCGAGCCGGAGTGGGAGGGGTTCTACGACGTCACCGCGGTGGACGACGCCTGGCTCGCCGCTCGTGGGATCCCGCTCGACGCCTCGGCGCTCGGCCGGGCCCGCGTCCGGCTGGGCAAGCTGATCCTGCCGTCGGGGGAGCGCGAGGCGAGCCCCGCGGAGCTCGACGCGCTCGAGGCGCGCTACTGCAGCCCTGGGGTCCGACCGTGGAACGAGGCGCTCTGCGCGTCCCTCGCGTCGCGCGCCTGCGAGGGCGAGGGCGAGGAGGAGCGGTGCCGCTACGCGCACTTCGGCAACTGCTCGGGCTTCTTCCTCGACGGCGCCCGCTTCGTCACGGCCGCGCACTGCGTCCACGGCCTCGGGCCGGGCGCGCGGATCGTGCGGATGAACGAGGACGGGTCCCCCGGCGCGAGCCTCGAGCCCCACGGCGTACGCGCGGGCAAGGAGGACTTCGATCACCACTGGGTCGCGGTCGACGAGGAGGCGCCGTTCGACGCCGCGATCCTCTCGGTCGACGACCAGGGGCTCCCCGCGTGGGAGGTCGGCCCGGTCCCCGCGCGCGGCGAGCCGGTGTTCCTCCTGGGCTTCCCCCGCGCCGAGCGCCGGTCCGCCGAGCGGCGGCGCGCGGTCGGCTACGAGCTGGTCTTCGGGACGCCGTCGGTGAGCTTCGGGCGCGTGCTCGACCGCAACGAGGCCCGCGCCCCGCTCTGCAACGTGGACGGCGACCAGGAGCACTGGGGGCTGGCCGCGGAGTGCCCGGTCGGCGACGTCGTCCTCCAGGGCGAGGCGACCTGGCGAGGGCCGTTGACCATGCACCCCTTCTTGACGTCCTACGACACCGTCAACGGGTTCTCCGGCGGGCCGGTCTTCGACGCGCACGGTCGCCTGGTCGGGGTGAACTCGACCCTCGTCGGGACCACCGATCCGCAGGACGCCTACGGCGACCACCGGTCGGTGGCGGTGGTCGCGGAGGCGGCGCTGAGCCGCCTCGCCTCGACCGTCGAGCGGCCGCTCGCGCGCTGACGCTCGCCGAGGGGATCCCCGGGCGGGCGCGCCGCGGCCGGGCGGCTCAGCCCTCCTGCTGCGCCTTGAGGAGGTCGCGGATCTCGGTGAGGAGCTTCTCCTGAGCCGGCGGCTCGGCGGCCTCCTCCTTCTTCTCCTCCTCCTTCTCGAAGCGCTTCTTCGCGTTGTTCACCGCCTTGACCATCATGAAGATGCAGAAGGCGACGATCGTGAAGTCCACGACCGTCTGGATGAACTCGCCGTACTTCAGCACCGCGGCGCCCGCCTCCGTCGCGGCGTCGAGGCTCTCGTAGGACTCGCCGTTCAGCGGGACGAACAGGTGCGCGAAGGACACGCCGCCCGTCGCGAGGCCTACGACCGGCATGATGATCCCGTTGACCAGCGCGGTGACGATCTTGCCGAAGGCGCCGCCGATGATGACGCCGACCGCCATGTCCATCACGTTACCCTTGACCGCGAACTCCCGGAACTCCTGCATCATCGACATCCTGGCTCCTTCTTTCCTCCGGGAGGGCCCCGGCGCGTTGTGGATCGCGCCAGTAGCCACGAAACGTGCCAGGCCCGCAAGGGCCATTCGGCGCCCGCCCCCGGTCGTGGTCGTCGGGTCGGCCGTCGGCCGCGACCCGCAGCTGTAGCCCCGGGCCGTCAGCCCGCGAGGAGCGCGCGCCACTGCTGGCGCCAGCGGTCCTCGTGGAACTCGCGCATCGCCTTGGCCCGGCTCGCGGCGCCCATCCGCGCGGCGAGCGCGTCGTCGCTCAGGAGCGCGCGGCAGTGCTCGCGGATCTCGGCCGCGGTCTCGCCGATGAAGCCGTTGACCCCGTGCTCGACGTAGCCCTCGATGCCGGGGATGCGGAAGGACACGAGCGGCAGGCCGGTCATCATCGCCTCGATGAGGGTGATCGTGTACTCCTGCTCGCCGTCGTGCAGGTAGAGGCGCGCGCGCCGCAGCGCCCGCTGGAGGTCGTCGTACTCGAAGACCGGCTGGTCGGGATCGAGGTGGTCGACGTGGAGCAGCGGCAGGCCCTCGGTCGCCTCGCACCACGCCGCGTAGTGCCAGCCACGGTCGCGGTAGCTGTGGATGATGCTGAGGATGTTCCCGTCCTCGCCCGTCGCCGGGGCGTAGACCTCCGGGTCGAGCCCGAGCGGCACGTAGGGCACGTCCACCCCGAAGGTCTCCTTCAGCCACCGGACGGTGTTCGGGTAGAAGCTGACCACCGAGAAGTCGTCGCGCTCCAGCAGCCGCGCCCAGTCGTCGCGCTCGAGCTCGGCGACCTTGGCGACGCGAAAGAGCTTGTCGCCCGGGCGGTCCCAGAAGAGCTTCACCTGCCAGTTGAACATCAGCCACGCGAGATCGAAGCCGTCCGGGTAGCCGACCTCGTCGAGGAGGCGCGCGTAGTCGCTCGGGCCGAGCTCGAGGTGGGCGTCTTCGAAGCGCGGCAGCAGGTTCTCGACGTTCGAAGGGCGCGGGCGCCAGTAGTGGAACTGGTCCCAGTGGCCGAGGAACGCGATCCGCAGGCCGGTCCGGCAGAAGTGGTACTGCACCCCCGGGTGCGTCGGCACCATCAGGATGCGCGGGTCACCCACGGCTCAGCACCACCACGGGCGCGAGGGCCGCGCGCTCCTCGTCGCTGAGCTTGCGGCTGAGCTCGCCGGCCGCGTCGAGGATCGGGACGTCGGGGGCGAGGGCGACGAGCGCCTCGCGGTCCGCGCGCGACGGATGGCCCACCACGATCACGTCGGCCCCGGCGGCCGCGTGGGCGACGTCCGGCGCGGCGTGGGCGCGCGGGTCGCCGAGCGCGGCGCGCAGCGCGTCGATGCCGAGCGGCGGGACGGTCGCGTCGAGGATCGCGGCGTCGGACACGCTCACGTGCACCCCCGCGTCGAGGAGTCGGTGGACGAGCCGCACGGGGGCGCTGTCGCGCACGTCGCTCGCGCCCGGCTTGAAGCCGACGCCGACGATCGCGACCTGCTTGGGGGCGTGCGCGAGGACCGCGGCGACGAGGTAGTCGAGGTGGGCCTCGTTGGAGCGGAGGATCGAGCCGAGCAGCGGGGCGTCGACCGCGTGCTCGGCCGAGTGGCGCTCGAGCGCGGCGACGTCCTTGACGAGGCATGCGCCGCCGAACGGGAGGCCGGGCCGCAGGTAGGCGGAGCTCGTGTTGAGCTTGGTGTCCCGGCAGAGGAGCTCCATCACCGCGAACGGGTCGACGCCCTGCGGCCGGGTCACGCGCGCGACCTCGTTGGCGAACGCGACCTTGAGCGCGTGCCACGCGTTGTTGACCAGCTTGAGCACCTCGGCGCTCGACGGGTCGGTGCGGTGGGCGCGCGCCGCGTGCTCCGCGTAGAAGCCCTCGAGCCACGCCGCCGCCGCGTCGTGCTCGCTCGCGTAGACCACGAGCTCCGGATCCTCGTGATCGCGGATCGCGTTGCCCTCGCGCAGGAACTCCGGGTTCAGCGCGAGCCCGATCCGCGCGCCGACCTCACCCGGCCCGAGCGCGCCCTCGATCGCGGCGAGCGCGCGCCGGTAGCAGCCCGGCGGCACGGTGCTCCGGATCACGATCGTGTGCGGGCCCTCGGCGTGCTTCGCCACCTCGCAGCAAACCTCGAGCACGTCGTCCTCGACGAGCTGCCCGTCCTCGCCCACCGGCGTGCCCACGCAGACGAGCGACGCCCGGCTCGCGCGGACCGCGGCCGCGAGGTCGGTGGTGCACCGCAGGGTGCCTTGCATCTGGGCACGGGCCAGCCGCTCGGGCAGGCCGGGCTCGGGGATCGGCGCGACGCCGCGCCCGAGCGCCTCGACGAGCGCCTCGCGCCGATCCACGCCGTGGACGACCGTGCCCTTGGCGGCGGCCGACGCCGCGACCACCGTGCCGACGTAGCCGAGCCCGATGACCGCGATCGGGTCGTTCATCGGCGCACCCCTTCGGTCCAGTCGCGGACCGTCGGCCCGGCCGGGTCGAGCATCGCGTCCGACGCGCCGAGCCGGTGCTTCACGAAGCGGCCCGCGGTCGAGAGGCACCCGAGCCCGTAGCGGATGCCGGGCAGGAACGTGATGGTCTGCATCTCGTCGAAGTAGTTCGCGGGGCACGAGATCTCGCCGATCGGCAGGCCGAAGTGGATCGCCTGGGCGAGGGTCTCGTTGTCGAACACGAAGTCGTTGCGGTTGCCCGCGAGCGGGAGCTGCTCGAGCGCGCGCCGCGAGAACGCCCGGTAGCCGGTGTGGTACTCGCTCAGGCGCGCGCCCATCATCGCGTTCTCGAACGTCGTGAGGCCGCGGTTCACCACCCACTTCCACCGCGGCATGCCGCCCTTGAGCGCGCCGCCGACGAGCATCCGCGAGCCGAGCACGATGTCGTAGCCGCCGTGGACGACCATCGACGCCATCGCGGGCACGAGCTCGGGCTTGTACTGGAAGTCCGGGTGCACCATCACCACCACGTCCGCGCCTCCCGCGAGCGCCTCGCGGTAGCCGGTCTTCTGCCCCGCCCCGTAGCCGAGGTTCCGGGCGTGCGACACGACCGCGCAGCCCAGGTCCTGGGCGATCGCGACCGACGCGTCGGTCGAGCCGTCGTCGACGAAGATGATCTCGTCGGCCACGCCCTCGGGGATCGCCGCGACGGTCCGCGCGAGGGTGGCGGCCACGTTGATCCCGGGCATCACGATCGCGACTCGGTGCTCCCCGATCATGGCGCGCGGACGGTATCACAAAGCGGGGGCTGGTCCCTCGCCGAGGAGCTCCACGTAGAACCGCACCGGGCCGTCGGGCTCGACCTCGTGGCGCACCTCCGGCGGGATCACACCGTCCACGCCGGGCTGGAGCAGGTGCTCGCGGCGGGTCGGCTCGAGCAGCCGGTAGCGCAGCCGACCCTCGAGGACGACGATCCGCCCCCACACGCCGGCCTTCGTGGTGTGCGCGCGCAGGAGCCCGGCCGGGACGCTGTCCTGGTCGAAGACCGGCGTGCGCCGTCGCGGCGTCAGCCCCTCGGGGAGCGCGTCCATGCGCGTGAGGATAGCAGCCCGGCGCTCCCTCATTTCGGTCAGACCCAACCCCGGCCTCGCGCGTCGTGTAGCAGCCTGTTGAAGAACCTCTCCGCGTGCCTCACGGCCGGGAGCCCGCGCCTGGGCGGCGCATCGCTCCTCGAGAATCCTCCGGGATTCCCTCGTCCCGCTGCGCCACCCAGGCGCGCCCTCGCAACCGCGATCCATCACGGTCGATTCTTCAACGGGCTGGTAGGCTCGGCCGCGCGTTCGGCGTGACCGGACAGAGGGAGAGATCGAGGATGCGGAAGACCACGTTCGCGGCGGCGCTCCTGGCGACGCTGCTCATCGAAGGGAGCGCGAGCGCGTTCTGCGGCTTCTACGTCGGGGGCGCGGGCCAGGAGCTCTACAACAAGGCGACCTTCGTCGTGCTGATGCGGGACGGGACGCGGACCGTGCTCTCGATGCGCAACGCCTACGAGGGCCCGCCCGAGAACTTCGCGATGGTCGTCCCGGTCCCCGCGGTGCTCCAGCAGGAGAACGTGCACACCCTGCCGGCGGAGCTCTTCGACAAGGTGGACCGCCTCGCCGCGCCGCGGCTCGTCGAGTACTGGGAGCGGGACCCCTGCGCGCCGCCCGAGCCGCCGATGGAGATGATGCGGTCGATGGCGGATGGGGTCGACATGGACGCCGAGACGGCCTCGGAAGGCGGTGACCTCGGCGTCCGCGTGGAGGCGGAGTTCGAGGTCGGCGAGTACGACATCGTGATCCTGAGCGCCAACGATTCGAGCGGCCTCGACACCTGGCTGCGGCGCGAGGGCTACCACATCCCCGAGGGCGCCGAGCCGGTCCTCCGCCCCTACGTCGAGCAGGGCACCAAGTTCTTCGTCGCGCGGGTCGACGTCTCGCGGATCACGAGCTGGCAGGACGGCCGCGCGCTGCTCTCGCCGCTCCGCGTCGAGTACGACGCCGAGCAGTTCATGCTCCCCGTCCGGCTCGGCCTGGTGAACAGCGCGGGCACCCAGGACCTGATCGTGCACATCCTCGGCCGCAACCAGCGCTACGAGGTCGCGAACTACGACAACGTCACCATCCCGACCAACCTCCGGGTGACCGAGGGAGTGCGCAACGAGTTCGGCCCGTTCTACGCGTCGCTCTTCGACCGGCTGCTCGCCGAGCACCCGAACGCGGTCGTGACCGAGTACTCCTGGGACTCCGCGAGCTGCGACCCGTGCCCGGGGCCGACGCTCGACGCGAACGACCTCGCGACCCTCGGGCTCGACACGATCGGCGGCGACCCGTGGGGCTGGACGCTCACGCGGCTCCACTACCGCTACACCGCCGACGCGCTCGGAGACGACCTCGTGTTCCGGCCCGCGCCGGCCCTCGTCGGCGGCCGTGGCGTCCCGGACGCGGAGGGCGTGATGCCGCGCGAGGTGGAGCCGGCGACGGTCAACAACTTCCAGGGCCGCTACGCGATCCTCCACCCGTGGGAGGGCCCGATCACCTGCGACAGCCCGAACCGCGGCGTCTGGGGCGGACCCCCGAACGGCGGCTCCGAGCCCCCCGCGGCGCCGGCCCAGAACCTCGCCTTCGCCGCGCGCGGCGGCGATCTCGGGAGCTACCTCGCCGAGGACGTGCCCGAGCTGAGCGTCGTCGCGAGCGAGGGGGAGCACGTCGAGCCGCAGCCCGGCGCTGGCCAGCGCATCCCGAGCCAGAGCGGCGGCTGCGCCTCCTGCTCGGTCGGCGCGGGCACCCTCCCGGTCTCGGGCGCGCTCGCGCTGCTCGGCCTCGGCGTCGCGGTCTGGCTCCGCCGCCGGCGGGGCTGAGCCCTCCTCCCCCGGTGGGTCCGGCGGGTGATAGCGTGTCGCGGTGGATGGACGGTCGGGACGGCAGGCGGCGCGCGTCCTCGGGGGCACGTCGCTCGCCGTCCTCATCCTCGAGCTGGGCGCCGCCCTGGTCTGGCTGGTGACCGCGCGGAGCTGCTTCTCCTACGAGGCCATGGCCGACCGCCGCGCCGCGATCGTCGGCGCGGAGGAGGTCCTCCCGGGACGAGCCCGGCCCGCGCCCGACTGGATGGGCGACGAGCCGATCCACCCCTACGTCGGCTTCCTGCCGCCCTACGTGAACGAGGTCGAGGGGTCGCAGCCCTGGCCGCTCGGGGAGCCCCTCTACGAGCCGCGCCCCGAGGGGTCGCTGCGGGTCGTGGTGCTCGGTGGCTCGGTGGCGGGCAACATCACGCGCTACATCCACGAGGCGCTCCTCGCGGAGGGCGCCGACCCGGAGCGCACCTTCGTGGTCGGCGGCTCGGGGGGCGGCTTCAAGCAGCCTCAGCAGCTCGCCGTAGCGACCTACCTGCTCTCGACCGGCGCGCGCGTGGACGTCTTCGTCAACGTCGATGGCTTCAACGAGGCCGTGCTCCCGGTCTACGACAACCACCGTGCCGGCGTCGACCCCACCTACCCCCGGATGTGGCACGCACGGGTCAACGAGGTGCAGAGCCCGGACTTCGTGCGGGCGGTCGCCGGGGTCGTCCGCTGGCGCGAGGAGCGCGACCGAGCCGCCCGCTGGATGAGCGAGTCGCCGCTGCGGTTCAGCGTCGTCGCGAACGTGGCCTGGTCTTCGTTCGACGACTACGCGCGAGCCCAGCTGTCGCAGCGGCGCGCCGAGGTCGCAGCGATCGAGCTCGACCGCTCCTATCAGAGCCACGGGCCGGGGGTGCGGGGGGACGAGGACCATTCGCGGCGCGAGGCGGCGGCGGTCTGGGCCCGCTCCTCGGTGCTCCTCCACCAGCTCGCCGAGGCCAACGGGGCCCGCTATCTCCACTTCCTCCAGCCCAACCAGTACCTCGAGGGGACCAAGCCGTTCTCGGAGGAGGAGCGGGAGCGCTTCATCCACCCCGACGGGGACTATGGGGCCCTCGCGGCCGCGGGCTACGCCGCGCTCTTCGCCGAGGTCCCCACGCTCGAGGCGGCGGGGGTGAGGTTCGTCGATCTGACGCGGCTGTTCGCCGCGGATGAGCGCACCCTCTACGACGACGACTGCTGCCACTTCAATGACGCGGGCCGTCGCGTGATCGCGGCCACGATCGCCGCCCGGGTCGCCGAGACCGTCGCCCTGCCGCGAGCGCCTCGGTGAGCGCGGCTCACTCGGGCATGCGGACGCCGGCGACCAGCTCGCCGGTCGGCAGGCGGGCGAAGCGGCCATGGGCGACGAAGCCCTCGGGGAACGGGCCGACCTCCTGCTGGAACACGCAGCGCACCTCGCCGTGGTCCGGCTCGCGCGGCGCGAGCTCGACCCGCAGCGCCATGAAGCCCATGTAGGTCTCGGAGCGCGGGTACTGCGCTTTGTAGAGCGCCTCCTTGGCCGTGAACATCGTCAGCGCGAGCCGCGAGCGCTCGGCGACCGGGCGGGCCTCGAGCCAGGCGATCTCCTCGGGCAGCAGGGTGAGCCGCCAGAGCTCCGGCTTGAGAAAGGCGCGGTGCTCGACGTCGACCCCGACCGTGCCGATCTGCGGGCGCTTGCCGATCGCGACGAAGGCGCGCGTGTCGCAGTGGGAGATCGAGCCGGCGATGCCGTCCGGCCAGATCGGGGCGCGGTCGGGGCCGTTGAGCAGATCGCAGCCCGGCACGCCCAGCTCGCGCAGGGCGTCTTTGGCGAGCGCGCGCGCGGTCGCGAACTCGCGCTGACGCTTGGGGCTCGCCTTGGCCACCACCCCGCGCTCCGCCTCGGTGAGCCGCGCCACGAGCCCGTCGTCGACCGGCGCGCTCCGGACGATCACCGGCGCGCCGGGGAACAGCGCGACGCGGACCTCATCGACCGGAGCAGCAGCGCTCGAGGGAGCAGCCATCGAGGGAAAAGGTGGCGCGGCCAGGGCCGCCGCGCACGCGGTCGGAGCCGAAGTCCGCGCTCGCCAGCCCGGTGGGGGCGTGGTACGGCCGTGATGGGCATGCGCACCTCCGCCGTCCTCCTCGCTCTCGCCGCCCTCGCCCTCGCGCCCCACCTCGCGAGCGCGCAGGCCATCGGTGAGGACCCGCCGGAGCAGACCGAGACGACCGGCGAGGACCGCGCCGAGAGCGCCCCTGACCAGGCTTCCGAAGCGGCCTCCGAAGAAGACCCGACCGACGTCGAGGGTGAGGACCCGAGCGATCGCGCGATGGTCGAGCACGCGACCCTCGACGGGGGCGACCCGGACGCGCCGGAGCCCGACGCCGAGGCCGACGACGAGGCCGACGACGGGGCCGACGACGGGGCCGACGACGGGGCCGGCGACTCGGACGTCGAGCTCGACGAGTGGGGCCTGCCGATCGAGGACGCTGAAGAGGAGCCCGCCGCGCCGCCTCCGCCCTACGGGACGAGGCTCGGCTACGAGGTGCTCGGCGTCTTCGTGGGCGCCGCGTCGCTCGCCGCGATCGGCTTCGGCATCGGCGTGGCCACCGTCGGCATCACGGCGCGCGAGCGGACGCTCGACGAGATCCTCCTCGGCGGCGCGCTCGGGATCGGCGTCGCGGTGCCCTTCGGCGCGGCCCTCGGCGTGTACCTCGCGGGCGAGGCCAACGGCGGCACCGGCACGCCGGCCGGCGCGATGCTCGGCGCGCTCGCGGGCGCCGCGGTCGGCGTGGTGCTGGGCCTGGCCATCGGGGTGGGCCTCGCCGAGGACGGGCCGCCGCGCGGCTTCGACGACCGCGCCTACGCCGGGCAGGGCTTCGACCTCGGGGTCGCGATCGGCGGCGCGACCGGCGCGGCCCTCTCGATCGTCGGGGCCCTCCTCGGCTACGAGCTCACGAGCGGCCCGCACCCCGAGCCCGAGGGCGCCGGGGACGAGCCCGAGGTCACGTGGCTCCCGACCGTCGCGCCTACCCCGGGCGGCGCCGTCGTCGGCGCGGCCGGCGCGTTCTGAACGACGGGCTCCGATCGGCGCGAGCGCGATCGGAACGGCGTCGCGCGCGGCGGAGCCGGCTGCTACCTTGCGCCCATCGCTCGGGGCGCGGCCGTGGTGGCCGCTGAGAAGAACCCGCGAACCTGATCCGGATCATGCCGGCGTAGGGAAGGCGAGCCATGACCGCATTCGACGAGACGCTGCCGCTCCGCGGCGCGACCAACCCCTCCACCCTGGGCGCGGGCACGAGCCCCGGCTCTTTCGCGAACCGCGCCGACGTCGGCGGGCCGCTCGCCTTCTCCTCGCCGGACACGCCGGGGATGCCCGCGCCGAGCGACAAGACGGCGTGGGACTTCCTGCCGGACGGCTGGCGCCGGGGCGACGACGGCTTCGCGATCGCGCCGGCCGGCTTCACCCCGATCACCCAGCTCGAGCACGCGCGGCTCGGCGTCGTGACGCCGGAGATGAAGCGCGTGGCCGAGCGCGAGCCGCACCTGACGCCCGCGCAGGTGCGCGACGAGGTGGCGGCCGGGCGGATGATCATCCCGGCCAACCGCGTCCACCTCGGCTACCGGCTCGACCCGATGGCGATCGGGCGCGCGAGCCGCACCAAGATCAACGCCAACCTCGGCGCCTCGCCCGTCTCGAGCGGGACGGACGAGGAGGTCGAGAAGATGCGCTGGGCGGTCCGCTGGGGCGCCGACACGGTGATGGACCTGTCGACGGGCGGCGACCTCGACGCCTGCCGCGAGGCGATCCTCGAGAGCAGCACGGTACCGATCGGGACGGTGCCGATCTATTCGATGATCCTCGGCAAGAAGATCGAGGAGCTCGACGAGGCGACCATCCTCGCGACCCTCGAGCACCAGGCGAAGCAGGGGGTCGACTACTTCACGATCCACGCGGGGGTCCTCAAGGCGCACATCC